>JBJOPY010000065.1:0-18590 GCA_046050405.1 Bacteroidota bacterium | reverse complement strand
ATGCTGGAAACGCTCCCGCAGCATCATCGAAGCGTGCTGGCCATCCTGGAGCCCTTCATCGGCAGCGTAGGAAAGGATGAACTGCTGAGAATGGCCGACCAGGGCCTCTGGAGTGCCTGGCTCGCCGAGCTCGAATCCCTGCGTCCCGAGCTGCTCACCACCAGCAACCGCCACATGCCGAAGCGATTGGAGGCCTACCGGCAGCTGGTCAACAACCGCACGGCGACGGTGGCGGGACTCATCCAGCACAAGCTCAAGGCCGCCATCGTGGACCGGATCGAATGCAATCGGCTCGGCAATCCTGTCACCTACCGTGACATCGGGCACCAGGTGAGAAAGCAGCGGCAGCTTTGGCCGCTGCGGAAGCTGGTGAAACAGTACTGGGACGAGGGCCTCAGTACTCTGGTTCCATGCTGGATGGCGTCTCCAGAGTCGGTCTCGGCGATCTTCCCGATGGTAAAAAACCATTTCGACCTGGTGATTTTCGACGAGGCCTCCCAGTGCTATGTCGAACGTGCCCTGCCTGCAATGCTGCGCGGGCGCCAATGTGTGATTGCAGGCGATGACCAGCAGCTTCCGCCATTTGACCTGTACCGTGTGAAGGCCGATGAGGAGGAAGCCCCCTTCGTCGAAGATCAAATGCCATTGGAGGTAGAGAGCATCCTGGACTTGGCCAGGAACAAACTCCCCCAATGCAAGCTCTCCTGGCACTATCGGTCCTCGGAGAGGGAACTCATCAATTTTTCCAACCATGCCTTCTACGGGGGGAGCCTGAATGTCATCCCGCCCGCACGGCACGAGTACATCAGCAGGCCTCCCATCAGCTACATCAAGGTAGACGGAGTATGGGAGGGCAACTGCAACCGCCGCGAAGCCGAGAAAGTCGTTGCCCTGGTGGAGGAGATGGTGAAACGCCCCGACAATCCGACGATCGGGATCGTGACCTTCAATTTCGATCAGAAGGAACTGATACGGACATTGCTGGAACAGCGGCTGGAACATTACCGCCAGACCGGGGACGAGAAGAGCCTCTCCAGATTGTTCCATGCGATGGAGCGGGAGGAAGGGGAGGAACGGCTGGGTATTTTTGTCAAGAACATAGAGAATGTACAGGGCGATGAGCGCGACGTGGTGATCTTCTCGATCGGCTACGCGAGAAATCCTTCCGGGAAGCTGGTCGCACATTTCGGGCTGCTGAACCAGCAGGGAGGAAGCAATCGCTTGAATGTGGCCATCACAAGGGCGAAGAAGAAAAAAATCATTGTCTGCAGCATCGAACCCGAAGATCTCAAGGTGGATGACGCCAAATACGACGGGCCCAGGCTGCTTCGGAGTTATCTGGCGTACGCCCGAGCCGTGGACCGCGGCGAGATCGGCAATGTCAGTGCGCTATTGGCACAGTATCATCATCACCAGCCTGAAGACCGAGCATCCTCGCCACTTCCGTCCACCCCGGACGACGATTACATTTCCCGAATCCAGCAAAAGCTGGAAGCGAAGGGGCTCGTCGTACGGCGCAACGTGACCGATTCGAACTTCACCCTGGATCTCGTGGTCGTGGGTGCAGATGGCAGCTACCAACTCGGCATCGAATGTGAAGGGCGAAACTATTTCCTGGGACGCTCCGCCAAGGAGCGGGAGGTCTATCGGCCGGCTTTGCTGGAGCAACGAGGATGGACGCTCCACCGTGTATGGCTTCGCAATTATTTCCTGGATCCTGATGCCGAAATTGAGCGCATCCTCTCCGTTCTGCGCAGCAATGCCCGCCCTTCAGAAGAGAAAAGCAAAGACCACCCAAAGATCATTGGGAGGCTTGTGGCCAGCCTAGAGGCTAACCCTGCTTGATGTCACCGTTTGATTTCCCGGGTTCCCGGGCAGCGAGGGCGGCTTGTATTTCGGAAAGTTCGTTTTCGAGGAATTGCATCCTTTGTTTGAGACGGATGATCCGTTCGGCAAGGTCGTCCAATCTGTTTCTGGGCTCGCACGAAAGGGGCATATCACCGCGTGGTGAGTGATTTTCTGTGGATTCGTCGGCATGCTGATCGGTACTTTTGCGATCCATGGCTCTTCGGAAGGCTGTCCTTCCACAAAAAAATAATGCCGGAGCCCCCTAGCGGGGACTCTCGGCATCAATCAACAGAGAAACGCATCCGCCGGACGGCGGACATTGGATAAAAAAGGAGATAATCTTTTACCTACATCAATCATCACAAACCACTCAAAGACTCATACACCCAGTGACCGAAACCACTGACGAAGGCGCCACGTCATCGATCGAAACGTAATAGACTTACATTACCGAAGGATTCCAAGTGGCTGATCCTGCTCCATCTCACCCCGCCCCCATTTGCATGGATTGGCAGGGCGACTCATTCATTCTACCTTCAAAGAACTTCTTTTCCTTGGTTCTGGTACAAAAGTACAATGACAATTCAAGGCAGAAAATAAATTTTGTAGGCCAATATTTGGAGCTCAATGGCAAATTTTGGCTGTTTTTTGAATTGCAAACCATTCATTTACAGCGAGAAATAGCAACTGTAAATATTACGGACTTACCCCTGTTCCGAGGGTGAAAAAAAAGTAAAAAATGTTCTCCGCTAGAGGTGAATGCGGCTCCTCCTTAAAATTGCGAATCTCTGCCAGTCGTACTTTCTTTGCCGTCACACTCTGGTACACGATGGAAAATACCTTTGGATCACCCTCTATCAAGTTCATCGGCACGGGGGGCGCATTTGACTTCACCTCGGGCAATTCGTCGGCGGTCGTGCGCCATTGCGACAAAAACTTTCTGATCGATTGTGGAAATTCGGTTTTCTCGCGGCTTGCCAGCTTGGGAATGGTTTCGGAAATCGATGGAATCTTCATTACGCATTTGCATGACGATCACGTGGGAAGCCTGACCACATTGCTTTTCTACCGTCGATTCGTCCTCGGCAAGGGGCCGATTCCCATCTATGTCCCTTCGGATGCGTTCCGGCAACTGTTGACCGCATTTTTTCGCTTTACGATGGACAACCCCTCCGAATTGGCAACCTTTCATTTCGTTTCTGAGCTGGAAGGCGCCGGATCCATTGATACCTTCGGGAGGCATGTCGTCGGCATGCCCACGTTCGCCTACTATTTTCAAGGTACGAGCGCGTCCGTGGTCTATTCAGGGGACAATGGCGATGCAGACTACCTTTTTGGGGAGCTGAACGCACGGAACCTGCCATCGCCGACCGTGTTCCATGAGATTTTCTTCCATTCACCCATCCGTTCCCATACCCATTACAAAGACCTGATGCGGTGGCAAGACCGCTACACGATCTTCGGGTACCATTGCGATCCCGGACACAGCCCTGCGGACAACCACGTGGAATTGGTAGCCCATCACCCGGAATTGCTCTATTGAGACTCGGTCTGGATGGTCATTATGGTGAACCAAGACCCGGAAGAGGGTATCCACATTGTGTCGCCTGCGCCTTCCTCCGGCTGCAACATCCCCGGACAGCCTCGTGGGCTGGGTGGCGGGTATTCCCCGCAAGAGCCATGGGGACTGGTTGCTAGGCATATTCTGACGGATTTCTCCGCCTCGTCGAGGACATTCATTCCCTCACATACAGCCATTGCCAGTAGGGAAAGCCGACACTGTTCCCCCACCGACGAGACAACCGATAGGCCCTGAACCTCGGATCACGGACAATGGACATTGCTTCAGGGACATAGGAGAAGGAGTCTTGCGATTCGCTCGTCATCACTACGGCGTCGGCGTCCTGCTTGAAAAAATACTCCAAGACCTGCGCATTGGAGAGCTTGTTTTGGGCGAGATATTGGTCGTTCAACCTTCCAAAATCAATGATCTCCAGCCCGGAGAAATACCCGACCGCCCCAGCATCCATATACGAAATCACACGGGCATCCCCGGGAAAATGTTCCGCCAGGAACTGCCCCGCCGGGATCAACTCCTCTTCCAGGACCGCAGTGTAATCCTTCAAGAACACGGATTGCCGATCGGCCCGAAAAACCATGACACCCCCTTGAAGGACGGCAAGACCGGCAATGCACCACCGTGCGGCCAACTGCCGGCGATGCTTCTCCGCACCTTGCTTCAATCTGCTCCAGGCAGAGTCAAGGGCATGGATCAAAAAAACAAGTATGACCGGCAGAAACGGATAAAAAAACCTCGATCCATAATTCATCCATAGGCTGCTATGAAGGTAAAGCCCCCAGCAGACAACCAGGAATAGGATGGCCACCCACCGCATTTGCAAGCGGGGCAGGATCCCGCGAAGGCCAGCCAACCAATGAACGCAAAGCAACCCTGCCGACGGCATCAGGCAATAGTAGCCCCCGAACTTCGCCAGCGCAACGACCGAATCCCAGTTGAAAAGGCCATCGAATCGCTTGGCATGGTAACTATTGGGGAGGAAAGACCCGTAGTAGCCTGCACGCCAAGCCCAATACCCGAGCAGAACCAATACAGGCAAGACAACGATGGGATAATACTTGCGATCACTGGCTCCATCTCCCTGGCTACCAAATTTATATGCCATAAAGGCGCATGACAGAACCGCAAGTGCGATTCCCTCCGGGCGGCACAGACCCACCAGCACGGCAAATGTGGCGAACCAGAGAAGCGGCACCACGCGAGCTCCAGGTGTCTTCACTCCTGCCAACCCCCAAAAGGTCCCCATCATGAACAAGCTGAAAAAAATCGTTTCAAGTCCGCTCAAGGCATGCATGTACAGGGGAGGGCCCGCCGACAGCAGCAATATTGTGAAGGCTGCGGAGGATGGACTTGCCCCCATTCGGCTCATGGTCGACAACACCAGCCATCCGATTGCCGGAATCGCCAAAACCCCAAGAATCTTGATGGAAATCACCAGAGGGAGCCCCAACTTCATGATTGCCGCGGACAATAGGGGCAAGAAGATTCCTGTATAACCCTCCACTAGGGCGGAATCCTGAATGTTCCATGTCAGGACCCCATCAAGAACCAGATTCCTTGCATATCTGTACGCGATGAATGCATCATCGACCGTCCACCATGGAGTACCGCACAAGGCCACGATGCAAGTCACCGCCGCACATGCATAAATCCACCACATCCTGCGCTCGATCTTGACGGTCATCTTCTCTGTAGATCAGGGGCTTGGTTTCAAGGATGATGCACCAGGAGCCAGCCGCGCCGGCTTATCCGAACCCGGCAAGCCTCTGGATTTGGCAGGATCAGTGCGAATTCCTTGGCTGCCCTCTGGGGACACTTCCGCCCTTTTCGTCTGCGCATCAAGCTACGCCCTTCCCTGCTCAGGTGTGCACCCGTTCCCATCACGATGACCTTTCTCAATTCCATTGCCATTGCCCTGGGCGGTCAGCCCCTGCATCGCATGGCAAGGATCCGCCCAACTGCCAAATTAATCATTTTTCAGGGTTTGTCAATTTCCAGGGGAATGGTCTGTAGCCCCCTGCGGCCACACGGCCAGCATGCACGGCTGTACGTCATTCCTCGCATGAAGACAGCAAACCATCCACCGTCTGCCTGGGTTTCCACATGGTTTGTTGCAAAAGCAAACGGATCGGAACCTCCGTGGTGGAAATGCCCGGAAAAATCAGGAACAGCATTGCAATCCATCCTGATTTTCTGCCCGTCTCCTATTTTGTTGAAGACTCTCGTTCTTGCATTGCTTATTTTTGAACTTTCGGAACATATTACGAGAACAGAACAAATCCGACGATCCGTGGAATGGAAACTGACCCCACAACCCGACTCCGCCGCGGTATCACGGCTGGAGGAGGCCCTGGGAACCAAGGGAGGCAACTTCCCCCGCGCCCTCGCGACGATTCTCCACCAGAGAGGCATTGCCTCCGTCGAGGAAGCCAAGCAGTTCTTGGTGCCGTCCCCGCTACAGATGCATGATCCCTTCCTGATGAAGGGAATGGACTTGGCTTGCGACCGGATATTATCCGCCCTGCAAAAACGCGAACGAATCCTGATCTACGGTGACTATGATGTGGACGGAACAACTTCGGTTTCCTTGCTGAGGTTGTTTTTTCTCGACCTAGGGTTCGATTTTGAGACTTACATACCGAATCGATTCACAGAAGGTTATGGAATCTCATTTGAAGGCGTGCAACATGCCTACCATGAAGGATGCAGATTACTGATCGCCCTCGATTGTGGCATGAAGGCCGTCGAGAAGGTGCGATTTGCCAACGAAAAAGGGATCGATGTGATCGTGGTGGACCACCACAAGGCAGGGGCTGAGCTGCCTGCGGCTGTAGCATTGCTGAATCCATTACAAGCCGGCTGCGGCTACCCCGACAAAAATCTATCGGCCTGTGCGTTGACGATGAAGTTATGCCAAGGCATCGTCCGGAAGATTCGCTCACAGCCTGAACCCTTCGGCCTGGATGAAGCTTACGATCCCTTCCTGCGCTACTGTGACCTGGTGGCCATGAGCATTGCATGCGACATCGTTCCATTGAGCGGAGAAAACCGGACGATGCTCCACTTCGGCCTGGAGAAAATTCGGAAGAACCCAAGCGCCGGAATAGAAGCGCTCAAGGCGCTCCATCAAGACGACAAGGAGTGGTCTGTCTCGGATCTGGTCTTTTACATGGGCCCCAGGATCAACAGTGCCGGAAGGCTGAGGAATGCAACCGAAGCGGTGGATTTGTTGACAGGACGTTCGGAGAACCTGATGCTGTCCGCACACAACCTGGATGCCTTCAATCAAGAAAGAAAGTCGGTGGAAAAGGAGATCCACCTCCAGGCACTGGAGATGATTGACGCCGAGGAGGCTGGAGGTGTCCGTTCAAGCACCGTCCTGTTTGGGGAGAAATGGAACAAAGGTGTGATCGGGATCGTGGCCTCGAAGCTGATCGATCGGCATCACCGGCCCACCATCCTACTCACCCGCTCAGGGGACTACCTTGTGGGATCCGGCAGGAGTGTTCCAGGATTCGACCTGTACGAGACCATCGATGCCTGCTCGGATTGTCTGATCCAGTATGGTGGACACAAGTATGCGGCGGGCATCACCCTCAGGGAAGCGGATTATCCCCGGTTTCGAGAGAAGTTCGAACTTCATGTCAGTGCAAACATCCTCGACTCTTCCAAGCAGCCCGAACTACGCATCGATACCGTCCTTGACTTCCCAGAACTGGATCCGAGGTTCATGCGCCTGCTGAAGCGCATTTCTCCGTTCGGCCCTTCAAACCCGGAGCCCAATTTTCTCGCACGAGGAGTCAAGGTGAAGGAAGTTTCCTTTCTCAAACAGGAGCATGTGCGGTTTCAGTTTGAGCAAAACGGGATCTGCCTGGAGGGAATTGGGTTTTTCATGGCATCGCGATGGGAGGAAGTCAACCAGCTTCTGGTGGACTTGGTCTTCCAGCCTGATCTCAAACGTTGGAAAGGAAGAGCTTACATTCAATTGAAAGTAAAAGATCTAAAGCCTTGTCCCTGAATCGAAATTTGAAATCGGACGGGCTGCAAACGATGGTCGCCCGAGAACCATTCGCTGGCACAAGGCAGCAAGGCAGTCGCCACATGAACCGATTCCCACAAATCCTTGAATCCATCAAAATCCTTCAATAATTCTTGCACTTCATCGGGAACCGGCGTATAAAAAGATGCGATTGAGTTTCAAAACCCCCAGTTTGTACTCAAGTAAATGGAACAGCTGAAAATGACGCCCGACCGTAAGCATTTTCTCCCCGCGCTTGTAACGATTGCCATGCTCTTGACGGCAGGTAGGCTGCCTGCACAGTTCCTTTACTGGGATTACATCGACATGGTCACCGATACGGTGGAGTCCGGGGCTTACGCAGACATGGAAATCGGAGCCGATGGTAAAATCCACATTTCCTACTGGCAGCGGATAGAGGACAAACTCATCTACGCATGGAAGACGCCGGAGGACTCCAAGTGGCATCTAGAGTATGTGGATCCTACCCATCAAAATGGGTTCCGCTCCTCGGTCTGCCTGGATGCCACTGGCGCCGTCCACATCGCCTACTATGAGAACGAATCCGGCCAAGTGGCCCTTCGCTACGCAAAGCGGGTCGGGTCGGGCAGCTGGTCCATCGAGCAGGTTCCGGATATCTATGGCCGGGGCTATGGCAACTATGGCCCATGGGGAACTGCCACGACCAAGGAGAGGGTGCAGCACTCGCTGGAGCTGGTACTCGATGAAAACAACCAACCTCAGATTGCATTTTTCGATGGCTGGATGAAGATCGATGCTTTTCCTGCCTGTACCCGCAATAGTGACTATGGATTCAAGTTGCACCAAGCGATCCGGATAAACGGTCAATGGATTGCAAGGTCGCTAGGGCATGTCAGTGACCAGTTCCGCAGCTGCAACACCTTTGCTTTGCGTGATTCGATGCCCTTGGGGGATCGCTACGGGGAATACCTGGACTTATTGGTAGAACCTGATGGCACCATGGAAATCTTCTCCATGTCTCGGTTCAACAACCAGATATTAAGGCACCGGACAATTTTCCCATACGTGGATACCATCTGGGTGAGGGCGGTGGTGGATAGCTTGCCCCGACTGCTGCCCAATTTTACCCTCGGCTGGCCAAACTTCAATCGTTTCTATACCTTGGAGGGCATCTCGGCAACGATGACACCCGACCGGAACACCCATCTCGCCTATACGAGTTCCATCTTTTATGGCGAAAATTTTTGTTGCACATCCTCGACCAATGACCTGGTTTACACGAGAATAAGTCCTGCCGGAGTTCCTTACTACCACATGTTCGGGACGGGAAGCTACAGAAACTACACGGACATCGCCACGCGTGGAGGGAGTAGTGACAGCGTCTTCATCCTGTATGCTGACCTGAGCAACCCCGCCTTCATCCTCACCGAATCTTTCAACGCCGGGAATACCTGGAGCAATGACACCATCTTCCCGGGCATTGCCATTGGGAAGTGCCAGCTGGAAATCCACGGGGACAGCATCTATGCCCTGATCTTTGATTCACAGCGTGAAAATTTACTTTTGTTCAAGCGATACGTGATGGGCGGGGAGTGGTCGGTCGACCAAGTCACATTGTCACAAAACAGGGGTCAATCGGTCGAGGCCGCGCTCACGCTGGCCGACAATGACACGATCGTAGACGTTGCCTTTACGGACGGTTACACGGGAAGGCTCTATCATGCCCGTGGCACAAAGGCGACAGGCTGGAACTGGGTCATCGAGCAGCTGGATCCCCAGTCGCCGGAGATCACCGCACCTGCCTTGTCCACGACCTCGGCGGATGAACCTGTAATGGTTTACAACGGTGGTTCGGCGGGAGACCTCCGGATGGCCCGTCGCGCTGCGGGCGGATGGCAGTATGAGGTGGTCGCACCGGGAGCAAATCCCCAGTTCACCGACATCGAGGTATCCCGCAATGATACCCTTCATGTCATTTATTATGATGGGAACCAAGGCTGCATGCATTGGGCACATCGTCACCTGAACGATTCCACCTGGGTGATTGAAGGCATCACCTGCGACACCATGAATTCGGGGTTGTTCCCGTCATTGCAATTGGATGAAAACGGCCTTCCCCATGTGGCTTTTTACAATGGCAACGACCGAAGCCTGTACTATGCCAGCCTCGATGGCACCACCCGTCGATGGGAAATCGATTCTGTGGATGGCGGAACCCCCTCGGCGATCGGAAAATACAGCTCGCTGGTATTCGACAGCACCGGCCTTCCCAAGATTGCCTATCTGAACGAGCAAGAGGACGATGTGCTGCTGGCAGAAAAGGATTCGTCCGGGGCATGGGTGAGGACGGTGGTAGATTCCTTGCCGATTGCCAATATCGGAAGGCCCATTGATCTGCAATTGGATCCGTTTGGAAAAGTGTGGATCGCCTACAACTATTTCGGAGACTTTGACCGCACGAAACTCATGCACCGCGATGGCGATGAATGGCGTGAAGTGGGCGTAAGCTCGGCAGGCCGCATCGCAAACGCATTTGATTTCAAGGTCGTCGGCGGCGACCTCTTTCTGATCGGGAAGAAAAATGAGATTCAAAACACGGGTGTCGCGATGCTGTATGCGAAAAACGGGGTCTTCGTGGAAGCCCTGGAAGCCAAACGGCTCATTCACAATGTCCAGTTCCAGAACTATCCCGATCCCTTCTCCAATGTCACGACGTTCCGGATGGAACTGAAACGCCCGGAAAATCTCAGTTTGACCATCATCGATTTGCTTGGCCGCCGAGCAGGATCCGTTTTTGATTCCCAGGCCATGGGGCCGGGCATCCATGAAATCCATTTCGATGGATCGCATCTCGACCCGGGGGTTTACTTTTGTGAGCTCCGCTCCGACACCGACCGGATGGTGAAGAAAATCGTCGTATCCCGTTAGGATCGGTGCCCAAGGTTTCCTGCGGAGCATCGCAGGCCTGTTGATTGAATTTCTCCCGCATTCGATTCCAAGGAATCCATCCATTCCGGGTCTCGGGCCATCTGTCCGGCTCAGCCCTCCCATGGCACACGATTTCTATTCCAACTTTGTTGGTTTGGTTTTTTTACCTTTGTCCTATCGCTAAATTTTGCATGGAGCTTAGAGCGGAAAACCTGGTCAAGACCTACAAGGAGCGTACAGTGGTGAACGATGTCGGCCTGCAGGTGGCCCAGGGGGAGATCGTGGGCCTCCTGGGACCAAATGGTGCTGGCAAGACCACCACATTCTACATGATGGTCGGCTTAATCAGGCCAAATTCGGGCCGGGTGTACCTCGATCAACGGGAAATCACCCGCCTGCCCATGTACCGCCGCGGCCAGCTCGGAATTGGATACCTCGCACAGGAAGCCTCCGTGTTCCGAAAGCTGAGTGTGGAGGACAATATCATGGCCATCCTGGAAATGACGAGCAAACTCAGCCGCACGGAGCGAAAGATGAAGACTGAAATGCTGCTGGCAGAGTTTTCCCTGGTACATGTGCGCAAAAACCAAGGCAACCTGCTCTCCGGGGGTGAAAGACGGCGGACGGAAATCGCACGTGCATTGGCGACAGACCCCAAGTTCATCCTGCTGGATGAACCATTTGCCGGAGTGGATCCGATCGCAGTCGAGGAGATCCAAGGAATCGTCAAGAATCTGCAGACCAAGAACATCGGGGTTCTGATCACGGATCACAATGTCCATGAAACGCTGGACATCGTGGATCGTGCTTATCTGCTCGTGGAGGGAAAAATCTTCAAGTCAGGGACAGCCGAGGAGCTGGCTGCCGACCCGATGGTGCGCAAGGTGTATCTAGGAGATAAGTTCCAACTCAACCGTAGCTAGATGAGTTTCATCCAGTCCATTGCAAGCTGGTCCTTGAAAAAGCGCCTCCACCGGATTGAGCTGTTCGCCAAGCATCCTGTGGAATCCCAATTGGAGGTTTTTGGCCAGTTGGTCAGAATGTCGTCCGACACCTCCTGGGGAAGGAAATACAGGTATAGGGACATCGCCTCGATCCAGCATTTCCAGGAGCGCGTCCCCGTCAATACCTATGAAGGCCTGTTTCCGGAAATAGAACGCGTTCTGAACGGCGAAGCAGACGTCCTCTGGCCAGGAACCATCAAGTGGTTTTCCAAGTCCTCCGGGACGACGAACGACAAGAGCAAATTCATCCCCGTCAGCCAGGAATCCCTGCAAGACTGCCATTTCAAGGCAGGGAAGGACATGCTGGCCATCTATCTCGACGGAAGGCCCGACAGCCAGATATTTTCCGGGAGAGGGCTGCCCATCGGCGGAAGCCATCAGTTGAACAAACTGACCGGCAACAGCTACTATGGGGACTTGAGCGCAGTATTGATTCAGAACACCCCGCTTGTCTTCAATCTCTTCATGGCGACTAGCAAGAAGGTCGCCCTGTTGGGAGAGTGGGAACAGAAGATTCAGGCGATCGCGGAGAGGGTCTTCAAGATGAACATCACCAGCATTGCCGGCCTTCCCACATGGGCGATGATGCTGATCAACAAGGTCTTGCACCTTGCGGGCACAGAAGGCAGGAACATTTTCGACGTATGGCCCAGACTGGAAGTCTTTTTTCATGGTGGAGTCAGCATGCTGCCCTACCGAAAGCAGATGGAGACGCTCATTCCGGGAACGCAGCTCCGGTACTTGGAAGTTTACAATGCTTCGGAGGGCTTTTTCGCGCTGCAGGACGATCCCGGCCGAAACGACCTGCTCCTCATGCTGGACTATGGCATCTTCTATGAGTTCGTGCCGCTGAACGAGATCGACAGTCCATTCCCGAGAAGCTACACCATCGGCGAGGTGCAGCTGGGCGACACCTATGCCATGGTCATCAGCACCAATGCCGGCTTGTGGCGCTACCTCATCGGCGACACGGTACGCTTCACGAGCCTGAACCCTCACAGGATCGAAATCGTCGGGCGCACCAAGCACTTCATCAACTCTTGCGGGGAAGAGCTCATGGTGGACAATGCCGAGCGTGCGCTTTCCCGTGCCTGTGAAAGCACCCAGGCGATCATCGACAACTATACCGTGGCCCCGATCTATGGAATCGAAGGCCGTCCGGGGCAACACGAATGGCTGGTGGAATTCATCCAACCGCCCACTTCCCAGGAGGACTTCATGAAAATCCTCGACGATGAGTTGCAGACTCTCAATGGAGACTACGCGGCCAAAAGGAAAAACGACCTGGGCCTGCTGCCCCCGACGCTGCATACACTCAGGACAGGGACCTTTTATCAATGGATGAAGCAAAGGAACAAGCTCGGCGGCCAAAACAAGGTCCCCCGGCTGAGCAATTCCAGGGACTATGCGGACGCCATCCTGGAATTGCATGAACAACAGAATTGAGGCACGCCTGCCCTCATACAGCGTGTGGGTTCGCTTTTGTACATTCGGGGAAAAAATTTTTGTTCTTCCCACGGATTCCTATATTTGCACTCCTATTTTAAGATCGAAGAAAAACATCAATAGATATGGCTAATAATCCTGGTGCCAAAAAAAGAATCCGTCAGAACGCCGTCCGCCGCCTGCGCAACCGCTACAGGTTGCTGACCACCCGTACGGCGATCAAGAAGCTGAGGCATCTCACCGACAAGGAAAGTGCCGAAAAGCAACTGGTGTCGACGATTTCATTGATCGACAAATGTGCCAAGGCGAACATTTTCCACAAGAACAAGGCAAGTCGCCTGAAAAGCCACCTGACAAAGCATGTGACCAAGCTGTCCTAGCATTCCTCAAGGAAGCAGAAAGTTGTTTTTTTTCCCTGCGATAGTGGGGTTTTTTTGACCGTCCGGGATTTCGACTGACACCGGTATCAGTCGAAATCCCGGGCGGTCTACGTTTAAGCACCCCCCGGCAGATCATGGCAGCCAGCGCGTCCATTCTCGGCGGAGTCCATTCCCAGCCGTTACCTTCCTTGGATTTTTTCCTTTGACAGGGGCGAGCATCGTGCCTAAACTTGTGCTCTTCCATCAAAAGAGGACGAGAATGACAACGCATGTAAAGCCGCCCATCCGCGAATGGGCACCCGAGGACCGCCCACGCGAGAAACTGATGCAGCGGGGGTTCGACGCACTTTCGGATTCTGAACTGCTGGCCACGCTGATTGCCACCGGAACCCAGAAAATGTCCGCCATCGAACTCGGCAGGCATATGATCAAGGAATTTGGCGGCCTAAGGAACCTCAGCCAGGCTACCGTCGCCGAACTTCAGACCATTCCAGGGGTGGGCCTTGCAAAGGCGGCCTCCATTGCTGCGGGATTCGAGCTGGCGCGTCGCAAACTTGCCATGGACCACTACCAAACCTCCTTCCAAAATTCGTCCGACATCGCCCGGTACCTCATTCCCAAACTGGGCGACCTCAAGGTGGAGGTGTTTTTCGTGCTTTGCCTCGACCGAAAAAACAACCTTATCAGCGAGTCCGAGATCCACCGCGGAGGCGTGTCCCAGGTCAATGTGGACTCGCGCTTGGTGTTCAAGGAGGCGATCACAAAATTGGCCTCCGGCATCGTGGTATGCCACAACCATCCGAGCGGAAGCATCACCCCGAGCAAATCCGACGACGAACTGACCCTGCATCTCGTACAAGCCTCCCAAATCATGGAGATACCCCTGATCGACCACATCATCGTGGCACGCAAGAACTGGTACAGCTATGCCGATCACGGAAGAATCAGGGAAATGAAGGCCAGGGGGTAGATGGGCAGCGACCCACGCCTGGCCCCCCGCTAGGCATCCTTCCAAGCGACGGGCGCACGGACATGGTAAGTCTGAAGGAGCGAATCGCAGGCCTCATAGTCCAAGAAACCATCCTCCGATCTTACCATCGCCCCCAGGCTGATTCCGAAAGGTTGCGCTGCATTTGGGTACAAGATGTGTTCCATGGATGGCATCACATTGCATCGCATGATGAGGCGATCCTGGAACCTGGAGAAATCCCACGCCGTGTCGCCTGAAAGTGAAGGCTCGATTTCCACCAAAGCCAGCAAATACGGATACCTTTCCATCAATTCCCCTAACAGATCGGGCTTCGGCCTGGTGGCGTCCACGATGACCCTGACACCGAGCCCAAACAATTCATCCAGGGGACGTCCCATCGGAACCACGACCCCTTGGATGGAACTTGCAATCACCGCATTCGCGATGGCATCGAATGGTGCGTCACCAAACCATCCTACCGCCTCCACCCCGGAAATCCAGTCCATGATTTCCTTCACCATGGCAGGGGAAAGGGCCTCTGGCGATCCCGGATCCATCTCGAACGATACGATGCCGATCCCCACTGCGGCACAGTAGCGTACATCATGCAGACTCTTCAACCCTTCGATCATCAATGCTGGAGGCATAGGCTAATGTTTCCTGCGAAAATACACAGATCGGGCGGGAGTCGAATCATTTCGGGGGATTCCCATCCAATTCTCCCGACGACCCATCCAAGCTAACCCACGGAAATCCCCGTTCCCGGTGGCCAGCGACACATCCCCCCTCCGTCATCGATCATTGCCTTATCTTTGGGCCATGAGTGAAAACAAACGATTCAAGCGCTATACGGTGACCTCGGCCCTCCCCTACGCCAATGGCCCCCTTCATATCGGTCACTTGGCGGGTGCATACCTGCCTGCCGACATTTTCGTCCGCTACCTCCGGTCGTCCGGGGAGGACGTCCTCTACATCTGTGGATCCGACGAACACGGAACAGCGATCGCCATCAAAGCATTGGATGAAGGGACCACCCCACAAGCCATTGTCGATAAGTACCATGCGATGATCCGGGACACCTTCCAGGACTTCAACATCTCCTTTGACATCTACTCCCGGACATCCAATGCGATTCACCACGAGACCGCCCAGGAGTTCTTCCTGAACTTTTACGGGAAGCCTTCCAGCGATCCTTACGCTTTGATCCGTCGGAAGAACGGGCAGCTCTTCGACCAGGAAAAGCAAATGTTCCTCGCCGACCGCTTCGTCATGGGAACCTGCCCCAATTGCGGCAATGAAAAGGCCTATGGCAACCAATGCGAGAAGTGCGGCAGGGACCTGAGCCCCGAGGAACTGATCGCCCCCATCAGCCGCGTCTCCGGCACGCCCCCCGTCATGAAGGAAACCGAGCATTGGTACCTGCCCTTGGATGCCTTCCAGCCTTGGCTGCAGACTTATCTTCTCAAGGGGGAAAAGGAATGGAAGGCCAACGTCCATGGACAATGCAAATCCTGGCTCGATGACTTGAAGCCCCGTGCCATCACCCGCGACCTCGATTGGGGTGTGCCTGTACCGGTGCCCGAGGGGAAGGGCAAGGTGCTCTATGTATGGTTTGATGCGCCGATCGGCTATGTCTCCGCCACCAAGGAATGGGCCACCGCCAACGGGAAGGACTGGGAGCCCTACTGGAAGTCCAAGGACACCGCCCTCTACCATTTCATCGGCAAGGACAACATCGTCTTCCATTGCATCATCTTCCCTTGCATCCTGAAGGGGCAGGGAGACTACATCCTGCCGGAAAATGTCCCTGCCAATGAATTCCTCAACCTGGAGGGTGAGAAGATCAGCACCTCCCGCAACTGGGCGGTATGGCTGCATGAATATGTACAAGAATTCCCGGGGCAGGTGGATGTCCTGCGCTATGTGCTCACCGCGATCATGCCTGAGACCAAGGACGCTGACTTCACCTGGGGCGACTACCAGACGCGCTGCAACTCCGAGTTGGTGGACACCTATGCCAACTTCGTGAACCGGATCAAAGTCCTGTCCATCAAAAATTTCAATGGCGTACCATCCCGCCATGATTTAAGTGAACGGGATCTTTCACTGATGGATGAAGTGAAAGGATGCTTCCGAAGAGTGGGAGAGCATATTCAGTCCTTCCACTTCAAAGAAGCATTGAATGAGATGATGAATATCGCCAGGGCTGGAGACCGCTACCTGAGTGAACTCCAACCTTGGAAGCTGCTGAAAACAGATGCCGCCGCCGCCGGCCATGTCTTGAACATAGGGTTGAATGTGGCGGTGGTACTCGCCGTCGCATCAGAGCCATTCATGCCGGAGACCGCCTCCAAGATCTTCGAGATGCTGGGAATTCCTCCCGTCAGGTGGACGGAGGTGAAGGGAGCCGATTATTTGAAACCGGGAAGCGCATTGAAAGAGATCCCGCACTTGTTCACGCGCGTG
Source organism: Bacteroidota bacterium (assembly GCA_046050405.1). Lineage (GTDB taxonomy): Bacteria > Bacteroidota > Bacteroidia > J057 > JADKCL01 > JADKCL01. The sequence goes on along the minus strand of JBJOPY010000065.1, from coordinate 1,969 downwards.
ACCGACGAGGTCGTCGCTCGCCAGGTCGAGAAGCTGAACGAGCTGAAGTCAGCACTTGCCTCCAAGTCCAGGGAGGTGCCTGGATTCAAGCCGTTCGTCTCGTTCGACGAGTTTCAGAAAATGGACATTCGGGTTGGAACCATCGTCCAGGCAGATAGAGTGAAGAAGAGCAAGAAGTTGCTGCAACTGCTGATCGATACGGGACTCGACCGCCGAACGATCCTCTCAGGCGTCGCGGAACACTTTGCCCCGGAGGAGCTCATTGGCAAGCAATGCACCTTTCTTGCCAACCTGCCCCCACGGCCCATGATGGACATCGAATCGCATGGAATGGTGCTTTTTGCGGAAGATTCTTCAGGGAAACTTCACCTGCTGAACCCCGGGCACAAGATCGACAATGGATCGGGGGTAAACTGAATTCTGTGGGGCGACGGCTCCGAATGCCGGGGTCGATCCTGAAGGATGCCCTTCGCAGGAATGCTGCGCCAAAGCCAGATGAAACTCATCCACAGCAGGAAACCGCAAGGGCAGAAGGAACACGGATCATCCATGATCTGCCCGGCAAGACGAGATCGTGCGCCCCGGCTGCGAAAGGCTAGCGAAGGGCTTCCCGGATTGACGAGCGAACCTCGGCTTCCTTGACAGAGGTGCCCGGCTGGATGACCTCCAGCAGCCTGCCCTCCTTGCTGACCAGGTATTTCTGGAAGTTCCACTTCACTTCCGAATCCTCGACGCCGTTCAATTCCTTGCGGGTCAGGAATTGATAAAGCGGATGCTCGTCTTCCCCTTTCACCGAGATTTTGGAGAACATCGGGAAGGTGACATGAAACCTCGTCGTGCAGAATTTCTGGATCTCAGCATTGGATCCCGGCTCTTGTGCGCCGAAATTGTTCGCTGGAAACCCCAGGATCGCAAGTCCTTGATCCTTGAACTCTTCATACAATGCTTGAAGGTCTTCGTACTGGGGCGTCAAGCCGCACTCACTCGCTACGTTGACGATCAATAGTGCCTTGCCCTTGAAAGTGGAAAGCGGGACTTCCTTCCCTTCGATGTCCTGCATCGTGAACTGATAGACGGTGTGATCCATGTTTTGTGCGTTGAGTGAAAGACAATGGGCCGATGTCACGGCCATGAACAGTGGAAATATGTATTTGAGTGGCATCATGCAAACGGATGATGGATGGTTAAACCCACAGTCGACCCATAATGTTCACACCCGATCGCATGTTTCACCACTTATTTCTAGTCCTGCCTGGCAACGGAGGATCGCAAAAAGGAGGTTGCGTGGCCGGAAGCTGTTCGGGAGCCTGTTTCCCTATGCCCCATCCCGAGGACTGCCTCGCATCCTTATGATGACCCCGACGCCCGGGACGTCCAGGAGGCAACCATTTGATTGTTTCCGCTGGACCTGGGCACCGGGCACTCCCGTGCCTCATTCATCCAGGGATTTGGGATCCCAGAACAGCTGGTCAAAGTCCACCACGCGGTTTTCGCTCACTGCGACGCCCTCCTGCAGGAGAAGGCTTTCCATCGTATGGGGTCCAGGAAAATGGTGCTTGCCCGTCAGGAGCCCGTTACGATTGACGACGCGCTGCGCCGGAACGTCCCCGGGGCAGGCATTCATCGCCCAGCCGACCATCCTGGCACTCATCTTGGTCCCCAGGTATTCTGCGATGGCACCATAGCTCGTCACGCGACCCCTGGGAATCAACCTTACGACATCCCATACATCTTCGAAGAAAGAATAACCGTCCCTTTTCATCTGATGGAAATTTAGCCCCCATCCTTGGCAATTGCAAGCCGGCAAATTTTCTCTTGTTCACAAGACCATGAATTGATACCCTCCGATGAGACGAACGCCCGCATCGCTGCTACGAATGCCGCGTCGTCCCTCGGATTCGAATTCGAAACGTCCCTCTTTTTCCAACGGATATGTTGATCGAGATCGGCCAGGATTTGAAGATTGAGC
>JBJOPY010000064.1:0-6683 GCA_046050405.1 Bacteroidota bacterium | reverse complement strand
CCTGGGAGATTTCCTGCGGAGCCACTCCCAATATGAAATCATCATCGCGGGCAAGGATGAATGTGCAAGCGCGCCCTCCCAAGCAACACGCAGTTATTTCCGCGAAATCAGGTCTTCCTTTGACAGCCTCAAGTTCCGCGAAAGCTATGTCCTCCACCTGAACCAAGGCAAAGTGATCTACGAAAGGCACGACCGGGGGAGAATCACCTACGATTCTCCCGGCAAAAAGCCTGTCCGGGTTCGGTCCGGAGGCCTATTCGCGGGCAATGTGGCCAGCATCTCCGTGGATGGACGGGAGATGGCCCTGAATGGCCGGGGGCTGAATGTGGTCGTCCTGGACCAGAGCCGGAACGTGGTTGCCAGTGCCGTATTCGACACCTTCGCAGATGACCGTGAGCACCCCCTCTTCGTGAGAGGGTCATTCCTTCCGCCGAAGTAGCTGTACGCTGACACCGGCTCCCTCACCTTCGTCTCTGGAGACGCCATGAGCGCGGGGGATGGACGGGGGCAACCCCTGGGAAATGAATTTCAGGATGCCTGCCAAGTGAAGGGCGGAATTTCCCGCAATGCGTTCCGACCAGGTAGCCGGGAATGGGACATTTGGATGACGGGTGTGGAAATCCTGTGGATAGCCAATTTCACCACTGACGATCTTTCGCCCTAACTTTGACCTGTGCGGGAAGCCTCGAAAGATTTCCTGCCCTATCGCAATCGGGTCTAAAATTCCTGATCGCCTGCTCGATGCCTGAATTCGTCCATCTCCACAACCACACAGAGTTCAGCCTGCTGGACGGTGCTGCCAAGATCAGCGACATGATTCAGAAGGCCTGCGACTGTGGCATGAAAGCTGTCGCCATCACCGACCATGGCAATATGTACGGTGTCCCCCAGTTTGTCCTCGAGGCAAAAGGGAAGGGCCTGAAACCGATCGTCGGATGCGAATTTTACATTGTCGCACAATCCATCGATGAGAAGGACAACAAGGTCAACCCGAGGTACCACCAGATCATCTGGGCCAAGAACAAGAAAGGCTACGAAAACCTCTGCATCCTCTGCTCATACGGCTACACCGATGGCTTCTATTACAAGCCCCGGGTGGACAAGGAGATGCTCAAGAAGCACAGTGAGGGATTGGTCGCATCCACCTGCTGCCTGGCCAGCGAAGTGAACCGAGCCATCATCCTCCACGGGGAGGAAGCAGCCGAAAAGGTGCTGCAATGGTACCTGGATGTCTTCGGCAGGGAGGACTACTACGTGGAGATCCAGCGCCATGGCCTCGCCGACATGGACAAGTGCAACGAGGTACTGCTCCGCTGGGCGAAGAAGTATGGCATCAAGGTCATCGCCACCAATGACGTCCACTATGTAAACGAGGAGGACAGCGAGGCCCACGATCTCCTACTGGCATTGCAGACGGCAAGCGACTACAACGACCCCCATCGGTTCCGCTTCACCGATGACCGGGGCAACCTGAACCGAAACTTCCATTTCAAGACACCGGCGGAGATGGGCACGCTGTTCGCCGACGTGCCGTTTGCCCTGGACAACACCATGGAGCTTGCCGACCGCTGCGACTTCGAGATGAACCTCACGGGGGACATGCTCCTGCCACAGTTCAGGGTGCCGGAAGGATTCTCGGACATGGATGCCTACCTGCGCCACCTCACCTATGAAGGTGCCAAAAAGCGTTACGGGGTCATCACCCTCGAGATCGAGGAGCGGATCGAGCTGGAGCTGAGGGTCATGGCCAAGATGAAGTATGCGGGCTACTTCCTCATCGTCCAGTCCTTCACCACGGAAGCCCACCGCCGCGGGGTCTATGTGGGACCCGGCCGCGGATCTGCGGCAGGCTCCGTCGTCGCCTATGCCCTGGGGATCATCAATGTCGATCCCCTCCGCTACCAATTGCTGTTCGAGCGTTTCCTGAACCCAGACCGTGTTTCCCCCCCTGACATCGACATCGACTTCGACGACGAGGGGCGCCAGGAGGTCATCGACTTCGTGGTGAACGAGTATGGACGCCGCTCCGTGAGCCAGGTGATCACCTATGGAACCATGGGAGCGAAGACCGCGATCCGGGACGTGGGGCGCACACTGGGCATCCCGCTGGCGGAGGTGAACAGGATCGCGAAGTTCGTTCCGGAGAAGCCGGGAATGACCTTCAAGAAGGCCCTCAGCATGGACGACAACCCTGATTTCGCCCATGAACTGGCCCAGGCATTTGACAGCCCCGATCCCCAGATACGCCGGATGATGAAGTTTGCGCGAACCCTCGAAGGCACCGCCCGCCACACAGGGGTGCACGCCTGCGCAGTGATCATCGCCCCCGGTGAAATCACCAACTTCGTCCCCATCGCCACAGCCAAGGACAAGAGCTTTGTCACGCAGTACGATGGCCCGATGGCGGAGAAGGCAGGGCTTCTGAAAATGGACTTTCTGGGTCTCAAAACCCTGTCCATCATCAAGACCTGCATCCACATGGTGAAAGACCGCCACCATGTGGACATCGACCCCGAGGAGATCGATGTCACTGACCAGAAGACCTTCGAGCTGTACCAGCAGGGAGAGACCGTGGCGACCTTCCAGTTCGAGTCGGACGGCATGCGCAAGTACCTGAAGCAGCTTCGCCCGACCGACATCGAGGACTTGATCGCCATGAATGCCCTCTATCGCCCGGGGCCGATGGACAACATCCCATCCTTCATCCAGCGGAAGCAGGGTCGCGAACCCATCCTCTACCCCCATGAAATGCTCGAGCCGATCCTGCGGAACACTTACGGGATCATGGTGTACCAGGAGCAGATCATGCAGGTGGCTCAGAAAATGGCACGGTACTCCCTGGGACAGGCCGATTTGCTGCGCCGGGCAATGGGCAAGAAAAAGGCCGATGTCATGGCCAAGGAGCGCGAAGGCTTCGTCAAGGGCGCAATCGAAAACGGTGTAGATGCCAAGCGCGCTGGCGAAGTGTTTGACACCATGGAGAAGTTTGCCGCTTATGGTTTCAACAAGTCACATGCCGCCGCCTACTCCGTCCTAGCGTTCCGCACGGCATTCCTGAAAGCACATTACCCAGCCGAATACATGGCGGCCGTGCTCACCCACAGCGTGAGCGACATTTCCAAGATCACCTTCTTCATCGAGGAATGCCGGCGGATGGGCATCAGGGTCCTCCCGCCATGCGTCAATGAATCTCAGCGGCTGTTCTCAGTGACTGCCGAGGGAGACATCCGTTTCGGCCTGGAAGCCATCAAGGGGGTCGGGGGGGGGATCGTGGATGCCATCATCGCCGAGCGAAGGAAGGGAGGGAGATTCTCCAGCTTCTTCGATCTCTGCAAGCGCATGCCCGCCGGCAGCCTGAACCGCAAGACTCTGGAACAGCTCACTTATGCCGGTGCGCTGGATACATTTGAGATCAGGCGTTCCCAGTTTTTCGAGCCCATCGATGGCACGAGCAACCTGCTGGAGAGGGGCATACAGTATGGAATCAAGATCCAGCAGGAAAGGAACAGTTCCCAGGTGAGCCTCTTCGGGATGAGCAATGGTGGTGCGGGGGGGATCCAAGAACCGAAGGTGCCAGTGGCAGAGGATTGGACCCTGATGGAAAAACTCAATTTTGAGAAGGAAGTCATCGGATTCTTCCTTTCCGGACATCCTCTGGACACTTTCAAGCTGGAGATCAAGAGTTTCACGACGGCAACCCTGGCGGACATCGAGAAGTTCAAGAACAAAGAGGTCAAAATCGCAGGCATTGTCACCAAGAAACGGGAGGGAATGACCCGGAAGGGAAACAAGTTCTCCATCATCGGACTGGAGGATTTTACGGGGGCGATGGAAGTGGCACTGTTTGGGGAGGATTTTGCAAAATTTCGCAACTATCTGGAAGTCAACAATATCCTCTACATCACCGCCAGGTATGTTCCCGGATTCCGCGACCAGCACGAGTATGAACTGAAGATCACCGACATCAAATTCCTCGCAGACACAGGGGAAAAATTGGCGAAGCGATTGTGCCTGGAGATCCCCCTGAATGTGATCGATGAGAACCTGGTTCACGAGCTGGAGCACTTGTTTGCCAGCCACTTGGGCAAATGTGTGCTGGAGATGCACATTGTGGACCACGAGTCCCGAACCACGGTCCCCCTGACCAGCCGAACGACGCTTGTGCAACCCGGGGTCGAAATCATTCGAACCCTCGAAACCTTTGACATCGATTACCAGTTAAAGTGAGCGTCACCTCATTTCGAGATTGAATTAAACTAAGAACGAGCATGAGTACTAAGGCAATAGAGATCACAGACCAGAACTTCGAGGAAGAGGTTTTGAACAACGACATGGTCGTGGTCGTGGATTACTGGGCGGCCTGGTGCGGTCCTTGCAAGCTTCTCACCCCTATCGTGGAGGAGCTGGCGGGGGAAATGGAAGGAAAGGCCGTTTTCGGAAAAATGGACGTGCAGAATCACTCCACGGGTACGAAGTATGGCGTTTCCGCCCTGCCCACCCTGATGTTCTTCAAGAACGGCAAGAAGGTCGATGCCCTCGTGGGTTTGCAAACCAAGGCCAAGATCAGGGAAATACTCGACAAGTTCCTCTGAGCATCTGGCCTCTGCTTAGGACGGTCTCCCCGTGTGCGCATCTAGAGCCGGTTCTGTCCGCCAGCTGTCGTTCCCATGGGCACCTGTCCGGGGAGGATGAATGGACAAGGAAAGCGGGATGGAGGCATGTTCATTCCATCTCATGAACAAGCCCTCCAGCCGTTCGGCGAGCGGTCTTCCAAGGATCGATGATTCCAATAGCCGGGGCAAGGGATTCCTATGCCCTCGTTTTTATTTTTGTTTTACGGAAATTTTTTCCAAATTCGGCTTGTAGTTACAGTTTGTACTGATCGCTTGGATATTTCGATTCACTCATGTCGATGAACGATTTGCTTTCAGAGTGGAACACGGAGCGCTCCCAATTGCAGGGAGATGACACTTGGGCCACGGTTCCAGGAATTCCTGCATTCCACCACCCGGAGATTCTCCAACTCTATGCCTGGGGATTTGACATTCCCCCCGATGTGGTCCAGGCGATCCTGGCCCTGCCTTCCGAGACCTTGATCCTGGACCTGGAAATGGTTCTGCAGGACGCGGGTGAGCGCTATGCTGCCTATCTGGAAAAGGAAGAATCAGGGGACGAGCCATTGCCATTCAGTGCCATCTCCTTTCCCGCCCATGCCATTTTCCTCTTGGCCGAGTTGAAGGCGAGCAGCAGCCTCGGCAAGGTCTGCAAGTTCCTGGGCAAGGATCCGAAGATGGTGGGCTACTGGATGGAAGAGCACCTGAACGAGGATCTCTGGCTGGCATTGTTCAAGCTCGGGAAGGAAAACCTGGATCGCTTGCAGAAGTTTGCAAGGAACCAGGAGGCGGACTGGAGGGTTCGGGCAGCTGCTGCATCAGCGGTGGCACAGGTGGCCTGGCATTATTCAGGCCGGCGCAAGGAAGTCTTCTCCTGGTTCGAGTCCCTGTTCCATCACTATCTGGAAAACTTTCAGGATGAAGATGACGCGCTTCTCCTCGGGGATGCGATTTCCGAGGTCGCCAACCTGCGTGCCCCGGATCTTCTGGACACCATCGAAACGCTTTTCCACGAAGACCTCGTGGACACATCGGTCTGCGGCAGCCTGCTTCAGGTGCAGGGCGACATGTACGAGCCCGTCAAAAGCTGGGCCAAGATGCCGATCAAAAGCATCCAGAACATGTATCAGCACTTCACTGACACATGGGACATCTATTCAGACGCCGGCGAAGAAGACGATGCCAAGCTCCTCACGGGCGGCGCCCTGCTCCGGGGAAAGGAAAAATCCAAAGGGCTAGCCGCGTTCCATCCCAATGGACAGCCTGTCACGAAAGAGGAAAAGACCGGACGGAACGAGCTATGCCCCTGCGGCAGCGGTAAGAAGTACAAGAAGTGCCACGGGGCGTAAGGGGGCTGGCTGCCTCTCTTGCACCTGGCAAGAAGCCAATGTGTAGTTTCAGGAGGACGCCATCGGAGCCGAAAAGGTGGGGCGGCTGGCTATGGGTCACACAACCCATGTGACGGAAACGGAAAGACAACGACCGGGATTCCGTTCCGGCGGAGGGCAATATGCTTGTAGGGAAATGTTCCAATCAGCATTCCCATTCGTTTCAACGATAGGTTGGAGCGAAATCCAGGCTTTCAAGCCACCTGAAGCCTTGGCAACGCCGATGAGGCGGATACCATCGCAGAGTGCCCGGATAATCACGGGCTGAGACCGGGGCACCGTCTCCGAAAAGCTGGCACGAAAACCTTCATTTTGGAGAGGGAGGCCAGATGTCTGCGAATAGCGCTCAGGTTGGGATGAGCTTGCACAGGGAGGGGGTGGGTTTTTCTACGAATCGGCGTACAGTTCAGCAGTCTCGATTTACATTGATCGATATTCTTCGGAGATTTGCAGACGATCTCTGATAAATATCATGGCTTCTGAAAAAAGGACTGCAAAATCCAGTTCAAACTCGAAAAACTTCCTGCGATGGCCGATTCTGGTCGGTCTGGGGCTCATCGTCCTCGTCGTAGCGTGGACGGTCATCTCGGTCGTGACCAACCTCCCGCCGCTGAACGACATCGAGAACCCCAAGCTGGACCTGTCCACACAGATTTACTCTGCCGATGGCCAGAAACTCGGG
>JBJOPY010000063.1:0-8201 GCA_046050405.1 Bacteroidota bacterium | reverse complement strand
ACATGGGACATTCAGATCCTGTTCATCAGATCGTCAAGACGATTTTCTCACTGAACCTACCTCAAATTTAAGAAAAAAATATCCTAGCGTTCAAACGGGAAACCGCCCCGTGAACGCAATCTGGGGGATCACCACCGGCTTCCGGATGGAACAACCACATCACAGCCATCAATCCCCGCCCGAATGAAGCGGGCAAAATGAGATCATGGCAAAGGTTGAATCCACGGCACGAAATTCCGTAAATTGGCCTTCAAATTTGGTGGGTATGGCTTTTGGCAAAAACAAAACGCTACGGGTGGAATTCTTCGAGGTCGAGGGGAGGAAAATGATCGGCTACGACGAGATGAAACCCAGCGAACTTCCGGAGGACTTTCAGGACGAGACCTGGGTGGAGATCGACGGGGACCGCTGGAAGGTGGTCGGTGCGGAACCCAGGACCCGCCGCAAGGCCAGGAAGTCCGGGACGATGTCCGTCCAGGTGGAACTTGTGGAGCGGCGTACGCCCGTACAGGAGCCACCCACCCTAGAGGTGAAGGAAGTGCCGGTGTTCCGGTTTCCCTCGCGCGCCGACCAGATGCCCAGGATGTCCGGGCACCGGGAGGCCCTTGCGCTCTTGGAAATGGGGACATGGGAATGGCGGGACCGTGAATTCACGCTGGCGACCAACCGCTCGGTGGCGAGGGAGGTCTTTGCGAAAATCGAAGAACTGACCATGATCAACGGCACGGTGCGCGATGGGCGGACTTTCTACACGCGTCAATACGAACGCTACGAATTTTTCGCGCCCTTGCGGGGGAGCAAGGTGCTCCTGGAGAACATTGTCACCGAGTACTTCCCGACCTCCAAGACCATCGACGGCCTCACCTTCCTGGGATCGGACCAGGTGGCGGACAGCACCTTTGTTTTCAGCATCGATTCCGGTATCGTATTCTATGGGCAGGAATTCGATGAGGTTGTACGGTACCTGGGGGTCTATCACCCGTCAGAAATCCGTCCCGAGGCACTCCGCCAAGACAGCAAGAGGCTCGCCGAATTCATGCAGAAGAAGGGGTTGATCGTGATCGATTGGCCCCTCAGGAAGATCGTGGAGGCCGATGATGCGGTGCTACTGGACTATTTCCTTTCAGGATTCACCGGGGAAGCCGTTGCGGATGCCAGAGCGTTTCTGGACGGCCATCCCCCGCTCGGGACATCAGCAGGGTGAACCCTGGACGGTGGAGTGCGGTGAAACGCCTCAGTGATTCAGGAAATAATCGACCGCGATGTACACTGCCAGGCAGATGAATATAATGCCGATCAGAATGTTCAGCCTGGCCTTCCACACCCCGCTCTTCCGCCTGCGCGTGAAGCTGGCCAACTGCACGAACCCGAAATAAAGCAGCCAGGTCCCCACCGGCACACCCAGGAACCAGGCCAGGATCTGATCCCAACTTTTGTCCACGATGCCTTCTGTCCGCAGGAAAACCACGGTCTGAATCCAGAAGATGAAAGTCATGGGGTTGCTCGCACAGAGGAGGAACCCATACACAAAAAAACCTGGCATGGACCGGCGGTGGGCCTTGACACCCGTCTGAGGATCCGTCTTCTCGGGTTCCCTTGCCTTGATGATCGTATGGATCCCCATGTACAGCAGCACGGGGATGAACAAGAAGTAGAGGTAGTGCATGATCCCGAGCCGCTCCAGGAGGGGTGTGAGTCCAAACATCGGGATGCCGCAGTAGATCGCCTCGGCGAGGATGGCGCCGAAACCGATCATGTAGCCGGCTTTGCGGCTATGGTTCAGGGTAGCCTGGAACACCGCCATGTTCACACCGCCGATCGGAATCGAAATGATGAAGCTGAAGGCGATCGAGTAGAAAAATATATAAATGTAGTCCAGCACCTAACCTCCTCTCGTTGCATGAAAGCGAGCGAATTCCCCAAAAATAGCACACAATTCCAAAACCCGAATCCACTTCTAAGGGAATTTTCACGGCCGGTGAGGTTTTCACGAAGGATCGGCTGGCTTGCGCTGGCTTGGATTGTTGAACACGAATCCCTTCTGGTTCTCGTCCTCGTACCAGTCGATCTCCATGCCGAGCACATACATGCTCTGCGCCCGGTCGATCACTACGGGGATGCCCTCCACCTCATACTCCAGGTCGGAATCCTTCTTGCTGTCGAAGCCCAGGAGGTAACTGAAACTGGCACATGCCGGCCCGCCCCTGTTCACGCCCACCCGAAGGCGATAGCCGGGCGGAACGTTTTCACTGTGCATCACCTCCTGGATGGCCTTGGCTGCCAAGGGCGTGATGAAGATCGCTGAATGTTGCATGCTCTCTTTCCTCCGTTCAGGCATTTGCCCGACACCAATTCTTTTTCCAAACCAAGGAATAAACCGCTAATTTTGGGCGTTTGTTTCAATATCCTGAAGACGAATGGCTGATCGATTGCTAGACGGTTTCCCTCCAATTTCCAAGCAGGAATGGTTGTCCCGGATGGCCATCGACCTTAAGGGAAAGCCCATCGAGAAACTAACAAAGCTCTCAGAGTCCGGGATCCAGGTTCACCCGGTGTACACCGCAGACGACCTCCCTGACGGGGTGGACAAGAGCTTCCCCGGAATGGACGACCTTCGCCGTGGCGAGCAACCGCTCATGCGGTCCGAAGAGGGTGGGTGGCTGATCGCCCAGGATTATTCTCGGGCCTCTGTGGCTGATTTCCCAGCCTTTGCGGAGCAGGTGATGTCCAGGGGGTGGAAGGGAAGGAGGGCTGTCCGGCTCGTGCTGGACAGCGGGTTGCGGAATGCAATGGCACCCGGCGATGAGCCGTCCGGCACAGGTGGACTCTTGATCCAGGATTGGCAGGACTTGGAGCCGATCGTACAATGGGCATCGGAGGCCAGTGTCCAGCTGCACCTCTCCGCAGGCGATGCAGCATTGGATTTCATGACTTCGGAGATGCTGCAGCGAATCACGGGCGGAATCGACCTGAATCCGCTGCGCTTCCTGCCTGGCCGGCCTGCGGAGGGCGATGGGCTGTCGTCACTGCTGGCGCAGGTGGCGCAGGCCATCCTGTCCAGTCCCATCGGCCATGAATTCCGGGTTTTCACCCTTTCCTTGCAGGAAATCGAGCTGGCAGGCGCCAGCGCGGTACAGCAAATGGCCTTTGCCTTGGCGATGGCCACGGATCTGGCGGATCGCCTGGGGCGGCATGGGCTGGAGCCAAAGGCTGTTTTCAGCCGGACGAGCTTTCAGTTTCCCATCTCTACAGACTTTTTCGGGGAGATCTCGAAGCTGCGGGCGTTCCGTGTGCTCTGGGGCAGAGTGTTGGAAGCCTGGGGACTGGATGCCCGGGATCCTGTGTTCACGCACATTCAGGCCGTGCCTGCCACCTCCACTGAAACCATCGCCGATTCCCACGTGAATCTGCTGAGGCATACCACCCAAGCCATGGCGGCAGGGATCGGCGGGTGCGCCATGATCAGCCTTCCCGCCCATGACGGGCAGTTTACGGAGTCGGGCATGGATGCTGTGCGCATCGCCAGGAACATTCAGCTCATCCTGCAGGAGGAATCCCATGTCGGCAGGGTGGTGGACGCGGCAGGAGGTGCCTATTATGTGGAAAAATTGACCGATGAATTGGCGGCAAAGTCCTGGAGCCTATTCCAATCCATCGAGTCGGAGGGCGGGTGGCATTCCTTCATCGGAAGGGACATGCTCCCGCCGCTGCTGGCCGAAGGGCGCAAGCGCAGGATGGATGCAGTGAACAGTGGGGCCCGTTCCGTTCTCGGAAGCAACCTGTTTCCGAATGGGCAGGACCGGATACACCCACCCCGAACGGCGGACATCCCCGGATGCCGGGCCACTGCCATCGTGGAGCGGCTGAGACGTCTGGGGGAGACCCTGGGAATCCATTCCATGGCCTTGCCCGGGTTCCGGCTTGCAACAGGGTTCGAGGCCATCAGGCTGCGGAAGCAGGAACTGGAAGCGCGGAAAACAGGTATCGGCCCTGTCCTGCTCCTGACCTTTGGCGACCACGTGATGCGCACCGCCAGGGCCAATTTCAGCAGGAATGTTTTCGGCTCTGGCGGTTTCCACTGCGAAGAGAACCTGCATCCTTCTGGCATGGAATTGTCGGTAGCGTATGCGAGGGCCTTGAATCCATCCGTCGTGGTGTTCTGCGGATCGGACGCGGACTACAGGGACTCGGGTCCTGCATGGCTGGACGCAATGGTCGCTGCCCTCCCCGCTGCGAGATACATCCTGGCAGGACAGCCGGAAGGGTGGGAAGTGCTCCAGGGGCACGGAATCGCTGAGGCCATCTATGCAGGAATGGACCGCACCGCTTTCTTGGAGAACCTCCTGCAGGCACTGGAGCTGGGAAAGGAGGTTCAGGAATGAAGCCTGATTTCACGAAACTTGACTGGAAAAAAGCCAACCAAGGATCCTTGGAGGCGTGGTGGCGCCTGGCAGACCAGGATGGCCAGCTGAAGGACAAGGTCTGGAAAAGTGCGGAAGGGATCGAGACATGGCCACTCTACACTGCCGCCGACTTGGAGGGCTTGGAGCACCTGCATTACGCCGCCGGGATTCCGCCGTATCTCAGAGGGCCTTACACGTCCATGTACGCCACGCAACCATGGACCATCCGTCAGTACGCAGGCTTTTCCACGGCTGCTGACAGCAATGCCTTCTACCGTCGCAACCTTGCCGCAGGGCAGAAAGGCCTTTCGGTGGCGTTTGACCTTGCCACCCACAGGGGCTATGACAGCGACCATCCCCGGGTCAAGGGCGATGTGGGCATGGCTGGCGTCGCCATCGACACTGTGGAGGACATGAAGCTCCTCTTCGACGGGATACCCCTCGGGGAGATGTCCGTTTCCATGACCATGAACGGTGCCGTGCTCCCGATCATGGCTTTCTACATCGTCGCCGCTGAGGAGCAGGGGGTATCCCCCGACCAGCTGAACGGGACGATTCAAAACGACATCCTCAAGGAGTTCATGGTCCGGAACACGTATATATACCCCCCCGCACCCTCCATGCGCATCATCGGGGACATTTTCGAGTTTGCCAGTCAGCGGATGCCGAAGTTCAACTCCATCTCGATCTCCGGGTACCACATGCAGGAGGCGGGAGCCACTTGCGACCTGGAGCTGGCCTACACCCTGGCCGACGGCTTGGAATACCTCCGCACCGGCATCGCCTCAGGGCTCCACGTGGATGATTTTGCCCCCCGTCTCAGCTTCTTCTGGGCAGTGGGGATGAATTTCTTCATGGAAATCGCCAAGATGAGGGCTGCAAGGCTCCTATGGGCCAAGATTGTCCGGCAATTCAACCCCAAGAACCCGAAATCCACCTCCCTGCGCACCCATTGCCAGACGAGCGGGTGGTCCCTGACGGAGCAGGATCCCTTCAACAATGTGGCCCGCACCTGCATAGAGGCCATGGCGGCTGCCTTTGGGGGCACGCAGAGCCTTCACACCAATGCGCTGGACGAGGCCATCGCCCTCCCCACGGACTTCTCGGCGCGGATTGCAAGGAATACACAGCTCTACATCCAGGAGGAAACCGGAATCACGCAGGTCGTCGATCCCTGGGGGGGATCCTACTACGTGGAGCGGTTGACGCACGAGATCATGCACAGGGCATGGGCATTGATACAGGAAGTGGAGGAGATGGGCGGAATGGCCAAGGCCATCGAGTCGGGATTGCCGAAAATGCGCATCGAGGAGGCTGCAGCCCGCAAGCAGGCCCGCATTGATGCTGGGAGGGATGTGATCGTGGGCGTGAACAGCTTCCCGGCCGATGCCCCCACCCAGATCGAGATCAGGGAGGTGGACAATACAGCCGTCCGGAACGGACAGATCCAGCGGATCCAGGCGACCAAGGAGAATCGGGACGCGCAGGCAGTGAAATCCGCACTGGACGCGCTCACTGCCTGTGCAGAAACCGGAAACGGAAACCTTCTGGAGATGAGCGTGGCGGCGGCGAGGGCCAGGGCGACTTTGGGGGAGATCTCCTTGGCCCTGGAGAAAGTCTTTGGGAGATACAAGGCAGTGGTCCGCTCCATCGGCGGTGTATATGCAAAGGAAGCGATGCAGGACGAGAATTTTGCAAAGGCGCGCCAGCTGGCAGATGCCTATGCCAGGATGGAAGGCCGTAGGCCGCGCATCATGATTGCCAAGATGGGCCAGGACGGCCACGACCGGGGCGCCAAGGTGATCGCGACGAGTTTCGCCGACCTGGGTTTCGATGTGGACATCGGCCCCCTTTTTCAAACGCCGTCCGAAGCCGCCCTGCAAGCCATAGAGAACGATGTCCATGTCCTCGGGGTGTCCAGCCTTGCAGGGGGGCACAAGACCCTCGTTCCTGAATTGATCGCCGCCCTGCGGGAGCAGGGCAGGGGAGACATCCTCGTGGTGGCGGGTGGCGTGATCCCCCAGCAGGACTACGCGTTCCTCCGTGAAGCAGGCGTGGCCGAGATTTTCGGCCCTGGAACGGTGATCCCTGTCGCTGCCCAGGAGATCCTGAACCGATTGATGGCTTCCCAGAAAACCTGAATGGATCCCCCATGCCACCGAGACTCAGCGCGGGTGAATACATAGACGGAGTATGCAAGGGTGACAGGATGGTCTTGAGCCGGGCCATCACACTGGTGGAAAGCACCCTGGCGAGTGATGTCGCCCTGGCGGCAGAGGTGTTGGCGGGCTGTCAGCCATTTGCAGGGAGGGGTTTCAGGCTGGGAATCACCGGGGTACCCGGAGTGGGCAAGAGCACCTTCATCGATGAGTTCGGCATGCATCTGACAAGAAATGGCCATACGTTGGCGGTGCTTGCCATCGACCCCAGCAGTGGGGTCAGCCATGGGAGCATCCTGGGGGACAAAACGAGGATGGATCGGCTTTCCCGCGATCCGAAGGCTTTCATTCGGCCCTCCCCTGCCCGAGGTTCTCTGGGAGGCGTGGCGCGGGCGACACGGGAGGCCATGTTGCTCTGCGAGGCGGCAGGCCATGACTTCATCATTGTCGAGACAGTGGGGGTGGGGCAGAGTGAAGTCGCGGTGCATGGGATGGTGGATTTCTTCCTCCTCCTGATGCTGGCCGGCGCGGGGGACGAACTCCAGGGAATCAAGAAGGGAATCATGGAGATGGCGGACGGAATCGTCATCAACAAAGCTGACGGCGACAACCTACTGCCTGCCAGAAGGGCGCGGGCGGAATTCGAGAGCGCATTGCATCTCTTCCCGATGCCCGAGAGTGGTTGGCAGCCGAGGGTCAAGACCTGCTCCGCCCTGAACGGGGAGGGAATGGACGAGGTGGCAAGCATGGTCTCCGAGTACAATGCATTTGCGACCGCCACAGGCTATCTGGCCAGCAAGCGCATGCGGCAAGCCAAGCAATGGATGCACGAGACGATCGGCTATCTGCTGCTGGACAGTTTCAGAGCGGATGAAAACGTGAGGTCTGCGATGGTGGGCGTGGAAAAGGAGGTGGAGGAGGGGAAGATCCCCCCCACGGTCGCAGCGGCGAGGCTGATCGCATTGTATTTGTCGGCTCACCGCAAATGAGTTCAAATCGAGGAGTCCGGATCGGGAATAGTGCCATATTTGTACATGAAAGCCATGGATATCATTCTTGAACTGTTGAAGTATGTGGTGCCTGCCGGGATGGTCCTGGCCACTGTCGCGGTGATTCTGAGGGGCAACCGGGTCAAGGCCGAAACGAAGCAGCGTTACGCTGTATTCAAGGGGGCCTTGTCCCAGATCATTCCCCTCCGCCTGCAGGCCTATGAGCGTGCTCTGCTGTATCTGGAGCGGATCAGCCTAGAGCATCTCATCCTGCGGCTGGATGCCCGTAACAAATCCGCACGCGCATTTCAGATGGAGATGACCTCCGAGGTGCGCGCCGAGTTCGAACACAACCTCGCACAGCAGCTTTACATCGACAATGACAGCTGGGATGCCGTGGTGAAGGCCAAGGACTGGACAATCGGTTTCATCAATCACACCGCGAGTACGATGGCGAAGGATGCAGCCGCCCCCGACCTGGGAAAATCTCTGCTGAAGGAGATGGTACGGATGGAGGCGGTGCCTACCCGCGAGGCGATCTCCATCCTGAAGCGGGATGTTCAGAAAATGTTCCATTTCGGAGCGAACCACGTATAGAACTTAGGCTTCCCAACCCGCTGTCCATGAGAGGATGAGCGGCATGAATCTAC
>JBJOPY010000062.1:0-29296 GCA_046050405.1 Bacteroidota bacterium | reverse complement strand
ACCTCCGCCGTATCCATCTGCGGATTCCTTGCCATCGCATCCGTCACCTTTTTCGCATCGTATTCCAATACATGGAGGATGGGTGCCATGTCAGGCATGAACAGTGCGGGTTCGCCGGAGTCCTGGAACTTTCCCATGATCGAATCCGGCAATGAGATTTTCTCCACCTGCCCGTCCGCATGCCTCACCTCGAAGATCTTCTCGGAATCTACCAGCTTGCTCGGATTCGAATAGTCCTCCAGACTGGGGTAGGCCTTGCCATTGTAGCTCAGAATCTTGTCTCCGGTCCTGAACCCAAGAGGATGGAGGACGGAATTCTCATCCACGACGATGCCAAATTCCAGCTTGTCCATGGGGGTGACCCTGTCCCCTACCAGAAACTTGAGGCCGATGAAAATCACACAGCCGAGGATGACATTCATGATGATGCCACCGAGCATGACGATGAGCCTCTGCCAGATGGGTTTCGACCGGAACTCCCAGGGTTGCGCGGGGCCCACAGCGGCCTGCCCGTCCATGCTCTCGTCCAGCATTCCTGCGATCTTGACATATCCACCCAGCGGGATCCAGCCTACGCCGTACTCTGTTTCGCCCTTCTTCAGGCTGAAGAGCTTGAACTTGTAGTCAAAGAACAGGAAAAATCTCTCCACCCTGATCTTGAACATCCGGGCCGCCCAATAGTGACCCAGTTCATGGATCACGATCAGAATGCTCAGTGCGAGTAACATCAACCCGATCGTCCGAAGTAATTCCATTGCCAATCTGCGTCTTGTAGCTAAATGTGATTTGGGATGACCTGATCCATGACCCAAGCCCGTGCCATACGGTCGGTCTCGAACAGCTGCTCCGGACTTGCCTCTGGCAGGTGGAGTAGTGTGCGCAAGGCTTGGCCATTCAAGTCCGATATCTCTGTAAAGCTGATTTTTTCTTCCAGGAAGAGCCGTACCGTCACTTCGTTGGCGGCATTCAGGATGCAGGCGGCGTTTCCACCCATCGCCATGGCTCGAAATGCATGTTCCAGGTTGGAAAAGACCTCGCGGTCGATGTCCTCAAAGGTGAGCGAGGGGTACTTGGCGAAATGGAACCTCGGCCAGTCATTCTTCGCCCGCTGCGGAAACAGGAGGGCGTACTGGATCGGGAGCCGCATGTCAGGGAGGCCCATCTGCGCCTTCATGCTGCCGTCCTCGAATTGCACGAGGCTGTGAATGATGGACTGCGGGTGCACGATGATGTCGATCTGGTCGTCCCGCAATCCAAACAGCCATTTTGCCTCGATCACCTCCAGGCCCTTGTTCATCATGCTCGCCGAGTCGATGGTGATCTTCGCGCCCATATCCCAGTTGGGGTGCTTGAGGGCCTGTGCTTTCGTGACTCTGGCCAGTGCCTCCCTGCCATAGCCCCGGAAGGGCCCCCCCGATGCTGTGAGGTAGATCTTCTCGATCGGATTGTGCTGCTCTCCGACCAAGCACTGGAAAATGGCACTGTGCTCGCTGTCCACGGGGAGGATGCTCACACGGTTCTTCCTTGCAAGGTCTGTCACCAGCTGTCCGGCCACGACCAGCGTTTCCTTGTTGGCCAGGGCGATGTGCTTCCCGTTTCTGATCGCATTCAGGGTAGGCTTCAGCCCTGAGAATCCCACCAATGCCGTGAGCACGATGTCGATCTCGTCCATCTGCACGACCTGCTCCAGGGACTCCTCCCCGGCATAGACCTTGATCGGCAAATCCTCCAACGCATCGCGCACAGTCCCATAATGGCTTTTTTCCGCGATCACCACGGCATTCGGGACAAACTCGCGGGCCTGCTGAATGAGCAGCCGTGCATTATGGTGGGCCGTGAGGACACTGACCGTCAGCTGGTCTTGGTGCAGCCTGACCACTTCAAGGGCTTGGGAACCAATTGAGCCGGTCGAGCCTAGGATGGCGATATGGCGCTTATTGTCTTCCAATCAATCGATTCTGGGGCCGTGGCCTGTTTCCATGAATTTTGTTAACCAATCCGCTATCTTTCTGTTGTTGCCCAGGCGAGGGAATTTGTTTTGTCCACCCAGTTTGCCTTCCGATCGCATGTAATCCCTTGTCGCATTCTGTCTCAGGACCCGCACCACGGCAGGTTTCAGCATCGCCCCCGTTCTCAGGTCATTGTAATAGGAGTTTTGCTTACGCATTTCTGCATCGAGGGTTGCGGCGAATTCAGGCATGTCGTCGGGGAGTTTCCCGAATTCGATGAACCATTCATGGTAGCTTGCCCCCTCTCCTTGCAATACCATGGGCGCCACGGTGAATTCATTCACTTGTGCATTCAGCCTCTCACAGGAGGCGAAGATGGCCTGGTTCACTTCCTCCACGATCACGTGTTCGCCAAAGGCGCTGATAAAATGCTTCACGCGCCCTGTGACACGGATGCGATGTGGGTTTTTGCTGACGAACTTGACCGTATCGCCGATGTCATACGCCCAGAGACCAGCGTTTGTACTGACCACCAAGGCGTATTGCCTCTCGAGCTCCACGTCTTCGATTCCAAGCCGGGTCGCATTCGGATTCCCATACTCCTCCACGGGGATGAACTCGTAGTAGATGCCGTAGTCGAGGTTCAGCAGCAATCCCCGGTTGACCAAGGTGTCCTGAATCGCGAAAAACCCCTCCGAGGCGGGAAACACCTCCACGATATCCACCCTGTCCTCGAGAAATTTCCTGAACACAGGTGCATAGGGGGAGAAATCCACTCCGCCCTGCACGAATACATGCATGCACGGCCACTGCTCCAGTGGCTTCTTGCCGGTACGCTCTTGCAACCGCTCGAAAAACATTTGCACCCACGGGGGGATGCCGGAGATCAGGCGCAGGTCGCACCCGATGGTCTCATCCAGGATCTTCTCGATCTTTTCCTCCCAGGCCTCGATGCAATTGGTGGCGAGCGTCGGGACTTGGTTCCGTTTCAGGTAGGCAGGGATGAAATGATTCACGATCCCGGACAATCGCCCCACCATTGTCCCGCCGGGGTAGGTTTCCAAGACGGGGCTGCCGCTGAGGAACATCATGTTCCCATCGAGAAAGGCACTGTTTCCCGAGGAGACGATGTACATCATCAATGCATCCCGGGCACCCAGCAATTGGTATTTGATGGAGGCGCGGGTGATGGGGATGTACTTGGCTCCACTGACCGTGCCGGATGTCTTGGCGAGGTAGAGCGGTCTTCCGGGCCATGCGATATCCGCAGCCCCGTCCCGAATTTTCAGGAAGTAATCCTTGGCGGCCTCGTAGTCACGCACAGGCACCAAGGTACGATACTCCTTGGGTGTACGAATCGTGCGAAAGTGGTGGTCTTTGCCGAATTGGGTTCCTGCTGCCGTGGATATCAATGCCTTCAGGGTGCGATGCTGTGATCCCATGGGGTCTTGATGCACCCTTCGGATGGCCTTGACCCTGCGACCAGCCCATATTTCAGCTATCTTGCGCTTTATGCCCATCCCTTTTCTTCAGCGTCCGCTCGAAGAGGCTCAGCCTTCTTCGCCACCGGCGTGGATCTTGTCATCGGGTAAAATTAGTGGATGAAATTCAAATTCCTGTTGCTGATTCTCCAGGATCCGTTCCCCGGCAGCTATTTTTCCCGACATCTGTGCCTTGCATGCAGATCGCCCTCATGCCCTATTGCTGGATTCTCTTCTTCTAATTCGGTGATAATGCCGTATGCTGGACGTTAGATAAGTTCCCCCACTTATTCATCATGCGACGTTCAGTGACACCTGGTTGACCAGCCTATTCTATTGCTTAGTGTCTTTCGTAAAAAAGAAATCGCTGTAAGAACCTGTCGAACCGTTGACAGCCTTTGGGAATGTATTTTTCACCTCGACCAATTTGAAATTCGGGAACTGTTTCTTAACGAATGCCAGCCTTTTGTGCTGCGGATCACTGGGGATCGTCGCCGTCCGACTCTCCATCGTCCTCCATTTCGGTTTCGTCCTCGCTCGGCGGATTCGCATCCTCTTCCTTTCCTGAATCCTCATCCTCGTCCAGCGATCCTTCATTCTCTTCCTCCGGGTCGGATTCCCAATCGTAATCGTCCAGTTCTTCGGCTTGGTTAGTTCCCCGTCGGATTCCTTCATGAATTCGTGATCCATCTCCTCCTCGGCCTGCTCGTCAAAGTCAAATTCCTCCCTCGTGGGAAGCACCATGGGGCCCGTATAAGTCTGATCAAGCCAAAGTTCGAATTCCACACGGCGATTCAGGTTCTTGTGGACTTCGTTGTCATTGGGTACCAAGGGGCGAGTCTCGCCAAATCCCTGGGCGGTGACCATGTCCTCCGGGAAGCCCCCCACCCTGACGATGTATTTGCGGATCTTGGCGGCACGTTTGCGGGAGAGTTCAAGGTTGTATTTGGCATCACCATCACTGTCCGTATGCCCTTTGATGTCGAGCCGAAACATCGGGTACTTCTTGAGAAAAGCAATCAAATAGTTGAGCTTGGGCTCGACATCGCCATACACCTCATAGCTGTTATCGTCAAAATGCAGGTTCTCAAATACCATCGGCTTCCCCGCATCCAGGCTCTTGACGATTTCCGTGAATGAGGTGTCGCCGCTGAGGGTGACATTCTCCTTGATGGTGAGGAAGTTTTCCCCTTGGATGTAGATCTCGTATGCGTGATTGTTGATCAAGTCGAATTCGAAGTACCCGTATCGGTTGATATGCTTCGGAGCCACTTCTATGCCTCGTTCCCTGTCGATCACCAGCACGATCCCCGTGATCGGGTGATGGGTGACGGAATCGACCAGGTAGCCGGAGAGTGTCACGATGGCATCGGGGCGGGCCTCCATGGGCATCGGAAAGGAATACAGATCGAAGTTCTGCTTGTATTCTGCCTTGTTTTGATCTTTTTTGGCGCTTGCATAGAAGAGTCGCGCACCCTTCCCATCGATGGAGAAATAGTATTCGTTCGAGCTCGAATTCACGAGGGGGCCTACATTCTTGGGGTTTTCCCAGTGGTCTCCCATCCATCGGGATTTGTAGATGTCATACCCACCCAGGTTCATGATGTGTCCCGTGGAGCTGAAGTACAAGGTCTGGTTGATTTGGTGGAAAAACGGAGTGACTTCGTCTTCGACGGTGTTGACGACGGGACCCAGGTTCTCCGCCATCGTCCATGTCCCATCTTCTAGTCTGTGGGTGACATAGAGGTCGCATTTGCCGAATCCTCCCTTGCGATTGCTCGTGAAATACAGCGATTTCCCGTCTGGTGTGATGTTGGGGTGACTGTCCCAGTCCGCTGAGTTCACATTGGGGCCGAGGTTGCGGATGTTTTCCCAGTCTCCGCCGATGAAGTCGGCGGTGTAAATGTCGCAAGAGCCGTATCCACTCGGTTCGTCACAGCGGGTAAAATACAGTGTTCGCCCGTCGGGGCCGAGTGTTGCAGAACCCTCATTGTAGAGGCTGTTGATCTTCCCGGGAAAACGTTGCGCATAGCTCCAGCTTCCGTCGATGAATCCTTTTTCCACAAAATAGAGGTCTTCGTTTTTGCGTTCGGTCACATCATCGATGACGATCTCCTCATCCCGCCGGCTGGTAAAAATAAGCACTGAGTCACTGGGGTGCATGAAGGGTGCGTAGTCTGGTTGGTCAGAGTTGATCTTGGAACCCATGTTCAGCATCACCCCCTTGGGCGGAATCAGCGGATCGATCTTCCTGCGCGCTTCCAGGATCTCGTAGTAGAATTGCAAATCCACCCATTCCACATTTTTCTTGATCCTGAGGGAGTCATAGTGAATCTTCACCTTGGGTTGCCAGGGGCGCTGGTTTTTCAGTCCGATTTCATAGTACAGGGCGGCTGCCACCGTATCGCCGAGGAGTTCCTTGACCTGTCCTGCCTTCCAGAGGTATTCGACATTGTCACTGAAATTCTGAATGCCCCAATGACCGATGAAATTCCTCAGGAGGGTATCCAATGCGATCAGGTTCCGTGCTTGCTCAGCCTTCTCGATCCGCTTGATATCTTCCTTGCCGTCGTACTTGCGGTATTCCAGAAGATGTGGGAATTTCAAGTGGGGTTCCTGGTTGCCATTGTCCCCATCGGCCTTCTCCTCGAGATAGACAGACCGCTCCAGCTTAAGGTTCAGTTCCTTGCCCACCTGGCCTCTCACAAGTCCAAACATGAGCGGGAGGATCAAGAGGCAATGCCATGCAAAGGAGAGGGTAGGTCTCATGTCATATCCTTAGAACTTGTAACGTAACATTTTGATGATGAGCTGCTTTGCCGCCGCATCTCCTGCGTGGTGCTGGATTCCGCCGAGATATTCACCTCCAGCGAGCAGGAAGGAGATCTGCAATCTGGAGCCACTTCCATTGGATTCGATCCTGACCTTCATTTCCACAGCTTCGGAGTCCAGCTCTGCAAGGGAGGCTGCCCGGTACAGAAGCTCTGGGAACCGGTCATCGAAGAGTTCGTCCCTGCTCAGCATATAGCCCACGATCTGTCGCTGCACGGTTTTGTAACCCATGGACGACTCCACCACGAAGACAGGGACACGCTCCCCTGATTCGACAATGTACCCTTCCTTGACCTGTACGACCGAGTTCAAGTCGGCTGGGCTGATGCCCTCACGTGCATTGAGCTGCTGCTCCAGCAGCTGTATGCGACGCTCCCGGTCCTCCAGATTCCTGAATCGGGCTTCCTGGTCGGCAGCTTCCGACTCCCGTTTCAAGAGTGCGTACTCCCGCTGGGAAAGCAGCTTCTCCTTGTCCTTCACCGCCAATTCACGGGCGGACAAGTCTTTTTCCCGTTGGTCGAGAATCGATCGCTGTTCCTTCAGGAAGCCCGCTTGCTGACTCTCCGGCACGCGTATCCGGGCGAGGCTGTCGACACGGCCCTGCAGCGTGGAGACACTGCGTCTCAGGTCCTTTTCATGAAGCATGGCGGTGGTCAGCTGGCTGTGCAGGCTGTCGCCCGTCTGGATTTGCTGGAGAAGGCTTCTTTCCCTCGCTTCGAGGTCACGTTCCAGGACGGATTTTTGCAGTAGAACCTTGGCAACGCTGTCCTTCAGCGTTTTGTTTTCCGCTGTCAATTTCTCGGCCAAGGCATCCTCGGCATTCAGATCGGCTTGAAGAGACCGGTTCTGCTGTTGGTAGCGATCCATCTCCTGCTGCATCGCCGTTTTTACATTCGCATCTTCCCCCAGCTTCCATTGTGCCTCTGCCAGCGACTTCTGCAAGTTGGATGTGGCCATTCGTTCCTCTGCCAGCTCCGTTGACCGGGCAGAGAGGTCTGCATGTGTCTTGCGAAGTTCCTGCCCCTGGGTCAGTAGTTCTGCCTGAGTTCTTCCCAAGGCATCCTTCATTGCCGAGGCTTCGAAGGCTTGCCTTTCAGCGGCACTGAGCCGACGCATGAGGGACTTTACACTGTCCGTGGCAGAGACATGGCCTGAGGATGGGCTGCCTACGGTGCTCTGTAGTGCTTCCGTCTCCTTTTCCTGACTTGCCAGTTCTGCCTTGGCGGTGTCGGCTGTCCCTCTTGCCGCACGGATTTCTTCATTCAGGCTGTCGATCGATTTCTTGTTTTCATCCCTCAGCCGGGCGATCTGCTCCGCAGCGGCTTTGCTGTCAGATGCCAGGCGGGCCAGTTGCTCCTTGTGTTTCTGGACAATCGCACTCAGGGAATCCGCTTCGGCCACCAAGGATGCATTCTGGAGTTTCAATTGCTCGTTTTCCCGCTCAAGTTCGACCATTTCCGTTGCCGTCTCATTGCTGACACTGATGTCGTCCGCCACATAACTTTGGTTGACCAAAGACTCCATGCGCTGATTCAGCAGGGCCACCGAGTCCTGAAGCCGCTTGATGGCACTGACCTTCGCGAGGAGAATGTCATACTGCCGCTGCAAGGTGGCATGCTCATTCCGCAGGTTGCGTTCGGCATTCTTGATTTCCTCTCCTTGCGCCTCCAGCTGTTGGATTTTTGCCGACAGCCGCTGCACTGCGGCATCGTTCGTGACGGACTTCGTCCCTGAGGAAGGCGCATTGTCGGGCTTGAAAGGATCCTGAGGAAGGTAGACGCCCCCCTTTTCTACCTCTTCCCGCTTGAACTGCCCTCGGGTCGGCAACTGTAACGGTGCCTCAGGGGTAAAGGGGTTGGCCTCCAGCTTTGCCAGAGTCGCATCGTCGCATACGAGGTCATCGAAACGGGCGACATCCCCCGAAGTCTTGCGAACCAGCTTGGCGAGGTCGATTTTGAGCCTCAGTGCCAGCTCAGGGAATTCCCGTGTACTGATGGAGCGGCGGTAATCGTACATGACCACGGCGGTCAACTCGGTGAACTGACCTTGAATGTTCTTCAGCATGAAGTACAGCGAAAGGTCGTGGTCAGCCGAGATGGGTCGGTAGCGGATGTTCTCATAGATGATGCTCCGTTCATATTGGAATGGACTTGTAGGATCAGATAGGGCGACGAATTCCCTGATCTGATTCGCGACAAAACGCTCGCTTCGGTCCAGCGTCATTCTAAAACCCGTCACAGGCTTGTTGTAAAGCGAGATCAGCAGCTCCTCAACCGCCACTTCTCGGGCCGAAGCAGAGGGAGGGCACACCGTGAGGCTCACCCAGCCTAGCAGCACCCCCGTTAACTGAATCCAGCACCTCCTCATTCGCTCCGGAACATTCAATGATTAAAGTTACGAATAAACGGAATAGATGATTGTCCCAAGCCAGCCTGGACATGATCTGCACAGGTGGGATTCGGCGCCCCCAGGCCCTCGGCCATGCACGGCCTGCAATGCTTCGTCTTTCTCCTCCGCCCAATCACCTCCGGCTTCCACTCATCGGGGTTCGCCCCAGGGAGCCCCTCATTCATCACAAGAATTGCCTTTCCATCACTTTTGGCGCATATTTGCCAGCCAATTCGTTTGAAAAGAAATGAGAGCTATTGTTCGTTCCGCCGTGCTGCAGTTCTGGATGCTGTCCTGGGCAATGCTGCTGGCTTATCAGGGACAGTCCCAGATGTACCAGAATCCCCAACCCTTGATGTATGACCGTGGCTTCGACCAAAACAATCCCCCTCCCGGGACGAAGCACATCGTCATGAGCCGCTACATTCCCGGTGCGAGGTTCCCGAAGGACTATGACGTGGTGGTGGAGGCCTATGATTATGACCGGTCAGGGAATCTGACGACCGTCAAACGTTTCCAGAACATCACCGGCGAATTGGAACTGGAGATGAACTACTCATGGACACCGGACGGGAATGTCCTTCAAGAGCGCATGTTCGTCGCCAATGATGGTGGAGAGATCATTCGCAACTATGTCTGGGAAAAGGACGCCAATGGCAAATGCATCAAAGCGGTGGTGAACGACAAGTCGGGAAAATCTGTCGCCAATGTGGAAAACCTGCCAGACGGCACCATGCTGGTCACGGAAAACTTGCCGGGAGGAAAATACATTCGCAGTACGATCGGGAAGGATAGGCGCCTCATGAAATCTGAAAACAGTGCCACCGGGCAAACAGAGGCCTATACCTATTATCCGGATGGTACGGTCAGGGAGATGGTCATCACCAGCTCAAAGGGTATTGCCACGGTCAAGTACGAAAACACGACCGATGAGAAAGGCCGTGTGATCAAGCAAACAGAGCAGGGCAAGACCAGCCCGCGAACCTACTATTTTTCCTACGATGACCAGGGCAACATGGTCGACCGAGGCTCCGTTCCCAATCGCCCCAGGGAAGCGAGGGGCTATGATGCCAGGCAGCGGTTGACCGATGTCTTGACCTATGAGGCAAGCGGGTTTCCAGAAGAGGTCCTGAATATCAGCTATGAGTTCTGGTGAAGGCTCTCCGCTGGACGGGATCGGGTACAAGTGTGACAACCTTCAGCCTGGCCCACTTTTTGACAGGCACCCGGTGAGTATCAGAAACTCGCCCCATGACATTACCGTATGCCCCGGGAATGCTGCCAATGGCATAGGCGATGACAGCCACCTTCGCCGGGGACGTCTGGTGTTTTCACAAAAGTGGTCGCTTCCGCATCCGGGTGTGCATAGTATTTTCAATCGGATCAAGGTTTAGGCGTAGTTTAGCCCCAAATTTTGTTTGCATGATAGGTTTACAGATTCATTCGACAGTGCCGGCCCAGGATGCACTTACCCAGGTCGCTGCTTCCGCCCACGCGGAAAAACTCACCTTGTTCGAGGTCTTCATGAAAGGCGGGATCATTCTGATTCCGATTTTGTTGCTCTTCTTCGTGACGATCTATTTGATCGTGGAGCGCTATCTCGCCATCAAGCGTACCATGAAGATCGACCGCAGCCAAGTCCTTTCCCTGCATGACGCACTGAGACGGGGCAACATCGAGCTCGCCAATTCGCTCTGCAAAGGCAGTGAATACATCCTGCTGAAGGTGCTGGGAGCCGGCGTGGAACGCCTCGGGGCACCTGCCCCCGAAATCGACGGGGCCATGAGCAGCTATGGGAACGTGCTGGTCGGCAGGATCACAGGCCGCCTGAACTATCTGGGAATCATCGCCGGTGTGGCGCCGATGCTGGGCTTCATCGGGACGATCCTCGGGATCATCAAGATTTTCTACAGCATCGCCCAAACCAACAATTTCAGCATTGGAACCATTTCCGAGGGGCTGTATGAGAAAATGATCTCGTCCTGCGCAGGGCTCATCGTCGGCATGGTGGCCTATGCCGGCATGCACCTGCTCAATGCCATGGTGGATCGGTTTGCAGTGGCAGTGGAAGCCGAATCCTACGAATTCATGAGTCTCCTTCATCAGCCGGTCCATGAAGCTTAAGCGTCATTCCCGCTTCCACCATGAAGTAAGCACATCGGCACTGAACGACATCATGTTTTTCTTGCTGCTCTTCTTCCTGATCGTGGCCACGGTGGCCAATCCGCAGGTGATCAAACTGATGCTCCCCAAGGCAAGCGAATCCGACGAAGTACATCCGAAGCAGCCGGTCACGCTGACGGTCGATGCTGACACCTCTTACTACATCGGTGCGGAGAAGGTTCCTTTCGATCTATTGGAGAGCAAGATCCTTCAGGAAACCAGGGAAGCCTCGGATCCCACCATCATCCTGCGTGTCGCACGCGAGCTGGATGTGCAGACACTCGTGAATGTCATGGAGCTGGGAATGCGGCTTGAAATGAAGATGGTCTTGCAGACTTCCTTAAATTAGCGGAGGGGCAATGCAAGCCGCCACTGGACGTATGCTTGGAGGGACGAAGCCCGCATGCTGGGAACAATGACAGCTGGAGTCCGTTACTATGAAGCAGGCAGGATTTGCCCGCATCTGGGCGGGATCGGGGGCACAGCAGTAGTTGGATGTCGCATGGAATCAAATCTCTATGGATCATGGATTTTCTGGAAATTGTCCGGGGCGTTCGCGGAGGATCGCATTCGATAGATGGACGCTGTGGGTACCTGATCTGTGAATGCCATGAATAGAATCGCGATTCTCAACATCGGCTCTGAACTGCTTCGTGGCAGGACCGTGAACACCAATGCGGCCACCATGGGAGAGATGCTGCTTGCAGCTGGTTACGGGGTGGATACGACGATGGTGATTCACGACGATGGCCCCGGGATCAGGAAAGCCGTAGGACAGCTGTGGGAAAGCCACGAGGTGATCTTGGTCACCGGTGGGCTGGGGCCGACGAAGGACGATATCACCAAAAAAACACTGCTGGAACTATTCGGGGGGGAAATGGTCTGCCATGAGCCGACACTGAGGCGGATCGAAGCCCATTTGCAGCGGCTGGGTCGCCCGCTGTTGGAGCACAATCGGCAGCAGGCCCATGTCCCGTCGAGTTGCGAGGTGATGGAGAATGAAAATGGGTCCGCCCCCGCCATGGCGTTCGTGCGCGGCGCCCAGTCCTTGATCGCGATGCCCGGCGTTCCCTTTGAAATGAAGCACTTGCTCCGGGATCGTGTACTGCCCTGGCTGAAGGCCAGGTATCCCGCCTTGCAGCATCACGCATGCGTCGTGCGAACGGCAGGAATACCCGAAAGCACAATCGCCGAGAAAATGGAATCCATACAAGGGGAGATCGATCCACGGGTTGCGATCGCCTATTTGCCGGGGTTTGAAGGAACGAAGATAGAGCTCAAGCTCGAAGGCAGTCCCGATCAATCCTCCGAATTGTCGTCCGTGCTCGCGCAGGCCCAGTCAAAGGTCGCCCGGCTTTTCGCCCCCTATGTTTACGCGCTCGAGGACAAGGCCCCTGACCGCCTCCTGGCGGAGTGGCTCATCAAGACCGGGCACACCTTCGGAACTGCGGAATCCTGCACTGGCGGTGAGATTGCAGCCAAACTTGTCAAGCACAGTGGAATATCGGCAGTTCTAAAGGGCGGCATTGTAGCCTATTGGCCGAGCGTGAAGGAGTCTGTGCTCGGTGTCAGACATGAGACCATCTCGGAAAGCGGCATCGTTTCCGCAGATGTCGCAAGGGAAATGGCAGAAGGTGCGCGTCGCGTTCTGAAATGCGACTACGCCATCTCCATCACGGGTATCGCCGAGGCCCCCGCTGATTCGGCGGCGGAGGCGATGCCACAGGCCTGGCTGGGATTTGCGGGATCCGGGGGAACCACTACAGCACACCTCAAACTCATGAAGGATCGCAGGGTAAACATTGAGGTGGCTGCATACGCCGCCCTGGTTCTTGCTTTGCGGAACCTGCCGGGAGGGATTTTGGGTTTTTGATCCACATTGTTGCGTCCGCTGCAAGACATTTCCGCCCCGGATCCCTGGGGTCAGACCATCGCGTTTTCTTCGACGAATGGCACTTCCATCCACTTGGTGCATGCCGATCCTCCTGGTCGGTGCAGTGTCCGTGACGATAGGGATTTTGATCATGAGGACGCTGTCCCGCGATGGGACAACCTCCTTCCTAATCCATTTGTCAACCTGGGTGGTGGCATCGGCTTTCCCATGGGCAATTGCATCGAACGATCTACCACTTCCCGGGTTCCTCATTTTTTTTGGTTAATTTCGAAGCACTTTTTGAGGTTTTCAATTCAAGAACAAGGACATGGCTAGAATAGAGCTGATTATGCCCAAAATGGGGGAGAGTATCATCGAAGCAACCATCCTGAAGTGGGTCGTTGCGATCGGTGGCAAGATCGAGCAGGATGAGCCGATTCTGGAAATTGCCACTGACAAGGTCGATTCAGAAGTACCTTCCCCGGTGGACGGAAAGTTGACGGAAATCCTGTTCAAGGAGGGTGACGTGGTGCCCGTTGGGACGGTCATTGCGATCATCGAAACCCAGGCGGCGGAGGTCGCCGGAGGGAATGGAAAATCCGTGCCCGCCGAGGTCGTCAAGGCACCCGAACCCGCCCGTGTACTGGAAACTGTCTCGGAGGCGCGTGGTGCAATCCATGCGTCCACTGCCAGTGCGGCCCCCTTGTCCCCGCGTAGCGGGAATGGCAGATTCTATTCACCCCTTGTGCTGAACATTGCCAAGACAGAAGGCATCACGATGGCGGAGCTGGAAGGGATGTCAGGATCCGGCAATGGCGGGCGTGTAACGAAGGCGGATATCCTGGCCTATGTGAGGCGTCCATCCAAGGTCGCGCTTCCTGCCAGCAATGGCCATGAAGAGGCCAGGACGCCCGTCGCAAACCCGGCCTCGCCAGCTGCTGCCAAGGCCACAGCTGCCCCTGAGGGTTATCTGATGGTCAAGCAGAAAACCTACAGCCACTCCGGGAATGTGGAGATCATCGAGATGGACCGCATGCGGAAGATGATTGCGGAAAACATGGTGTATTCGAAGCATGTGTCGGCGCACGTGACCTCCTTTGTCGAGTGCGACGTCACGGAGATCGTCCTCTGGCGCGATCGGAACAAGAAGGCCTTCGAAGACAAGTATAAGGAGAAGCTCACCTTCACACCGATTTTTGTCGAAGCCCTTGCAAAGACCTTGCGCGAGCTCCCGATGGTCAACATCTCCGTCGACGGGGACAGGATCGTGGTGAAAAAGGACATCAATGTCGGCATTGCCGTCGCCCTCCCCACCGACAACCTAATCGTCCCCGTGATTCGAAACGCCGATCAACTCAACCTGGTAGGCTTGACAATGCGTGTGAATGACCTCGCGGCGCGTGCGCGCCAGAACAAGCTGAAAATGGAAGAGCTGGAGGGCGGAACCTATACGCTCAGCAACGTAGGCACCTTCGGCAATGTCATGGGAACCCCCGTGATCATGCAACCCCAGGTGGCCATCATGGCCATCGGTGCCATTCGCAAGAAGCCGGCAGTGATCGAGACGCCGATGGGGGACTTGATCGGCGTCAGGCACACGATGTTCCTGAGCCACAGCTACGATCATCGTATCATCGATGGGGCTCTCGGCGGGCGGTTCGTCCGCAGGTTGGCCGATTTACTGGAGGGATTCGACCCCAGTCGTGCGATTTGATCGCAGCCTTTCAGAAACCTCTCCATGGGGATGATGGGCAAGGAATTCAACACTGAATGTAATGGCGTATATTTGTGGATGAAAACATCTGGATTATACCTTAAAAAAATAAAAATGGTATGAGAACTCTGATTTTACTTTTCGTAGCGGCACTGCTGGGTACATTTGGCATGGGTCGCCTGTACGCTCAGGCCAATGGGAGCGCTGCTCCAGACAATTATGGCTACACCTGGCTGACCTCCGACACCGTTGCTCCTGGTGCCCCGGCATTCAGATGGAAGTCGATCGCTGGTGCCCCGGGTGCCCATCAAATCACAGACCTGGATGATGACAATTCCGTGGGGCCGTTCGACTTCGGATGGGATTTCCATTATTACTGGACGGATGTAAACCAGTTCTATGTGGGATCCAACGGTTGGGTAGGTTTTAACGCTGGAAGTATCCTTTCATCCTGTTTTCCTAGGATTCCGTCGCCCGGTGGTGCCGACAATTTCGTGGCTCCCTTTATGAGCGACCTGAATTTTTCGGCCTTCGGTGGCAGCCCTGCCGAGGCTTGGTGGTGGAGCAACAATAATGATACCTTGATCCTCGAGTACAGGGACGTACCTTGGTGGGATGAGTCCAACAACTGGATCGGTGCAAACACTTTCCAAGTGATCTTCAGCGGCATCGACAGTTCCATCACCTTCATGTACCTGGACACCGACGTCGCAAATTGGCCGAGCCATTCCGGGTGTAATGTTGACTTGGTGATTGGAATAGAGAACATCGCCGGCAATGACGGAATGGAAGTTCGGAGTGATGTGGTTCCAAATGACTCATTTGCAATCAAGTTCTTCTACCCTGATACGGTCACCATCCAGGTTACAGATGCGGCTCCTGAGTGGAACAGCAATGCAGAAAATGGGGGAATCTTCGTGCTTGCCTGTCAAGATACGTTACGATTGTCCACCAAGGTCGGAAACCTTGGAAATGTGGACATTACATCCAATATCACGGTTAAGGGAACCGTCCTGCCCGTATCTGGCGCTTCATCCATATGGTCTGAAAACAAGGCCATCGTGGGTGGACTTCCTGAGGGATCTGACTCCTTGGTCACCTTTGACACTCCAGTCAATTTTGGCACTGTCGGTCAGCACTATTCCTATCAGGTCATCACCAGTACGCTCAATGACATGAACCCCGCCAATGATACCAATGCCATCGAACTGGTGACTGTCGGCTGTGCCAGTGATACCGCGAACCTTACCTACTCGACTGGTATTTATGCTGATGGAATCTCGTGGCCAGGCAGCGGCTCAGGTGCAGGCATCTATATCAAACCCCCTACCTATCCTGCAACCATCATGGGTCTGGACATTGTGATCCCTAACCTGATTTCCTCAGTGGAAGGGGTTCACAGTGAGTTCTTCCTGAAGATTTATGATGACAATGGTTTCCCTGGAACCTTGCTTGATTCGGTCAGGGTGGAAGCGAACTCCCTCATGGAGGGAATATGGCAACGTATCCCCCTGAAGGGTGCAGCTCGGATTACATCCGGTGGGTGGTACATCGGATGGATATCAGGTGGAGACGATCTCGCTTTGGCGACGGAGTTGGATGCTCCAATCTCTCGCAGGTCATTTGAGATTCTGGATGGTTCCTGGGGCCAATATCGGGAAGGCGACAGGAAAGACTTGCAGATCAGCGCCCACGTACAGTTCGAGACGGTCGCTATCGATGACCGGGTCTCTTCAACGATGAAAACCCTGAACCTGAATGTCGCCCCGAACCCCACTGATGCCGTGACCTCGATCCGCTATGAGCTTCCTGCGATCACTGATGTGAACTTGCAAGTGGTGAACCTGTATGGTCAGGTCGTGTTCACCCACAGTAAGGTTCGTGCCACAGCCGGTAAACATGGCGTGGACTTCAACACCCAGGATCTCGCCACGGGCATCTACTACATCCACCTGACGACGTCCACCGACAAGGTGACCCAAAAATTGATGGTGAACCATTGATTGGAAGGAGTATCAATGAAAGTGGCGGCTCTGGTGGGTCGCCACTTTCATTTCCTTGCGGTAGGCCTCGGACAATTGCCGGCCTCAAATGCAAGGGATCCGTTAGCCAGGGTGCTTCAGGCCGAGCTGGGATGATGCCAGCAAGCGGTTCCGAATCAAAATGCAGATGTGCGGTGCAAAAATCCGTCCCTCATTTTCTCCTTTCACCAGAAAACCGCAAATTAAGGTCATGAATCCGTGCATGAAGGCGCTTGTCTTGCTTTGTCTGGGGTGGATGATTGTTTTCCCACCCGAGGGGTGGGCGGGCAGTGGCGGCCCAGACCCCTATGGCTATCTCTGGAAGGATTCGAATGAGCCCGGGGTCACGTTTCATTGGGTGGAAATTGCCGGACGGACGGGAGCCTTCCGGGTGCCCAGTCTCGCCGACGACAACTCGGCAGGCCCCTATGTGTTGGGTTGGGACTTTCACTTCTACTGGAGCGACTTCAGCAGCATCAAAATCGGATCCAATGGCTGGGTTTCGTTTCAGAATATCGGGAACATCGCCAGCTGTTTCCCCAGAATACCCACACCGGGGGGCGTCGGGGACAATCTCCTCGCGCCATTCATGAGCGACCTCACCTTCCTCAGCAACGATCCCCAGCACCCGAACGAGGGGGAACTCTGGTACTGGTCGAACAATGTAGATTCCCTCGTGGTGCAGTGGAAGAATGTCCCATGGTGGCGCAACGGAACTCCCGACTGGATCGGCAGCAATTCCTTTGAATTGATCCTCAGCGGGGCTGACAGCTCCATCACTTTCCAATACCTGGATACCGATGCCGCCAACTTCCCGGGCGGCAGCGGTTGCCCGACATTCATGGAAATCGGCATGGAGAACGTGACCGGCAACTTGGGACTCAATTACGCGACAGGAACCTACATCCCCCCGGACCACTACGCCGTGAAATACATGTACCCCTCCGGGGCTGCATTTCAGGTTCCGGATGCCACCCCCGTCTGGAACATGGCCACTGACAATGCCGGACAGTTTGTCTTCCTCTTCCACATCCTGGAGTTGAATACCACCCTGGGAAACGTCGGCAATGCGCCGATCACGAGCAATATCACCGCCCGCGGAAGGGTGCGTGACCTGAACCTGGCCACGGCATGGGCCGACACCGTGGCTGCACCCGGACTGGTGAATGGCGACGAGGTGACGGTGGCATTTCCGAAAGCCCTCCGGCTGGATGTGGCGGGCCAGTACTACTATGATGTGAGCATCGAGACTGCTGACAACCAAGACATCAACCCGACAAACAACAGCAATGTCATCGAGGTCGTCTCCGTCTGGGAAGGCACGGGCCCCGTCATGCTCAGCTATGCGACCGGGGCGCCGCCCTCCGAGTCCGTCTCCTGGGCGGGTGGCGGCACCAGTGACGGCGTGGCGGTAAAAATGGTGCCGCCGGCCTTTCCCGCAGTCATCGATACAGTGTCCGTGTACATCACGGGGGACGGAGACTTGGAGACCCCTCCGCCGGTCGGGTTCGCCATCCGGGTTTTCGGCTTGGATGCCAACGGGCAGCCTGATCCCAACGATCTCCTGGGTTCAGCCACGGTAAGTGCGTCGGATGTCCTGGAGGACCGGTGGAATTCAGTACAGGTCAGCCCGTCGGTTTCCGTCGGTTCCCGTGGATTTGCCGTCGCATGGATGCAGCTGGGAAGCGGAATCGCACTGGGTGCCGAACAGTATGGCCCCATCTCGAGACGGAGCTACGAGATTCTCGGAGGCGCCTGGGCTCCCTACCGCAACCGTGAAACCACAGAATTCCTGATGCGGGTGATGGCCAGCATGCCCGTCGGGACGCATGGTCCACAGGAATCCGAGGATCTGCTGGAGGTATTTCCAAACCCGACATCCGAGCGTGTGACGATCCGATATGCCCTGGAAAATGCCGGGGAGGCAAGGCTGGCGCTGTTTGATTTGCGGGGGAACCAAGTGTGGAGCCAGACCAGCAGGCCGTCCGGTCGGGGAATCGGCGTGCTGGAGTTGGAAATGGGGCGGTTTCCCGGGGGGATGTACATGCTCAGGATGGTGAGCGGCGGAAAGGTGAAAACCATGAAGGTGGTGGCCACCGGCCACTGAGAAGGCTGTCCTTCTGGCCCTGGAATGACTGGAATCATTTTCGGAAACGGAGGTAAACCAGATAGCAGAGATTGTGAAGTCCGTCCCGGAGCATCCGAATCTTTTTTTCCCCGAACCGCAGGCGATAGGGGATGTGGATTTCCCGGAACCGCAACTTCCGGCGGATGGCTTCGATTTTGATCTCTTCGCTGAGCGGCATGCCGTCACTCTCGATTCGCAGATGTTCCAGGGCCCTGGCCCTGAAAACCCACATGCCGCTCTGGCTGTCCCTCAGCCCATAGCCGAAGAGGAGGCCCGTCGCCAATGTCAGCCCCCAATTCCCCAGGCGGCTCATGAAATCCATGTTTCGCTTGTCGTCCAGGGGGAACCTGCATCCAGAGATGAAATCAAGGTTCTCCCGGAGGAGCGTTTCCACCAGCCGCGGTATTTCCCCGGCCGGGTAGGTTCCGTCGCCATCCAGGGTCACCACGATATCGGACTTCACTGCGGCAAACCCCGCCTTGTAGGAGGCTCCATAGCCCTGACGGCTTTCAGCCACCACCGTGGCACCCATCGCCCGGGCGATGTCGGCAGTGCCGTCGGTGCTGTTGTTGTCCACCACGATCAGCTCATCCACGCATCCCGGGAGGTCACGCAGCACATGAGGCAAGCCAAGGGCCTCGTTGAAGCAAGGGATGACCAGCGCGATGGTGTTGTCCTGGAGCAATTTGGGATACTAGCTTGGTGTCAACCTGCGTAAAAGTGTCAGCATTTTGGGAGCCTCCTCCTCCCAAGACCAGACCGTGCCGGGAATCGGCCGCCTGCCCGCCCTCATCATCACATCCAGCCGCTCCCAAACTGCGGCAACGGACGAGGGATCCAGCGGCCAGGCCAGGGAACTGCCAAACGGAAACCGGGCATTGAGGGAATCCCAGGCCGGGTTCTGTGTGAAAACCAGCGGCTTCCCATGCGCCATGTACTCATAGAACTTGGTCGGGATCCTGTCACGGATGTTTTCCTTCAGCTGGTACAGGGCGACGCCGAATGTGCAGGCTTCGATCCAGGCGACCACTTCCTCGTACGGCAGGTACACCTCCCCGCCCACCATTGCAAACCGATCCCTGAACCCCGACTCCCTGATCCTCAGCTGGAGGTCGGCCAGCAGCCTGCGGTCCTGGGCATGGCCGGCGACCACCAGGTTCACCGGGCGGTCTCGGTTGAGCATGGCCCAG
This sequence comes from Bacteroidota bacterium, assembly GCA_046050405.1. GTDB lineage: Bacteria > Bacteroidota > Bacteroidia > J057 > JADKCL01 > JADKCL01. The sequence continues at coordinate 9,557 of JBJOPY010000062.1, read as the reverse complement.
AGGTGGATGGCCCTGAGTATTCCCCAATTCTCCGAAATCGTGCCCGTGTACAGCATCATGGGGAGAGAGGGATTCTGGAGTGCCACCCGCGCAATCCCCTGCGACCGTGGAGCCTGATACCTGTTCCGAACGACCACCGTCACATCTGGATCGAAATTCATGATCCCCCGGAAACAATCCTCCGCATAGATCACGGCGTCCCCCCAGCGGCAGAAATCATCCTGGGCCTCCCGCACGCGCTGAATGAGATGGGGACGCAACCTTTCCGCGTAGTAGTCCGCATGCTGGATGTTCGCGGCATAGTCCTCGTGGACATCATAGATGACCTTGCACCTCGGCAGGCGCCGCTTCAGCTTCTTGGCGACGCCGAGGAGCTCCACCGTATGCACCTGATAGACATCGGCACCCAGACGCCGCGCCAGGCGCTCCATCTTGAATGCCGACCAGATCCGCCTCCAGCTGAGGCGTCCAAACATGCCGGTGGGAATGATCTGAACCCCGTCCCGCAGATAAGGCTTGCGGGCAGCATCCTGCGCGATGATGCTCACGCGGTAGCCGGCCCTCACCTGCGACAATGCCATCTTATAATAGATGCGGCTGTGGATCGCCGGATTCAGCAAGGACAGGTGGCAAATATGCACCGCATGCCCATCCCTTGGGGAGATGAACCCATCATTCGATTTGTAACTTTCGCCTTCCACGCTATTCCAGGGGGTGGGGCGACCGCTTCAGCAACGCTCCGCGGCTCCCACCGGCTGCACCATCCGGGCCACCGGTGCCGGGAACAAGCCTCGGATTCGCAGCATCACTGGTCCCAGGCTTCACAATGCTTCGGAAGATCGCTTTCCACATCGCTCACTCAAATGCGCCAACAAGTTGCGATTTTCCCGGGACATCATCCCCATGCCCTTCTCGCATTTTCTCCATCGGCGCACCATCGGGCTGAAGACACATGCAGCCCAGGCATGGAAATCCAGCACTTCTTGCATTCGGAAGGCCAGATGAAAACCTTTTCGCAAGCCGAATCCAAATACTGCCTAGATTTACCGTCGAATCAATGGGCAAGACGGCGGCCAAGCGGTGGATTCCTAGATACCAGCTCTCAAGCCGGAAGATTTGAGGTGGAGAGGAAGCGGACGGAACGTGTCAGCAGGCACTAAAATTAGAAAAGCAAGATGACGAACCCACTGAAAGAGAAAGTCGAAAAAGCCTGGGAAGACAGGAAACTGCTACTGGAGCCAAGCACAGTGCGGGCGATCGAAGCAGTGATATCGGAGCTGGACGCTGGAACCCTGCGATGTGCGGAACCCCTGGAGAGCGGTGAATGGCAAGTCAACGAATGGGTCAAGAAAGCCGTCATCCTCTACTTTCCCACCCGGAAAATGGAAACCATCGCCTTGCCTCCCTTCGAATACCATGACAAGATGGCACTCAAGTATGGATTTGCTTCCAAGGGAGTCCGTGTAGTGCCTCCTGCTGCGGCCCGTCATGGCGCCTTCATCGCGGGAGGGGTCATCCTGATGCCCTCTTACGTGAACATCGGGGCATACGTGGACTCCGGAACCATGGTCGATACCTGGGCGACGGTCGGATCTTGCGCCCAGATCGGAAAGAACGTCCATCTCAGCGGAGGCGTAGGCATCGGAGGCGTACTGGAACCCGTCCAAGCCTCACCCGTGATCGTCGAGGACGATGCCTTCATCGGAAGCCGTTGCATCCTCGTGGAAGGTGTCAGGGTCGGCAGGGAAGCCGTCCTGGGTGCGAATGTCGTCATCACTGCCTCATCCAGGATCATCGATGTCTCCGGGCCCGAACCCATCGAATACCGCGGGTATGTCCCTCCGGGGTCGGTCGTCATCCCGGGTTCCATCCCGAAGAAATTTCCCGCAGGCGAGTACCAGGTCCCCTGCGCACTGATCATCGGCAAGCGGAAGCCCTCCACAGACCGCAAGACCTCCCTGAACGAGGCCCTCCGGGAGTTCAATATCAGCGTATGACCATCCGTTCATCCCCCATCGGGGACCCCTTGTATTCATTGATCAAACCACATTCAAAATGACCAGGAAGAAATCCCCAAAGGCAGCTCAAAAGGACAACAAACGCCTGAAATCGCTCCGCACCCTGATCCTGCAATTCCTGCAGAAGGAATCCGGCAAATCCCTCAACCACAAGCAGATCGCAGCTGGCTGCGGCCTGAAGGGCGAGCTCAGCACGGAACGGACCATCGCTCTCCTCGAGGCCATGGCCCAGGCAGGCCTGCTCAAGGCCGACGGCCGCGGCAAGTATGCCTTGGTGAGCATGGAGCGTCTCGATACCGGACACCTGGAAATCAAAGGCGACGGATACGGATTCGTGGTGCTGGATTCGGAGGTGCCCAAGGAAGACGTTTTCATCCCTCCGGGCCGTCTCTGGAAGGCGCTCAACGGGGACCACGTCCGCATCCGGATCACCAAGGGCAGCCGGGGCCAGCGTGCGGAGGGAGAGGTCGTGGAGGTGCTGGCACGCGCCACCGAGACCTTCATCGGCACGATCGAGATGGTCGGCAAGACCCCTACCTTCCGGCCCGATGACCCCAAGCTGAACCAAGACTTCATCGTGCGGATTCCGGATGGCATCTCCGTCGGGGAGGGGGACAAGGTGATCCTCCGGCTGGAGGATTGGACTCACCACCTCCCCGAGGGTGTGGTGGTCAGGATCCTCGGGCGTTCCGGAGAGAACGAGACGGAAATGCACGCCATCCTCTTCCAGTTCGGGTTCCAGGTGGAGTTTCCCGCCCCAGTGGAAGCAGAAGTCGCCCGGTTTGACGGGCGGATCAGCGAGGAGGAGATCAGGCTCCGCCGCGACATGCGCCAGGTGACGACCTTCACGATTGATCCCTGGGATGCCAAGGACTTTGATGACGCCCTCTCCTTCCGTCGCCTGAAGGATGGAGGCCTAGAGGTGGGCGTGCACATCGCAGATGTAAGCCACTTCGTGACTCCCGGCACGGCACTGGACGAGGAAGCCTACCAACGCGCCACGAGCGTCTATCTGGTCGACCGCACGGTTCCCATGCTTCCGGAAAGGCTCTCAAACGACCTCTGCAGCCTTCGCCCCAACGAGGACCGACTGACCTTCTCCGCCATCTTCGAGGTCGATCCGGACGGAAACCTGACCAAGGAATGGTTTGGCCGGACGATCATCCACAGTGACCGGCGCTTCGCCTACGAGGAGGCACAGGCGATCATGGACGCGGGCGAAGGAGACTATGCTGCAGAACTGACGGAACTCAACCGGCTGGCCAAGATCTTCCAGCAGGAACGGTTCAAGCATGGCTCCATCAGTTTCGAGGAGGACGAGGTCAAGTTCGAGCTGGATGAAAACGGCAAGCCACTGCGTGTCTATCGCAAGGTCAGGAAAGACGCCCACAAGATGATCGAGGAGTGGATGCTGATGGCCAACAAGCGCGTCACCCTCCATGTCGCGAAGATGCGACAGGGTGTCCCGCTTCCATTCATCTACCGGGTCCATGACCGCCCGGATGAAGACAAGCTCTACACCTTGCAGCAGTTTGCCGCCACCCTCGGCTACAGCCTCGACCTGAGCGACGAGCGCAAGATCGCCAAGGCACTCAACGACTTGCTGCGCCAGGTCGAGGGAAAGCCTGAGCAAAGCATGCTGCAGACGGTCGCGGTGCGCACCATGGCCAAGGCCGTTTACAGCACCGACAATATCGGGCACTATGGATTGGGATTCGAGCATTACACCCACTTCACATCCCCCATCCGCAGATACCCGGACTTGATGGTCCACCGGCTGCTCGGGCAGTACCTCTCCGGAAACCTGGGCGCAAACCCCGGGAAGCTGGAACTGGCGTCCAGGCACTGCAGCACCCGTGAAAAAAGGGCTGTGGAAGCCGAACGGGCAAGCATCAAATTCAAGCAGGTCGAGTTCCTCGAGGACAAGGTCGGCAGCCAGTTCGAAGGCATCGTCACGGGGGTCACGAACTGGGGCCTGTATGTCGAGATCCTGGAGAACCGCTGTGAAGGCATGGTCGGGCTTCACACCATGAAGGACGACTACTATGACGTCGATACGGACAACTACTGCGTCCGGGGGCGATTGACCGGGCGCAAGATCAGCCTCGGCGACAAGCTGATGGTGGAAGTCAAAGGAACGAGCCTCCGCAGCCGTACCATCGATTTCATCATGATCGCCCACCTGGAGTCTGCATTCGAAGACACCGGCATTCCGCTGGTGGAACGCCGGGAGGCACCCTCCCGCGCAAAAGGCCAATATGGAGGCCGGCGAAGCGGAGGCCCGATGAAAAAGCACGTACCCGCTGGCGGTGAGAAAAGCCCGAAGAAAGGCAAGAAGAAGGCCACCGGAAAGGCCGCTGGCGGCAAGCGCGGAAGGTAAGGCGCATGGGCGGGGGCTTGCAGGTTCGCTTCCCGCCCTCCATTTCCAGCAATTGCCCGGGTTCACAATTCTGCGGTGGCGCGAAGTGGGGTTTGGATGCTGGATTTTCCGGCATCAAGCCATGGCAAACACGGTCAGCTGTCCTAAACCCGCACGAGTTTTAATAGCGGTTCGAACGCATAGAGGGCCGGTCTCCTGCCGGATGCGTCCTTGAGTGTTCGAATCACACTCCTTTCCAAAAGCAAGCGCGTAAACCTGGATGCGGATTGTGCCGGAATCCCGCTGTCGCTTGTAAAACGATTGTTTCTGAAGATTGGATTTGCAAAAATGAAATCCAATGCATTCACACTCCATTTCGAGGACAGGGTATCCGCAAATACAGATTTCATGTCCTCGTAGAGCTGGCGAATACTTTCCGCCACTTGAATGTTTTTCGAGGCTTGCTCTTCTATCGCCCTGAAAAAGAAGTTGCACCATTCCTCCCAATTGCCATCTGAGGAGACTTTTCTCATGGTGTCAATGTATTCGTCTTTGTGTTCCTCCATATAGCCACTGATATAAAAATGCGGTGCCGAGATGGATTGGGTAGACCACAGATACAGCGTGATCAGCATCCTGCCGATTCTTCCATTCCCATCCTTAAACGGGTGCAATGCCTCAAACTCCAAATGCATCACTGCAGTCTTGATTAAAACAGGATCATTGCTTTCATTCAGATAGGTGAACAAGGCTTCCATCCCGTCGATCAACTTCTCGGGACTGATGGGGATGAACTCGATCTTCTGCTTGATTTTATCCGCCAGGTAATTTTGTGCTGTTTTGTATTGACCGGGTGATTTCTCCGCACCACGTCCGAACGAGAGCAGTTGTTGGTGGATGGTTCTCACCAGATGTTGAGACAGGGGATAGCCGTCTTGCATTGCCTTTTGGGCATTCGATAATGCCCTTTGATAGAGGACTGTCTCGAAGACCTCCGAACGGACTTTGTCAGGATTCTCTGCTGCATCCACATCAAAATCTGCTTCATATTGAAGGATTTCATCCAATGTGCTGATGGTGCCCTCCATCCTCGAAGAAATCACGGCCTCTCGATTTCTCAGAGGTGCCAGGAATAATTCGGTGTTGTGCAGGGATTTGAGCATCTGGTCGTAACGCGCCAATGCGTCCGTAGCTTTCAGCAATGCGCCTAGAATCTTGTCAAGCTTCAAGTCACGGGGAGGAAATGCCCCATAGTGATAATAACCCAAAAATTGAGCGTCAAACTTTGTTGTTATTCATCCATGAACCTCAAGGGCATTTGATGCTCAAAAATGGTCGAAAATGAGCGTCAAGCTCCGTTGTTATTCAGCCATGAACATCAAGGGTATTTGATGCTCAAAAATGGCCAAAATGAGCATCAAACTCCTTTGGCATTCAACCATGAACATCCAGGGTATTTGATGCTCAAAAATGGCCGAAAATGAGCGTCAAGCCGATCCGCGCAGGGCGGACTGCCAGACCGTCCGCTGGGATGGCATCACCCGGAGGTGGGAGACGATGCCGTGGGCGGGAGCGGCGTCGTCCAAGGCCAGGCCCGGGAAGACCCGTTGTCGGGCCGCGTGTTCCTTGCCCGGAAATGGCTTTACATTTTATCCGTGACCTCATGGAACGATCAGCCGAGAAACAGCGCCTATTCTTGTGATTGATAAGGGGAAACCTACTTTACCGAAATTTAACATTTTGGAAACATACCTGTTGATTTCTTTGGTCAGCTTTGTATTGCTGCATACAAGTAGCAACGTCAAGATATGATCTCCGAAGCTACAATCTTGGAAGAGCGCGAATCAAATGCAAAACAGATGGGTTCCGCATCGGGAATGTCCTTTGCCAACATGCTGATTCAGAGGCTCGTTCCGAAGGACAAGAAATTTTTCCCGCTGTTTGATGCGCATGCGTTGGCGGTCAAGGAGGCTGCCAACAGCTATTTTGAGATGCTGACGTCGCAGGATGCCAGCGAGCGCCGCCGTCATGCGGACAAGGTCAGTGCAGCAGAGGAGAAGGGAGACGAACTCATCCATAGAGTGATATCGGAGCTGACCGCGACCTTCCTCACGCCCTTCGACCGCGAGGACATTCATCGCCTCGCCAGTACGCTGGACGGGATACTGGACGAGCTGAACGGCGGAGCCCGCAGGGTGGTGCTCTACGAAGTCACCAGCTTCCCGGCGCAGTTGCTGGATCTGGCTGCGGACGTCCAATCCTGCGGCATGGCTGCAGCGGAGGCTGTCCACATGCTCAAGTCACTTCGGCATCCGAAGCAGCTGGCATCCAAGATCAGGGCCATTCAAGCCAGTAAGTCCCGCGCCGAGGAAACCTTCATGCACGGCATGGCCGCCCTCTACAATGGCGAATACGATGGCACCCTGGTGCTGAAGCTCCGCGAGATCTTCTACGCCACCGACAATGCCATGCGCTACTTCCAGGATCTTTCCTTCGCATTGGAGGCCATCCTGATCAAGACCACCTGACAGGCAGCACCCGATGACCACATTGCTGGTTGCAATCATCATCCTGGCCCTGGCATTTGACTACATCAATGGATTTCATGACGCAGCCAACTCCATTGCGACGATCGTATCCACCCGGGTGCTGTCTCCGTTTCAGGCTGTCGCATGGGCTGCATTCTTCAACTTTGCAGCCTTTTTCATTTTCAAGGACCATGGCGTTGCCAATACGATCGCCAAGACCGTCCAGGAGCAGTATGTCACCCTGGGGGTGATCATTGCCGGATTGATCGCAGCCATCATCTGGAACCTGCTCACCTGGTGGAAAGGCATCCCCTCCAGTTCATCCCATACCTTGATCGGCGGCTTCATGGGGGCCGCGATCGCCCATGCCGGATTCAGCTCGCTGAACTCGGAGCCGATCATCAAGACAGCCGCATTCATCCTGCTCGCACCCCTCCTGGGGATGCTGATGGCCTTCCTCGTTTCGCTCTGGTTCCTGCATAGCTTCAAGAAAGCACTCTATCCGAAATTCATTTCCCTGGCCGTCATGGTCGGCATGTGCTACCTGGTATCCACCAAGCTGGAGATGAAGAAGGACTTCCTGGGCGGCGCGGTCTATTCGATCCACTTCGAATCCCCTGTCCAAGAGGAGGAGATCAAGAAGGCGTTCACTTTCAAGGACGCGCATGGCAAGGAGTATGTCCCGGTGGTGGAGAAAGGCCATGGCGCGGACGGAAGGGCAGACGAGACCGGGCGGAGGTGGGACATCAAGACCTCCTATCTCAAGAAGAGGGGAGACATGGTCCCGGGGCCCGATCTCACGGCGAAAATCGAGGAGGCCATCGGAAAGACCAGGGTCGCAGGCCTGATCGCCGGCTCCCATCGCATCACGGAATCCTCCCCCGAGAGTGAGCGGTGGGACCATAGCCACCTGAAAGCGAATTTCGAGGCGTACTGGCTGAAAGTGGTCTTCCATGGCACCAACTTCAAGTGGCTCCTGCTGGCATTCATCGCATTGCTGATGGGGACGTTTACCATGACGCTCTCCAGCATGAATGTCGCGCGGGCGGAGGGCTGGTTCAAGCGGATGCAGCTCATTTCGTCCGGGGCCTTCAGCATCGGCCATGGTGGAAACGATGCGCAGAAAGTGATGGGAATCATCACCGCCGCATTGATCGCCAGCAAGTCGATCGAAAGTTTCGATCAAATGCCCTCCTGGGTGCCGTTCGCATGCTATTCGGCGATCGGGCTCGGCACCTTGAGCGGCGGCTGGAAGATTGTCAAGACCATGGGGACCAAGATCACGAAGGTGACCCCCTTCGAGGGCGTTGCTGCCGAAACCGCCGGTGCGGCGATCCTGTTCATGAGCGAGAACCTGAAGATACCCGTATCCACCACGCATACCATCACGGGCTCCATCATCGGTGTCGGTGCCACCAAGCGCCTCTCGGCGGTGCGATGGGGCGTGACGACAAGGCTGCTGGCGGCCTGGATCATCACCATCCCCGTATCGGCGGCCATGGGTGGGTTCTGCTACCTGTCGTTCACATGGTTGGGGTTGAAGTGAGCAGGTGCCACGCTCCCGGGCGGAGCCGCAGGGGAGCACTTCTCCTTGCTGCCAAGAGGCGATGAACGCCAGGCGACTGTTTCCGTTCCCGCCAGGCCCGCTTGGGATGCATATCACGCTCCCTCCTGCACCTCCCGGAAAAACTTGGCCCTCATCCGCTGTTTGTGCAAAACATTTCTTTCAATCCTACCGATGGGTTCGTATTTTCGCCACTTTGTAAGGAAGACATGAAATTAGCTACCGTTCCCGAGATGCAGGAAATGGCCGACCAGGTCAGGCGGGACATCCTCCGCATGGTGCACGCCGTGCAATCGGGCCACCCGGGCGGCTCGATGGGCTGCACCGAGTTCTTCGTATCGCTCTATTTCAACCATCTGCGCCATGACCCGGCGACCTGGACGATGGATGGGAAGGACCAAGATCTTTTCTTCCTGTCCAATGGGCATATTTCCCCGGTCTGGTACAGTGTCCTCGCCAGGACGGGCTATTTCCCGGTCGGGGAATTGGCCACGTTCCGGAAAATCAATTCCCGCCTGCAAGGGCATCCCGGCACCAAGGAGGCCCTCCCCGGTGTCCGCGTCGCCTCGGGTTCCCTCGGTCAAGGGATGTCCGTCGCCATCGGTGCCGCCCTCGCCAAGAAACTCAACGGGGACAAGCACATCGTGTATTCCCTCCATGGCGATGGAGAACTCCAGGAAGGCCAGATCTGGGAAGCGGTCATCTATGCCGCCGCAAAGAAGGTGGACAACATGATCTGCACGATTGACCGCAACATGCAGCAGATCGACGGGCCCACGGAAAAGGTCATGCCGCTCGGCGACATCCGCCCCAAGATGGAGGCATTTGGCTGGCTCGTGCTTGAAATGAATGGCCACGACTACGTGGAAGTGCTCAACACGCTGGACACCGCCCGCCGGGCGACCTATCGCGGAAAACCCGTCTGCATCGTCATGGCCACCGACATGGGCCGGGGGGTGGATTTCATGCAGGGCACCCATGAATGGCACGGCAAGGCCCCCAACGACGAGCAATTTGCCCGCGCCATGGCGCAGCTGCCTGTGACCAGATTCCTTGACTATTGAATAAGATGATGAACCGTGAGCAGA
>JBJOPY010000061.1:0-5610 GCA_046050405.1 Bacteroidota bacterium | reverse complement strand
TCAGGTGATGCGCAAGGTCGAAGGCATCCAAGATCCGATCCTTCTGGCATTGATCCTGGAGACGATCAAGGATTCCGAAGGCGATCCCATGGAAGGGGGGAAGGGTGCTGAAATCTCGGATACCTTTGAAGAGGATCGGAACCATCCCGAGAACCGCACCCGCGAGGCTCCGATCAACCGGCCCCGGAAATCCGATGCAGATACATGGCTGGAGAGCCTGGGAAGGTGATGGGAGTGGAAGATGATCTCTGTGCAGGTCGGTATTGAAGGGATGGCCCATCGTCCGTCATTTCCAATCTTCAGCGAACCGTGATCCCCGCCCGGCAGGTCGGATCCGCCTTCCAGATTTCATTCCAGCGGTGCTGCGTTTCCCGGGGTGACGGCCCTTCATGGCAGCCTCCCGCCCAGCCTGCGCAATTCGATTTCCGCCGCCTTGGCTGCAAATTCCAGGTTGGTGAGTCGGTAGCCTGCTTCCTCGTAGCTTTTCTGTGCCTGCTTCAGCTCCAGCACTGTCGCTTGTCGCAGGCTGTACTTCTGCAGCATCAAGTCAAGCAGCCGACGGGACAGCGTTGCGTTTTCCCGCTCCGTCTCCAGCAGGGTCAGGGCATTCCGGTAGGCACTCCAGCTTTTCCAAAGTTCCGTTTCATTGGCCTGGAGGATGTTTTGACGGTTGGTCTCCGCATTTCGGATGGAGAGCACTGCGGCTTCTTGCAGACGCCTCAGCGCGTTGCCATTGTAGATCGGGACACTGAGGCTCAGGCCAGCGTACGGCCCATAGTTGCGGCTGACCAGCGTGAATCCGCCATTGCTGATGTTGTTGCCGAAGTTCAAGCCTGCATTGGCGCGGAGCGTGGGCATGCGCTGCGATGTGACCTCGCGCTCGAGCAGTTGCTGGATACGGATCTGGTGGTCGGCGGCGATGAGCTGCGGATGCTGGCGCAAGCCTGCGGCCAGGCTGTCCCAGTTCAGGTTCTCATCCACCGGGAGGCTGTCCACGAGGGAGACCTCGGTGCGGAAGTCCTCCTGGATCAGGTTCAGCAAGTCGGCCTTTGCCTGGGTGATGGTGAGTTCCTGGCTCAGGCGCTGCTGGCGCAGTGCATTGGCATCCAGACGGGCTTGGAAGAGGTCGGCATCATTGGCGAGCCCTGCACCCAGGCGGGCCTGGACGATCTTCAGGTTCTCGGCAGCCACGGCAATGGATCCATTGATCGTCCTGAGGTAGGCCTCCTGCCGCCTGACATCGAGGTACTGCGTCATCACCTCCGCGACCGTATTCTGGATTTGGGCAGCGAGCAGTTCCTGGCTCTGCTGTGAGATCTGGTGGAGCCGATCCTTGGCAGCGGCGATTCGCATTCCATTGTACAGGACCAGGGTGCCATTGATCGAGGCATTGAGGTTGTTGCCAACCGCACCGTTGCGTTCGATGATCGCCCCGGTGGCGAGGTTTTGGTAGATGTTCGTGACCTGGGCCTGGTCATTCGCGGTGGCGGTCACAGTGGGCAGCCCCCCCGCCACCCCGTAGTCGTCCAGAATCCCAGCGGCGGAGGCATCGTTCCGGAGGAGCTGGAGGTCCAGGTTCCGTTGCAAGGCGGACTGGATGGCATCGTTGAGCGTGAGCGCTCGTTGTGCCATCAGGGGCAATGACCCTGCCAGCAGGATCCCGGCAAGCAGGGTGCATGGATACCGTGTCCTACGCTTCATCTCCTCCTCCTTCCGTCCTGTGGCTCCCGGAAACATAGGAGTAAACCGCCGGGATCACCACGAGGGTCAGCATGAGGGAAAACATCAGTCCGCCAACGATCACGATTCCCAGGGAAATGCGGCTCGTGGATGCAGCTCCCAGGCTCAATGCGATGGGCATTGCCCCCAGGGCAGTGGCAAGGCTGGTCATCAAGATGGGACGCAGCCGCTGCGTGGCAGCCTCCACCACTGCCTCCAGCTTCGCCATGCCCATCCTCCGCTTCTGATTGGCAAATTCCACGATCAGGATGCCGTTCTTCGTGACCAGCCCGATGAGCATGATCATGCCGATCTGGGAGAAGATGTTCATCGTTTGGTCGAAGATCCATAGGCTCAGCAAGGCACCCGCAAGGGCCAGCGGCACTGTGATCATGATCGTGAACGGGTCGAGGAAGCTCTCGAATTGTGCGGCCAGGACGAGGTAGATCAGCAGCAATGCCAGCCCGAAGGCAAAGGAGGTGTTGCTGGAGCTTTCGGCGAAATCCCGCGATGGGCCGCCCAGGTCGGTCTGGAAGGTCTCGTCCAGCAACTTCTCCGCCGTCCCGCGCATGGCCGCGATGCCGTCCCCGATCGTCTTGCCCTCGGCAAGCGAGGCTGAAATGGTCGCACTCTTGAAGCGATTGTAGTGGTACAGCGTTGGCGGACTGCTGCTTTCCTCCAAGTGCGCAACTGTAGTCAGGGGGATGTTCTCCCCCCGGCTGCTGCGGACGTACAGCCTTTCGATGTCCGCAGGTTGGCTGCGTTCAGCCCGGGCAACCTGTGCGATCACCGGGTATTGACGTCCCTCGCGGATGTAATAGGCCAGCCGCCGGCCACTGAACGCCGCCTGAACCGCCGCTGCGACATCCGTGGTGGAAAGCCCCAGGTCCCGGGCTTTCATCCTGTCAATGGTCAGCCTCAGCTCAGGCTTGTTGAACTTCAGATTCGCATCCACCATTTGGAAGGTCGGATCTTTGCGGGCCTCCTCCAGGAACTTCGGGAGCACACTTTCCAGTTTGGCGAAATCGAGGTTCTGGATGATGAATTGAACGGGCAATGCACCCCGTGAACCCATCCCCACTGCAATCGTCTGCTCTTGAACGGCAAAGATCCTCGCGTTGTTGAAGCGCGGCAGCTTCTTGTTGATCTCCGTGGCGAGGGTGTTCTGGGATCGCCTCCGCTCCGCTGCGGGGATCAACCCCAGCCGACCAAAGCCGCTGTTGGATCCCGTGCCTGAAAATCCCGGAGTGGCCGTGAAGACAAACGACCTCTCGGGAATGGAATCATACAGAAAGTTGGCGACGTTGTCCGAAATCTCCTGCATCTGGTCGTAGCTCGTCCCCTCGACCGCTGTCAAGGAGAGGCGGATGCTGTCACGGTCTTCCGTGGGTGCCAGTTCGCTTTGCAGGTGCCCGAGGAAATACCAAATCATGAACCCGCATGCAGCGACAATCACCCAGGCAACCGGACGAATGCGCATGAAGCCCTCGAGGACGCGACGGTAGCCATTCTCCATCCCCCTGAAAAATGGCTCGGTCATTTCGTAGATGCGGCCATGCCCTGCCTTCCGCCGATGCAGGACGACATTCAGCACAGGAGTGATCGTCAGGGACACGAATGCGGAGATCAGCACCGCGCAGGCCACCACGATCCCGAACTCCCTGAACAGGCTCCCCACGAACCCTTCCAGGAAGATCACCGGCAAAAACACCACCGCCAGGGTGAGAGAGGTAGAAACCACTGCAAAGAAGATTTCCCGGCTCCCTTCCAGGGCAGCCTTGCGGATCGGCAATCCTTGCTCCAGCTTGCGGAAGATGTTCTCCGTCACCACGATCCCATCATCCACTACGAGCCCCGTGGCCAGGACGATCCCGAGCATGGTGAGAATGTTGATGGAGAATCCCGCAAGGTACATGACGAAGAAGGTGGCCACCAGTGAAATCGGGATGTCGATCAACGGGCGGATGGCGACGAGGCCATTCCTGAAGAAAACCAGGATCACGAGGACCACCAGGGAGAATGCAATGACCAGCGTCTCCTTGACCTCGGTGATCGACCGCTTGACGATGCGCGTGTTGTCGATCAGGACATTCAGGCTGATATCGGTCTTGTTGGCTGCTTTGATTTCATCCAGGCGCCGATAGAATTCGTCTGCGATCTTGACGAAGTTGGCCCCTGGCTGTGGCACGATCGCAAGCCCGACCCCATTGACGCCGTTCAGCTTCCAGGTTTGCTCGAGGATTTCCGGGCCGATCTCGACTTTGGCGACCTCGCCCAGGCGCACCATGCCCTCTGGCGTTTCCTTGACGATGAGATCGCGAAACTGCTCCTCGGAACTCAGGCGCCCCATGGTCCGGATGGTAAGCTCGGTGGCAGTCCCATAGACCTTCCCGGCCGGGATCTCCACATTTTCCTTGGCCAGCGCACTGCTGATGTCGGTGAATGCGACATTCCTCGCGCTCATCGCATCTGCCTGGAGCCAAATCCGCATGGCAGGCCGCTTCTGGCCGTAGATGTTGATCGTGCTGACCTGGTCGATGGTTTGGAAACGCTGCTGCAAGACATTCTCCGCATAGTCGCTGAGTTCCATCAAGTCCTTGCTGCGGCTTTGCACGGCCAGGATGATGATGAAATCATTGCTTGCCTCGCTTTTGCTGACGACCGGCGGACTGTCAATGTCCTGGGGCAGGTTCCGCTGCGCCTGACTCACCTTGTCGCGTACATCGTTCGCGGCATCGTCGAGGTCTATCCCGAGGTTGAACTCCACTGTGATATTGCTGGACCCGACTTGGCTGCTCGAACTGATGGACCGGATGCCCGGAATGCCATTGATTCCCTTTTCCAGCGGCTCGGTGATCTGGCTCTCGATGATGTCCGCGTTGGCACCCGTATAGTTCGTGCGCACCGTGATGATCGGCGGATCGATGGCCGGATAGTCCCGCAGGCTCAGGAAGGAGAACCCCACGATCCCGAAAAGAACGATCGCCAGGTTCATCACGGTGGCAAGTATCGGCCGCTTGATGGACAGCTCCGAGATGTTCATTGGCCATCCAGTTGCTTGATGCTCCTGACTTTCAGCGGGGAATTGGGACGAGCGAACAGCACGCCGTCCACGACGACGGAATCCCCTGCCTGTAGGCCCGAGGTCACCTCCACGAGCCTGTCCCTGCGAATGCCTGTCTCGATGGGCACGAAGGTGGCCTTGCCGCCTTTCACGAGCACCACCTTCTTGCTCATCGCATCCGGAATAATGGCATTGGATGGAAGGAGGAAGCTCTTGGCATCGCCCCGGTGCTGGACATGGACTTTGACGAAAGCACCCGGATGGACCTCGTTTCCGTTGAGGATGGCCCTCACCCTCAGGTTGCGGGTTTCACGGTTCGCCTGTGGCTCGATCGCACTGATGAGCGCGGTTTCGCGCCCCTGTCCGGTCATGACGGAGACGGTGTCGCCTTTCTTCACAAGCGCGCCGGATTCCTCGGGCAGGTTGAAATCAACCTTGAGTTGCTGGGTTTGTTGCAAGCTGGCAATGGTGGTCGCAGGGGTCACGTAGGCACCGGGGCTGACCTGCCGCAGGCCGATCGTGCCTGTAAACGGGGCTTTGACGACCGTCTTCTCGATCATGGCCTGTGTGTAGCGCAGGTCGGCCTTCAAGGAATTGACTTGCCCCAGCGCTGCATCATAATCCGCTTGGTTCAGGCCATTCACATCCAGCAGCTTCTTCAGGCGGGCTTCCATTTGCGTTGCGAGGTCGAGTTGCACCTGCGTTTTCTCCAGCTGCGCTTGGAGGTCGGCATCGTTCAGCCGTGCGACCACCGTGCCCTGGGAGACGATGGCTCCCTCCGGGACATGGAGGTAGACGAGACGGCCGCTGACCTCGGGGTGGAGATC
>JBJOPY010000060.1:0-3261 GCA_046050405.1 Bacteroidota bacterium | reverse complement strand
ACCGTGCTGTCGAAGGAGCATCTTTTCGCCCTGATCGATGGAGCTGTCGCCCAGATCGCTGAATCACAAGACCACAATTTCCAAGTCTGGAAAGAGCTGGGGCACTATACCTGGCCGAATGCAAAGCCCTACGAGAGAACCCATGCCGGAGAGGTGCGGCGCGTCAAGGAGTGGCTGGTCATGCGCATGGCTTGGATGGATGAATGGATGCCGGGTACATGCGACTAACCAACATTGGGAAGAATCCGGTAAGACACCCGGGCAATGGATGCACGATGGAAGCGGGTTCTTACAACGTACCGAGGATTGAATTCCTGATTGAGCCTTGAATACAGGTGGTTATGACATTTGATGCGTTTCTGGCCGAGAAAAGGGTCAATCCCCAAGCCTTGGGATCAGCATTTCCTGCGCCCTACTATCAGTGGAAAGCAGCGTTTACGTCCCCTCTAGAGCACAAGCTTCCGCGACCCGCAAGCAATTCTTCTGGAATGATCTTCGCATCGCGTTTCCAAGAAGCGATCTTGATTCAAAGGAAGAATGATAAATTTACCTGCTGTAACCTGAATCGCGCTAGAAAATGACCCGTAGCTGCGTGATCATCGATGATGATTCCCTGTCGGCAAGGCTCCTGGAGGGACTGATTGCCCAGACTGAAATGCTCAGCTTGCAGCGTTCGTTCCTGAATCCCATGGAGGCCGTGAAGTACCTCAGAGAAAACCAAGTGGACATTTTGTTCCTGGAGGCCGGGATGGGCGAGGTGGGTGGGTGGGAATTGTTGCAGGCACTGGATGCGAAGTCCGCCGTCATCCTGGTCTCCGGCAAGTCCGGTTTCATGATCGACGCCTTTCGGTTGAATGTGGTGGATTGCCTCTTGAAACCGCCCTCCTACGCTCATTTTCTCAAGGCTGTCACCAAGGCAATGGCGAAACTTTCCCAGGATCAAACCATGCGGTTCAAGGGGGACTTTGTATTCGTGAAGACCGATGCTGCACTGGTCAAGGTCGATATCAGGCAGGTTCAATGGATCGAAGCCTTGGCGGACTATGTCGCCTTGGTGACAAAGGACAGGAAGTACATCTGTCATTCCACGATGAAATCGATCGAGGCCAGGCTGCCAGCCGATCAATTTGTACGGATTCACCGTTCCTTCATCGTTCGCATTGATCAAATCGATGCCATTGAGGACAAGACGGTTTCAGTGGGCGACAAAGTCCTCCCCGTGGGGGGAACCTACCGTGAAAGCCTGATGGGCAAGATCAATCTCCTCTAGCCCAATTCAAGACCCTTTCCTTCGGATCCGAATGCGACTTCGTGCCGGGAGAGGCTGGCGCATATTCCGGCAGGCCGTCCCTCCGGTGCGCTACTTCATTTTCCCCACTACTTCGAACGCCTTCCTCAAGGTCTCCCCTTCATCGTCCACCAGGGTGATGGTGTGCTTGCCCGGCGACGGGTTGAGCGACATCTGGTGGAATGTTTCCGTCGTTCCCAAGAATTCCCGGTCGAGGTGCCAATGGATCTTGCTTCCTTGTCTCCTGTGCGCCACCTCGAAGACGACGCTGCTGGGATTGCCACCCAGGTCGACCGGGACATAAACCTTGCTCATTGTACGCGGATAGACGAACTCCATGTCCAAGCCATTGGATTCGGCCTCGGCAGATTCCTTGCAGTCTGCCCGCCACGGCGGCAGGGCCATGTAGTCCACGTGTTTCCTGGAGTACCATTCCTCCATGGCTGGATCCAAGATAAACCAAGGTTTGTGCACCATGTTGTAAGGCGATTCGCAGTCGCCATGCACCCTAAACTGGCCGGTGGGATCCAGGTGGATCAGCTTGTGGTAGGGACAGGGCCCTGTATTCAGCCCACGTTTCGGGACGCGCATGACTTCTAGCTCGTCGCAGACCCCGCTGGCGCGATGACCGCTCTTTTTGCAGATGGTCACCTGCTCCAGGTCGTCAACAGGTTCGTCAAACCAAGTGTTGGGGGCGTGGATCATATCGAGGAGGTCGAAGAGAATGGGGGCTGCGGCATAGAGGCCGACAAGTCCCGGCCGGCCTTCTCCGTCCGCATTTCCAGCCCAGACGGCGACCACATGGGTGGGGGTGACGCCAACCGCCCATGCATCCCGATAACCATAGCTAGTGCCTGTCTTCCAAGCGACTTTGCGCGAAGAGCTGAAATTCATCCATTCGCTTTCGCCTTCTGGGCGAGAGAGTTCGAGCAATGCCTCGATCGTGGCGTAGCAGGCCCCGGCACTCAGCACGGTCTCGTCCACAAGTGTCGGCGCAGTGCCTGTCCGCTGTGTGATGGACTTGTCCCAATGGAAATTCGGGGCGTGAAACTCGTGGTCGAGATACTTTCCATTGAACCGGTGGTAATCGTTCACGCAGCGTGCCATGCTTGCATACATTCCTGCGAGATCCCAGAGTGTGGCCTCGGCGCCGCCAAGGATCAGGGAAAGCCCGTAGTCATCGGCAGGGCGGTCGAGGGTGGTCATCCCGAGTTCCTGTAGCCTCTGCAGGAAAAGATGGTGCCCATAATCGCTCAGCATCCTTATGGCCGGGATGTTCAGGGATCTTGCCAAGGCCATTTTGGCAGGGACAGCCCCGTCGAATGTACGGTTGTAGTTCTGCGGATTGTA
The DNA here is from genome assembly GCA_046050405.1 of Bacteroidota bacterium. GTDB lineage: Bacteria > Bacteroidota > Bacteroidia > J057 > JADKCL01 > JADKCL01. The sequence continues at coordinate 623 of JBJOPY010000060.1, read as the reverse complement.
ATTTCCGTAGTAGGTGGGAATGTCGGGGACCAGTGTCCTGGGGAGGATTTCCCCGTCGTCAAGCATGGATGCGAACAGGAAGGGCTTCAGAATGGATCCCGTGCTTCGTCGGGCGCGGATGACATCCACCTCCCCGCCACTGCTGCTGTCGGTGGAAGCCGTGTTCCCGACATAGGCTGTGACGTCTCCCGATTCCACTTCCATGATGAGCGCAGCTGCATTGTGGATGCTATTCTCAAGCAGTCTGCGCTGATGCATCTGCACAATATGGCGCGCACGGTCTTGCAGGTGCATGTCGAGGGTGGTGCTGGTTCGTTTGCCCGCCTGCCCCTCCTGCATGACGCGGTCGAGCAGGTGGGGCGCAAGCACAGGGAGGGGGTGCGGGCGGTCCGGCAGGGGCTCGCGGGTGGCCAAGGCATAGGTGACAGAATCGAAAATCCCGCCTTCCCACATGTAGTTCAGCAGGCGGTCACGCTTGGCCTTGAGCGCTGTGCGGTTGCGGCCTGGATGAATCAGCCCCGGGCTGTTGGGGAGGACGGCCAGGGTGGCACTCTCAGCCCAGCTCAGCTTGTCAGGGCTGCGCCCGAAGTAACGCCAGGCAGCGGCATCCAACCCGACCACGT
>JBJOPY010000059.1:0-12326 GCA_046050405.1 Bacteroidota bacterium | reverse complement strand
GAGGAAGTTCCGCATCCATGGCTCCTGCTTCTGTCCGATGAGCCGGGTGTAATAGGGGGAATGCAGGAAAGGGAAGTCTGCGCAGACCTCGGAGGCGGCGATATGGCTTGATTCAAGGTATTTCTGCTGCCTTTCCTCCAATCCGAAGATCGGCAGGTGGGCAAGCGAGGCGTCCCATCCCTTGGCAATCCCCTCAGGATAGATCCACCAGTGCCCCGTCGCGAGGCCGGCCCCCACCAGGGCCAATCCAATCTTTCGCTTCAGGCCCCAGCCCTTCATTTCCGCCAGATTGACGGCGAGGATTGAGAGCATCAGATAGCTGACGAGGTAGTAACGATGCCCCACAGGATTGGAAAAGGGAATGAACAAGAGGCTCAAGAGCAGGGTCGGAGCGGCCAAGGCGACCAGCACCTGCATGGAAGCCTGGCTGGAGCGAATCTTGGCCCAGCCCAAGGAAAACCCTGCCACGGATGCGAAGACCCAGAGGAAGACACGCCCGAGATCGGCCAGCCGCCAGCCGACCAAGGCGGCATTCCAGGTCATCCCCCCCAAGCCCAGAAGTTCCCGCTGGCCGCCATAGGTCTCGGGCGGGGGCGATATCCACCAGCCAACGGCGGCATGGTGGATGACCAGCCAAGCCAATGCAAGGATTGCCACAGGTGCATAGGCCAGCATCCTCCGCAACCCGATGGCCCTGGCACCAGCGACCTTGGAAAACGCCGATTCCGTGATGAACAGCGCCCCTGCCATCAGAATCCCACGGAAACTCATCGCACACATAAGCAGCATCGCGCAAACTGCCAGCCATCGCCGGCCATCCAGCAAGGCATTCAAGGCCAGCAGGTAAAACGCCATCAAGCCGACATCTGCCGAAACCATCCCGGCCTGGGTGAGGTAGGTGGGCTCGCAAAACAGGAGCAGCATTGCCCATGGCCTGGCCACGGGGGAAAGCCAGCGCATGGTCAGCCGATGGTACTGGGTCAAGACCACGGCCAGCAGCGGCAACATCGCCAGGTGGGCTGCCACCAGCGTCCGCCCGAACAGCCTCCATGCCATGGCAAGGTAGAGGTTGAAGAACGGCGGATGCCCTGCATCGTACTCCTCCGGGATGGTGATGCTTGAGAAATTGGTCTCCAGATACCAGGTTGCTATCCGGGAATGCGAGACACTGTCCCAGAAGAAGGGGAAGCGCCAGGAATACACGTTCCAAGACACCATCATGGCACCGGAGATGGCCAGCAGAAGCCAGTCTGCCCGCTTTAGCCTGGGTTTTCCAGCGGCGGCCATGCGTCATTCACAGCTTCATCTTCTTGAACTTCCATTCCGGTATGGCGCGGATGATCCCCATGATCCATCGCCACATCCATTTCGTGTACAGGACGTTCTTCCTTTTCTCCCAAGCCTGGAAGACATCCCGGGCGACCTTTGCCGGCTGAGCCGTGAGAAGTCGCGGAAGCGGAAGGCCCTCGGTCATTTTGGTGTACACGAATCCCGGTTTCACGGTCATGACATGCAGGCCGGCCAGTGCCATGCGGTTCCGCAGGCCACTCAGGAAGGCTGTGAAACCCGCTTTCGCGCTGCCGTAGAAATAGTTGCTGGCGCGGCCACGATCCCCTGCCACGGAGCTGACACCAATGATGCTTCCCGAGTTGCGGGCTTCCATGTCGTTTGCGGCGACACTGAGGATGTTTGCACAGCCGATGTAGTTTGTGGCCATGACCTCGCGCGCCAATGCGAAGTCCTTTTCCGAGTCTTGCTGCCCCGGCATGCATCCGAGGACACAGACCACGACATCAGGCCTGGGATCCAATGCGGCGTAAAACGCCTCATGGGTGCCATATGCCAATGCATCGAACTCCAGGGCCATGGCCTTGACCTTGTGGCGGATCATGAGATCCTTCGTATCCGGCTCGATCTCTGTCGCCGCCTTGCGGCCCGCCAGGTAGAGGTTGTACCCGTTTTCCGCCCAGACGTGGGCAATGGCACGGGCGATGTCGCTTTTCGCACCCAGGATCAAACAGTATCGGCTCATGTGGGAAAGTTAGGAAATTGGGCGGAAGCCCGGGACAGGAATATTTTCCTACCCGGGGGCCCTTTGGCTATTTGATGGCCATGACCGGGGACAGATGGAAGCGAAAGACCCCCGCGAATCATCCGGCCATACTGCATTCGAAGCCGTCAGCAGCTTCCCGACCCCGCCATTCCAGGACTTGCTCCAGAGTCGCTGCATCTGCATTACCCTCCATTGCAACTTCCAAGGGATCGAGTTCCCCGTCGAGGCCTGCACGTTCCCATGCCCGTCCACGAACCACCGGCCCCAGGCCTTCCGGGCCCAACCTCCTGGCCTCCCCCAGCGCCCATTCCAAGCAATCTAGGTCGATTTCAGCCATCAAGAGTTTGATGGAAGGCTCCTGAAACCGCATCGCCATCCTCCACAGCTGCCTGACCGGATGACTGCCCGCCGAACCTCGCGAGCCGGTACCCATCATCAGTTCCGTGAACGTACGCAGGGGGACCGGCCCATCCTTCATGGCCACGAAAATGTCCCCGAGCATCCACTCCCCATGCATGGCAAGGTGCCTGCGCTCCGACAGATAGATGACCCGCCAAAGCGATTCGCATTCCTCGTCATCCATGTTGGCCGCAATCCACATGAGAACCCCCCTGACCTTGAAACCATTGTATCGCATTGTCTCCTCCATGTCTTTCCGCCTTCACAATTTCATCGGACAATGCTACAAATATAGACATTATTAGACATTACTGCCAATAAAAAAAGCTATCATGCTAATTTTTTCTAGATGCCGAGCCGCCTGGACTGAAGGCTTTGAAAATGCTTGCCGCCATCCAATTTTTGCTTAACCCCCAAGAACTCCTGCAGCCGGGGATAGCCCTGGCGAAACATCTCCGGCTTCATCCTGCTGTCCTTCGTCAGGTAAAGCCTTCCGCCGCATTCGGCGACGATTTCATCCAAACGATCCAGGAACGGGAAAAGGAACCCGGTGACCGGAAAGTCCAAGGCCAGCATGTAGCCTTCCATCGGAAATCCGATCATTCCCGTCTCGCAATCGCCAAAAGTCTTCAGGACAGACACGAAGCTGGGCATGCGGGCTTGGCTGATGGCCTTCAGGATCCTCACCACCCCGTCATAGCTCGTGCTGGGTGGCATCGCAAACTGATACTGGGCGAAGCCCTTCCGACCATACACGCGGTTCCAATGGTAGATCCCGTCCAGTGGATAGAAATAGGTCTCATAGTCTATGACATACCGATGTTGCCCGCGCCTGGCCTTGGAATAGTAGAGGGTGTTGAACGCCTTTACAGTGAGCGGATTGATGGTGAAGGAAGGCAGGTTGAAGGGAATGCTGAGCTTTCCCTTCCTGGGCAGGGCCAATGGTGACTGGGCTTGCTTCGGTTCCAAAAGGTCTCCCACCGATGCATGCTCTCCATTCAGCAGGATCCCCCTGCCCAGGCTCTTTCCCCCTGCAAGGCTATCGATCCAGGCCACACTGTAGGTGAAGTTCGAGGAACCTTCAAAAAGCCGATAGAGTTCATCCACATTCCCGGCCTTCGATCTCTCCTCTACGATGTAGGCGGTTTCGATCTTCTTGAGCTTGAACCTCGCCTCCAGGATGATGCCTGTCAGCCCCATTCCACCGCAGGTCGCCCAGAAAATGTCTGCATTCTCGGTCCGGGAACAGCTGTAGGTCAGCCCGGAGGGAGCCAGCAACTGGAACTCGAGCAGATGCCTGGAGAACGAGCCTTCCCCGTGGTGGTTCTTTCCGTGGACATCCGCTGCGATGGCACCGCCGACGGTGACGAACTTGGTGCCGGGGGTCACCGGCAGGAACCATCCCGCAGGCACGATCACATCGAGGATTTCCGCAAAACTCAGACCAGACTGACAATGGAGGATGCCCTGGCCTTGGTCGAACTCTAGGAAGCGATTGTACTTGAGGGTGCTGATGATGTGGCTGCTGAGTGACGAATCCCCATAGCATCGCCCCAAGCCACGCGGGATGAAATCGGTCGCGGTGCCAAGGGCCTGCAGGGCTTCCGCGGATGTCGAGAAGCTTTGCACATCGGCCTCGGTGCTCGGGAAATTCCCCCAGTTGCTCACTTTCATGGGGCGAAAATAAGGATATGGCAACCAATCACCAGCGGTTCTGCTGACGGTGCATGAATTCAAAGTAGCTGCCGTTGGTTTTTTCGTCCACGTAGGTGGCAATCCCCTCCTTGGTGAGGAGGCTCTAGCACCAAAGCACCCGCATGGCAGGCTGCAACCATTGGCACCTGGATCCCATGGCGTCGAGCGGGTCGCCCAGGCCGTACAGGGCGGCAAGGAATGCCCTGTAATTGACGGCATTTTCACCTGTAACCTTGATTTCAATCGAATGCAAGCGATTGTCCCAGATGAAGAGCCGGACATGTGAAAGCCTCATCCCATTGAAGCTCAAGCCCTCATCCTGGCGATCATACCGCCACAGCTTCTGAAACCTGCCCATCTTCAAGAGGTTCTCCTTCGGGATGGAATCGAAGTGCATGCCCAGCCCATAGCCCAGAGGCACGTCATCCGACTGTGCTGGGAGACAAGCCGGGCGGAGGATGAACAACAGGCAGAGGTAAACCTTGATGAGATCGAAGACCATGGAGACAGTATCTAAGTGGCGACCATCCGCCGCGCAATGTTGCAAAATCGGTGCCATAATGCAGACTTCCCATGGATCGTCCAGCCAATGCATCCGGGAGCGGGTCGGGGCTGAATCTCCATCCGTCCATCCGCGAAGGGAACGGCGATGCCTGCCTCCAGCCCATGCCCACCTGTTCCCGTACCATATTGATCCGAAGTCTAGGGAGCCTTGTCCTTAGGATGCACCAGCATGGTTGTTTCCGCCTGGTGGCTTGCCGGGGCAGGTTCGATTGCGCATGGGACGGCTTCATGTTGCAGATGCACCCCGGAATACTCAGCCGGCCGGGGCCAAGGCTGGTGGTCAGGCCAAATCCAGCGTGCGAGGGATTCGTACTGTAGCTCCCAAGCGAAACGCGTCAATAGGCGCTGCGGAGAATTTCAATTGAAGAAATTGCAAAATATACGCCGAGGTACTTTCAAGGACAGCTTCCTCTTTGGATTTTCCCTAATTTTCCCACCATGATCCAGGCGGTGCGAAAAGTATGGGCAGTATATGGCATTGTAGTCTTCGGCATCCAACTGCTGGCCTGGACACCGATCACGACAATTTTTCTCCTGGTTTTCGGATCAAGGGCGGAGAAGACCATCATCTGGACGGGGCATCACATGATTGCATCCGCGACCCTGTTCCTGACGGGTGTATTGCGCGTGCAACACAATCGTCAAGCGCTTCAAGGCAAGGCGCCCTTCGTCATCGTTTCCAACCATCGCAGCTTCCTGGACATCCTGATCAATGCCTCATCCTATCCCGGTGTGTATAAATTCCTGAGCAAGGAAGAAATGACCAAGATTCCTGTTTGGGGCATCTCGGTACGCAGGCTGGGCATCGTTGTCGATCGAAAATCAGCGGCCTCCAGGTCGGAGAGCATGGAAAGGATGCGGCAAGCATTGCACACAGGATTCTCCATCCTGCTCTACCCAGAGGGAACGCGAAACCGCACCGGACAGCCGCTGCTGGATTTCTATGACGGAGCCTTCCGATTGGCTGCTGAGACAGGCTTCCCGATCGCCGTGATGACGCTCCATGACCCACGCAAATACTGTGACCCAAGGAGAGGGCTTGACCTCTCCCCAGGCATTGTGAATGTTCATTGGGATGTAATCGAGGGGACGGGAGGGAAAACGGTGGAGAAACTCAAGGAGGAGACTCGGGCTGCGATGCTCACACATCTGCCATCATGAGTGGGTTTCCACCCGGCTTGCCACCCAGGTACCATTCCCAACTTTTCCCCATAAGTGTGGGTTTGCCCCCTTTACCCTTAGCCAGGGCGATTTGACGGCCTTGATTGCCACGAAGACACCCTTCCGGAAGAAAGTAGTGGCCTCCGCCTGACGGCCAGCACCCGATGCCAAGACGTGTGCAATGACCCGGGGAGTGTCAGGCCGGTTAAACCGACAACCCGTAAGCAGGGACTATTTCTGCCGAAAGAATACATTGATCGGGACACCCTTGAATCCGAAAGAATCCCGCAGCTTGTTTTCGAGGTAGCGCTTGTAGCTTTCTTGGATGAGTTTCGGGTGGTTGGTGAAAAACAGGAATGTCGGACTCCCAGCCGGAATCTGAGTCACATACTTGATCCGTATGAGCTTTCCCCGCACCGCAGCAGGGCGATGGGCATTCCAGGCGGCTTGCATGACATCGTTGAGCTCAGAGGTTGGAATCTTCTTGTCCTTCTCATGGTAAACCTCCACTGCGGTCTCGAGTGCCTTCAGGATCCGCTGCCTCTCCAATGCTGAACCAAAGATGATCGGCACGTTTGACAAAGGTGCGATGCGTTCCAGGATCACCTTTTCGAGGTCGCGGGCAGTATTCGTTTCCTTGGGTACCAGATCCCATTTGTTGACAAGGATCACAATTCCCTTGGAATTGGCAGTGATGTTGTGGAGGATGTTGAGATCCTGCTGATCGATGCCGAGGGTGGCATCGATCAGCAAAATGGCCACGTCGCACTCCTCAATCGCCCGGATGCTGCGCAGCGTGGCGTAAAACTCGATGTTCTCATGCACCTTGGCCTTCTTTCGGAGCCCAGCAGTATCGATGAGGTAAAGATCGAGGCCGAATGCCGTGTAGCGCGTGTAAATCGAGTCGCGGGTGGTGCCGCTTACCGGTGTGACGATGTTTTGCGTCTTTCCAAGCAATGCATTGACCAAGGAAGACTTCCCGACATTCGGGCGGCCGACGATGGCAAACTTGGGCACATCGGCCACTGCGGGCTCTGGCCTGTTGGTTGGCAGGTTGTCGACGAGATGATCCAGCAGATCGCCCGTTCCGCTTCCATTCATTGCCGAGATCGGATACACCTCGCCAAGTGCCAGCTCATAGAATTCATACACCAGATCCGATCGCTCGAAATTGTCAGCCTTGTTGACGACGAGGATCACCGGCTTCTTGCTACGGCGGACGATATTGGCAAATTCCATGTCGAGGGTGACAACGCCCACCATCGCATCCACTACGAAAAGCAGCATATCCGCCTCATCCATGGCGATGTGCACTTGCTCCCGAATGGCCTTCTCGAAAAGGTCTTCGCTTTCAGGAACATATCCACCGGTGTCGATGACAGTAAACTTCACCCCGTTCCACTCGGAAATGCCATAATGGCGATCCCGGGTCACTCCGCTCGAGTCGTCCACGATCGCTTCCCTGGCTGCGATCAGGCGGTTGAAGAGCGTTGACTTGCCTACATTTGGCCTGCCAATGATTGCGACGATTCCACTCATTACTCTACCCTGTGTTCCCTGATTTATTCCCTAAAACCAAAATCCTTCAACCGAAAGCTGCTGTCCTTCCATCCTTCCGCGACGCGCACATGAAGCTCCAGGTAAACATTCTTCTCCAAAAATGCTTCAATGGTTCGTCGTGCGTGCATCCCAATTTCCTTTATCATCCTACCACCCTTGCCGACAAGGATTCCCTTCTGGGACTGCCGCTCCACATGGATCTCTGCATGGATGACCGTCACTACGTCCTTCTCCTCCAGCTGAAGGATGGTCACCTCGCAGCTGTATGGAACCTCGTCTTTCAGCCGGATGAAGATCGACTCCCTGATCAGTTCGGAAACGAAGAATCGGTCCGGACGATCGCTCAAATCGCCTGGATCGAAGTACTGCGGCCCCTCAGGAAGCAGGTCGATGATCATTTGCTTCAACTCATGCAGATTGATACCCTGTGTGGCACTGATCCCGATCGCTCTCTCTACCTTGACCTTGGACGTAATCTCAGCATGACGCTCAAACACCTTGGCCTCCGTGCCCTTGTCCACCTTGTTCAAGACAAGGAGGACAGGCACCTGGCTCTTCTGCGCCATCTTGATCACCAGATCCTCCGGAAACTTTTCGTTCACGTCCACAAGCAGGAGAAACAAGTCAGCATCCTCCAGGGAAGCATGCACGGACCCCATCATCATACGGTGAAGCTTGTACTGCGGCAAGATCACACCCGGCGTGTCCGAAAAGACGATTTGATAGTTTTCGCCGGAAGCGATGCCCAAGATACGGTGGCGGGTCGTCTGCGCCTTGGGGGTCGTGATGGACAATTTCCGGCCCACCAGAGCGTTCATCAAGGTGGACTTCCCCGCATTAGGCTTTCCGATGATGCTGACAAAGCCAGACTTGAACCCGTTTTCGCTCACAGCCTGCAAAGGTAACTGAGAATGAGCAATGAGAAATCGGAAAATCGGATTGCTGCGCCAGGGAGGTGATCGTTTACAGCCCGGCCGCAGACATGGGGAAGCCGAACCTGTGCCGGTCCAGGCATTCCAAGCCCGACGTCGGCGCAGCGCCTACAACTATGCCGGATAGAATCCTGTACAGTCTCGGATCAGGATGTGGATAAATTTCAGTGACTATTGCCTGTCTGCATCTTTTCTTTATATTTGGAAGATGTTTCCCAAAGGCATTCCAATGTCACGCCAGGGTGCCCGAGGGCAGGCCATGGCGTGCGGAACGAAGGGCACGCGGAGCGGGCGACCGCTTAAAGTCAGTGCCGATGCCCGATAGATCCACCAAGGCGCAACCGACAGGGGTGCTGTGGGAGTGTAAATCAGGAAAAGACTGGCTCCTCAGGATGGCCAACACTTCCTTGGACGATGCACACAGCCGCAAGTGCGGGCAGACGATCGACTTCAAGGCTGTGATCCAGGCATCATGTTCATCATCATGCCGCCCCCGCCCATATAGGACCAAAAGAGATTTTAAACTCTCCCGTAGAAGCCCACTTTCCCAGCATGGTGATCCTACCTGGAAAAGGATCCGAGTGCAATGCCAGGCGTTCAGGGATCTACCCGAAGAGCATGCAGATGAACCCCAGTTCACCAATGAACAGCTATTTAAATAAACAGTGGCTCCGGAACTTTCGGAAACCACAACACAAATAAGTTCTATCCAAACATGATGACGCAATGATTGCTAGAAGGTCTTTTGAATCCCTGGGATTTGCATCCGTGGCCGCAATGAGCCTGGCTCCACTTTTTTTCCATGCAGGCTGGATTTTAACTGCAACCGCCATCGGAGTGAAGACAGATGCCTTGGGCCTTACCCTGGGATCGCTGCTTGTCACTGGCTGCGTTGTCGCAGGCCATGTTTTCTTGCGAGGCCGCAGACGCTGGGCGGGCATTCTGGCCGCATCGGCCGCCGGTGCTTGCACAGGCGCGCTGCTGGGCAGCAATCCTGAATCCTGGTTCGCGATTTCCCTGGCCTACCTTGCCCTGGCAGTGATTCAATTCTTCTTCCTGCCATCGCTTGCAGCCCGGTTTCCGGAGGATCTGGATGGACTTGCCATGCACCACAAGGTCAAAACAGGTCTTTTGATCTTGCTTTCGGTCTTCTCGATCGTGCAAACCGCCCGCCTCAGCACCTTCATGGGCGATCACAGACGGGTGAAGGCCTCCATCCTGCCGGACATCAAATTTTTTAGGAGCCACTCCTGCCTCACCGCCTATGTGCATGCCGTCAAGCTCGCAAAGTCCGGCGAAAACAACCTCTACGATTCCCGGCTCTGGCCGGATGAGACGGCCATCGGCTCGCTTAGAGAATTGAGTCCCGATACGACGGGCCCCTACGCGCCCTTCTATCTGGACAACTACCTATACCCTCCACAATTTTTGTTGCTCCCCGGAGCCATTCAGGTTGTAAGCGAGGATTTTTATGTTCAGCGGATGCTGTGGTTTGCATTGTGCGGATTGTGGCTGGCAGCAGGTTTCTGGATTACGGCCAGATGGGTGGGGGTAAATGGCAAATATCATGCACTCTTGCTCATCCCGCTCCTGTGGAGCAGCATAAATGTATTGATCATCCTGCAAACCGGAAACGCACATCACATGATGATCGTCATGGCGGTCTTGGCAATGATTGCATTTGATGTCAAGCGACCCCTCTGGGGAGGTGCCTTGCTGGCATTTGCAATCCTGTCGAAAATTTCCCCGGGGATTCTGGTCGTGCCAATGCTGGTGCAGCGACGTTGGCGGGACCTTGGATGGACCTTTGCATTTGGCGTGCTTTATACGCTTATCACAATCCTTATATTTGGTTTCCAACCAGTGGAGAGCTGGCTCACTTACGAATTCCCGAAATTGTTGTCAGGGGATTCCGTGAAGTGGTTCCCCTTCAGTGAAACCAACATCCTGGTCAATTACAGTCCCTTTGGCATACCCTTCAAACTCTCCATGCTGGGCATACGGTTCGGCGACATCTGGGGAACTGCCCGAATCTTGAACACCGTCTTCACAGTCATGATAGTGGCCATCGCCGCCTGGGCTCCATTGAGGCACAGGGATCGCCCGCAGCAGCTGTCCATGTGGTTGTGCCTGCTCACACTGTCGGCCATGCAGAGTCCATTTGCTCCAGGCTATGTGCTCATGCCCGCGATATGGTTGCTCACGATCCTATCCTCCGAAATCAAGGGCACGGTCAGCTGGATCGTGTTCACGATTGTATTTGCCTTGGTCTTCCTTCCCTTCCCAGCCACCGGAAACCTGGTAGCCGTTTACAGCTTGTTCCATCAATCGCTGGTCATGGCTGTGATCGTTTTTGGTTTGGTCCGCAAAATTAGCTCCCGGAAATCTTTGGAATCGCACCCCATCTAGGCTCCACCTCCAGGATAACCCGGCCCCGTCTTCCGGGCCGGGTCATGCATTTCATTAAATTTCCGAGGAAAGCAGACGCTACCGACAGTGGATGCCGATCCAGGCTTCCGCCATCTCAGCGATGCAGCCACGGTCGATCTGGATCTGGAGGATTTGCTTCCAATCCTTGCACGCGCTTTCCCGATCGCCCAGCACCCGGTACGCCTCGCCCCGGTACAGCAGGGCCTCTGCTGCATGGGCGGGATCCAAGCGTATGCAGCGGGTGTAAGCCTGTACCGCCGGCTGATGGTGCTGTTCCTTAAAGTGGATATTGCCGACCAACCCCCAGTTCCCGGCATCCTTGGGGGAAAGCCGTGCAGCCTTGGTGGCACTTTCAAGGGCACTGTGATACTCGCCCATCTCCTGCAGCACAAGGACCCTGTTCCAGTGGCTTGGTGCAAATGCCGTATCGACCGAGTTGGCACGATCAATGTCGGCCAATGCCTCCTTCCGCAGTCCGAGCGCCAGCAGTACGATGCCGCGGTCCAACAGGGCGTCCCTGTCATCGGGGCGGAGCTCAATGGCCATGGAATAGGACTTCATCGATTCATAGGCATTTCCGATCCGCATTTCCACACCGGCAAGATTGAACCAAGCATCCGCATCGTGGTCATCCAGTTGCAACGCCATCTCATAGTCGGCCATTGCCGGATGGAGATTGCCAAGGGCGGAATGCGCGTTTCCCCGGAGCAGGAAGGCCTCCCTGTCCAGCGGATTCGCCTGCGCCGCAGAGGTGAGGTAACCGATGGCCTTCCCATAGCCTCCACTTGCAAAAAAGATTTTGCCCAGCCGCCTCCAGGCCATGGAATACCCACAGTCGATTGGCGTGGCCCGCAGGTAGCAGCGCACCGCCTTGGTGGATTTGCCGATGTCCTCGTAGGCAATCCCCTTGTGAAAAATGAATTCAACATTGGTGGGGGTCTGCCGGAGGGCCTTGTCGTAAAACTTGATGGCCTTCGCACATTCCTTTTGCCGCCAGTGGCATTGCCCCAGCAGGAAACAGGCATCCGGATGGTACTTCTGCTGCTTGATCACAAGCCGCAGTTTTTCCTCAGCTTGGGTGTAGCGGTCGGCCGTGTAGTCCCCGCAGGCCTCGTTGTACATCCGCACCACCCCCTGCGGCCGGACAGTGTGGGTAAGGAGCGGGAGCGCGACGAGGGCGGAGACGATCAGTCGGCGGAAAACCACAGCGTAAATATAGCCGGAACGTACATTACAAAAATCCTTCCGCCCGTGCGGCGCAGGAAGAACCCCCTTGCCAGACCGGTTCAGTCTCGGTCTCGGCTATGGCCGAAGGCCTATGGGTGATGCCGGCGGGAAGTGCCTCCCCTTGCCCGCTCAACCCAGCCCTTCAGGCTCCGTTCACAACCCCGAAAACATTCCCGATATTCGTTCGTTCTCCCGGTAATAATTTTATATGCTTATGGGGAACTTTGCCAGTAAGGGGGTTAAGATTGGTTCCAGTGGCATGTTGCAGCGATAACGAGCCTGTCGAACAACCCGAATCCATGGTA
>JBJOPY010000058.1:0-4059 GCA_046050405.1 Bacteroidota bacterium | reverse complement strand
TCTGAGTCCAGATTCATTCAAGAGTGAGCCTTTCCGATGCTTCCTCTCCAACCCAGATACTTTCTTCCCAGCCTTATTCGACAGGGTGCATCAGTCTCAACGCGCAAAATCCACCCCGCCCCTACACCAAGCATCCAACACAAAACCGAGCAACCCGGCCATGCCGCCGCCCCACCCAGCCAGACACCCACCAGACAGAGCACCCCAAGCACGTGGCAAACCCAGCGCACGCCAAAGAAATTTCGCTAACTTTAGGCCTGATGAAAACGAAATGGGTGTGGGGATTTTGTCTGCTCCTGATGGGTGGCCATCAGGTGTCCTTTTCCCAGGCGGACAAGTACTGGGTGCATTTTGCCGACAAGGCGGATGCAGCGGCATGGAAACCGGCTGATGCCCTCTCCCAGCGCTCCCTGGAGCGACGGGAGAGGCAGGGCTTGGAATTGCAACCTTCGGACCGTCCTGTCACTAGGGCATACATCGAGACCGTGTCCCAGACGGGTGCGAAGGTGCTGCATGCAAGCAAGTGGCTGAACGCAGTGTCCGTGCGGATGGATGCCACGGCAGCGGCGCGGGTGCGTGCGCTCCCCTTTGTCCGTGAGGTAGGCCGGATCCCCGTCGTCATCAAGGATTACGATGCCCCCTCGGGTTCCCCCACCTCCAGGGCGGGGTACAATTCCGGCCTCACCCAGCAGCAGCTGGAGATGGTCGGCCTCGACAAACTGCACCAAAACGGCTACAACGGCCAGGGCGTCTTGATCTCCGTCATGGACGATGGATTCCGGGACGCAGATAAAAACCCCCACCTGGCCCACCTTTTACAGACCAACCGCATCGTGGCCACCCATGATTTCGTGCATGGCGATGGCAATGTCTATGACGAGGGGAACCATGGGCAGTATGTGCTCTCGATCCTGGCGGGATGGGATGAAGGGTCTTCCTCCCCCGAGAACTGGTTCTACGGATCGGCGCATGGAGCGAGCTTCATCCTCTGCCATACCGAGGACAACTCCCGGGAAGTCTCCCAGGAAGAGGACAACTGGGTGGCGGCGATGGAGTACGCGGACTCTATCGGGGCAGACGTGTTCTCGACCTCCCTGGGGTACCGCAGCTTCGACGGGGGCGGGGGATACACCTATGCCGACATGGACGGAAACACGACCATCATCACCCGTGCGGCGGACATGGCGGCCTCCAAGGGGATCCTGGTCGTCAACTCGGCCGGCAACTATGGCGCGTCCAAGCTGTTAGCCCCGTCGGACGGCGACAGCGTGATGTCGGTCGGGGCGGTGGATTCATACAGGGTACTGGCAGGCTTCAGTTCCTGGGGCCCCAGCGCAGATGGACGCATCAAGCCGGACATCTCGGCCATGGGCGTGGATGTCAGCTACCTGACCAGCATGGGCTTTCCCTCCAGTGGAGACGGCACCAGCTTCTCCTGCCCCATCGCCTCAGGCCTGGCAGCTTGCCTCTTGCAAAGCGCCCCCCATACGCCCAACATGGTGCTCTACGATGCGATCATCCGCTCCTCGGACCGCTATGCAAATCCGGACACCTTCTACGGCTACGGGATTCCGGATGCCACGATCGCCTACAAGCTTCTGACGGGCAATGATTTGCCAACCGCATTCCCGGATGCCCGCGTGTCAGCCAGCGGCATGGCGATCTATCCCAATCCTGCCACCGATCATTTCAGCCTCGCCATCGACAATGAAGTCCCCCCCTGCGACTGCCAGCTCGAGGTCGTGGACATGGTGGGCAGGACGGTATGGACAAAGCCCCTAGTGATCGGATCATTTTACAATGTGTTCCAATTCACCCGGAGTGAGGATTTCGGGCACCTTCCCGCTGGCCGGTACGGCCTTCTGGTGCGGGACGGCGAGGGAAACACCCGACATTTCGCAAAAATCACCTTACTGAACCAGCGATGAACGTACTCTTCCATAGCTTCTCCGAATGGAGCGCTGCCCTGCGGGAAAGGGAACAACCGATCTGGCGGCCGGTCCTGGACTATGAAATCCGTGAAAAAAACGGGAACGAGGCACTGATCTGGGAGCGAGTGGCACAGGCGCATGCGGTGATGAAGGACGCCGTTCACACGGGCCTGCACGAGGACATGCGCAGCATCAGCGGGATGATTGACAATGGCGCGAAGAAGGTCATGGCGGCGAAAGTCTCTGTCCTGGGGGAGAATTTCCAGAAGCTCCTGGCCTATTCCATCGCTGCCAAGGAGGTCAATTCCTGCATGGGGCGGGTGGTCGCCGCCCCGACGGCAGGGGCCTCCGGCATCATGCCCGGTGTCCTGACGACCTTGCAGGAGCTGCATTCGCTGCCCAACCAGGTCATCTACGAGGGGATGCTTGTCGCAGCAGGCATCGCACTCGTGATCGAGCGGCGCGCCTCCATCGCGGGGGCGGTCGGGGGCTGCCAAGCCGAGACAGGGACGGCTGCTGCGATGGGGGCCGGTGCCATCGTCCATTGCCTTGGCGGCACCATCGATGAGGTCTTCGACGCTGTCGCCATCACCATCATGAACATGCTGGGGCTCATCTGCGACCCTGTCGCCGGACTCGTGGAGGTGCCCTGCGTCAAACGAAACGGTTCGGGGGCAGTCATCGCCTTCGCTTCTGCTCAGATGGCCTTGGCGGGTGACCGGAGCATCATCCCTGTGGATGAGGTCATCGATGCCATGGCCGAGGTCGGTGAAAGCATGGAATCCCGGTACAAGGAGACCGCACTCGGAGGCATCGCCGCCACGCCGACCGCCAGGGACATTGAGGCAAGGGTGCTGCTGTCACCTGCCATGGTGGTGGAGGATGAGGAAGAGGAGGAGAACGAATAGGGCGGGATATGGCCAGCCTGGAACCGCGAATCCCCATCGGCATGTTCCCGTGGATAACCCCCTGGCCGGTGGACAGGGGAGGTCGCCCGGAACCGGCAAAAACTGTAATTTTGGGAACTGATGGACCGCTAGCGTCCCGCATCGATGATGAGGAGAATACTCTTGGCATTTGTTTGTTCCTGGGCTGCTTTTCAAGGCTTGCATGCAGCGAAAATCCTCATGGACCTGGATCTCAGCAAAGGGAAATGGGAAATGATCGGGGTGGCCTTGACCAATTATCAGCCCCTTGAGATCCAGGACAAGATCGGCACCTTCATCCTGTCCGAACCCAGTGTCCTGCGTCAGATGCAGCAGACCTGGGACTTTGAAGAGGTCTACGAGGACTACTGCGAATACCATTACGCCCTCAAATTCTATCGGAACGGCGAGCTGATGAAGACGCTCAGGGCCAACCTCAACTGCAATTACATCACGGACGAGGCCTTCAGCTTCAGGTTCACCGAGAAGGAATTCACCGAGTTCATGCGCTATTTCAAACCGATCCGTTGGTCACGCATCCGGTTCAGCGATCTGGACTTGCTGCAGGCAGCCGTCTCGAAGCTGGATGCCATGCCCAATGTCTATTGGTATGGAGATGTGAAGCAGTTCAGCTTCGACGGGGAGTTCTCAGTCACCGTCAACGACCTGTCCTGGAATGTCAACCGCGACTCGCTCGTCGTCGCACTGACGGAACTGATGCAGTCGAAAACGGGCCGTGACGACTTTTACATTACGCAGAAGTATTGGCTCCTGAGCGATGACTTCGAGAAAATGTCCTTGAAGCTCAATGTCTTCTGCAATGAGTCGTTTTTCAAGGCCTATCGGCTGGGCGGTGTCGTCACCCAATGGCGGTCGCATCTCAGCGATCAAACCTTCGTGCAGATTGTCGTGATCGGCATGAACAAGGAAGAGTACTTCCGGGCCATGAAGGGCCATCCGTAGGGGATGTCCTCCCTCACGGATCCTCGCTCCCCGAAGAGGTCTTCCCCGAGTGCATGGAGGGGCATGGATCCCAAGGACAAGTTTTCGCTGACCATCCCGGGAGGTCGCCCCGGTTGCGGTTGCCTTGATCCCTCCAGTGGATCTTGCCGCTTTCCAAACATGGCGCATTTCAGGATCCGGCAGCCGACGGGCCATCGGAAGGGGCGGGACCAGCATTCAGCCGGCCTCCGATGCCAATC
>JBJOPY010000057.1:0-11685 GCA_046050405.1 Bacteroidota bacterium | reverse complement strand
ATGCGCATAATCAAGGCGAAGTGTTGCTGTCAGAAGGGGTATTCTGTGTTCTTCGCCCTCATGCCTCGGATGGTTTGGCCAATAATGCATCGAACATTTGATGGTACATTTCTACTGCCGAGGATCTGCTCAGGCGGTCCGCTGCGAACTCCCAACTTGCCCTTGCCCAGGCATTCCACTCCTCTTGGTTCATTCTAACCAGGCTTTCCAAGGCTCCTTTATGACCGGCCACATCATCCAATGCGATGTCAAATCCCAATTTTGAGGCTTCCAATCCCCGCCAAGGTGTCTGGTCGCTGATCAATACGGGACGTCCGGCACAGAAAGCCTCGAAGATCGCATGGCCGAAGTTCTCCCCTCGTGTCGGCATCATGAGGCAATGCGCACGTTGCAGCAGAGCTGTCGCTTCACCCGGGGGTACCGCCTCATGCTTCCGTACCGTCACATTGTCCGGCAATTCCGAAATCAACCCCTTGCAGATGTCCCAGTACCCGAGCTCTTCGTCTGGCCCGACGACGTCCAGCTCGACTTGTCCATCCTGGTCCTTCAACCACTCCAGAATCAGGTGCAGACCCTTGTGCTCCGTCAGGCGGGACAAGAAAATGAGCCTCAGCTCACCGGATTTTTTCGGAATTGCAAGAAAGGACGGCAGGTGTACCCTTGGGAGATTGGGAGCCGAAACCACCGTGGCTTCCGTGCCAAAAATCCTTCGTATATCCTCCACTTCCACATCATAGGTGGCTTGGAAATGAACCTGTCTGTGAATTCCGATCCATCGAATCACCATCAGGAACAGTTTTTTCTTCAGTGGCTTCAAGGACAATGCCCCGGCATGCAGCATTCCTCTCGGTGCAAGCAACACTGGAACCTGAGGCTTGGCAGCACGGCTGCTCCAGAGTGGGTAAATCGTGAAACGGAGCGAGAACATGCCGTTCAGATACAACAAGTCATAAGGTGTATCGGCAATGATTCTCCGAATGTGGCGGTAACCATCGCCTTCTTGGCTGCAATACCATACTCGGCAGCTTGGACTCCTTTCCATCCATTGATCCTGGACGATTCCCTCATAAGGCAATGTCTGGCCATGATCACGGTCAGAGGTGACGATGGAGAAGTGGTACCTGTCCGCCAGTGCCTCGACCAGGTTGGCAATCGAGGAGATCGGGCCTCCGCCCCTGAACCCTGGCAGATACCAGTCGACGAAAACCAGGATTCTTTTCTTTTCCGTGCTCATTCCTCGATCCCGTTCCGCTGCAACCAATCCTCCAAAACGACAGGCAGCCAGATATGCGTCCACAGCCAAGGCCCCTTGCCAGCTTGGTAGGCCTTCCAGATCCTGTCAATCTCCCCGGAGTTTCCCACAAGGCCACGTGCAGAGAATCGCCGAATTCGCTCTTCACAGAAGCCACGAAGTTCCCCGCGCAGCCATTGCTCCCAAGGGAATACGAACCCAGCCTTTTTTCGGTGAACCAGGCCCGGAGGCAAGAGGTCTCCGAGCGATTCCACGAGCAGCTGTTTCGGATAGCTTCCCAGTTTGAATGCGTCTGGTATGCCCATTGCAAACTCCACAAGGTCATGATCAAAAAATGGAACCCTTACCTCCAAGGCGTGGGCCATGCTCATCTGGTCGGTATCGCGCAGCAGCACACTCTGCGTGTAGCTGCTGATTTCCAGGCCACTGATCTGAGACAGGGGAGGAAATGCTTGCCTTGTGGAGCGCATCTGTCTCAAAATTCCATCCAGCGGGTGCGAACCGGATGGAGGCAGTGCAACCAGTCTCCTTGCCTTCTCCCAATCGTAGATGGTGCGATATACCTTGTACACTTCGTCCAGCGAAACCTCTGGAAGCGATAGCACTGCCTGTCTTTTAGCGGCCTCCCTTCCATGGTTCAGCATTCCGTAGGCTGCTGCAAGTCCTCTGCGCAGTGGGGAGGGGAGTTTGAGAATGCATTTTTGAAGGATGGCAGGAGCCTGCGTGAACACTGGATAACCTGCAAACAGCTCATCCCCACCAAGGCCTGAAAGTGCCACTTTCACACCCTGGGCACGCGTCAGTTGACAGACCACGAAGCTATTGAGGCCGTCACCGCTCGGATGGTCCATGCTGCCAAGGGCAGCAGGAAGCATCTCCAAGAAATCGCCGGGCTTCAGCAAGAGGGGGTGATGCCGCGTTCCATACCTGCGGGCCATCAGTTCCGACCACTCGGATTCATCATATTCCTCTTCCTCGAAGACCACCGAGAATGTATCTACGGGTTGTGCCGAGGCACACGCCATCAAGGCTACGACTGCACTGGAGTCGATTCCGCCAGAAAGGAAAGCCCCCAACGGCACATCGCTGACCAGCCTCCGCTCAATGCTCTGCTCCAGTAGGCTGCGAATGTGCTTCCGGGTCGAAGCCAAATCCATCTCCGCCCCGTCTGGAAGGGCATTCTTCCAGATATCCCACCAAGAATGGAGTGACCACCTGCCAGCCTTCCAGATGCCGAAGTGACCCGCAGGAATCATCTTCACGCCTTCGACCAAGGTACCGTTGCCATAGACGGTCTGATAGGTCAGGTAGCATCCCAGGCCGACCCTGTCCACCTTGGGCCGGAACGCACCACTCGCCAGCAATGCCCTGATTTCTGAGGCAAAAAAAAGCCTGCCTTGGTCTTCCCGGTAATACAGGGGCTTGATCCCCATGCGATCCCGGGCGATGAAGAGGGACTGCTCTGTTCTGTCCCAGATGGCAAATGCCCACATCCCTGCAAATCGATGAAGGCAATCCGGCCCCCACCTTGCAAAAGACTCCAAGATGACTTCCGTATCCGTTTCCGTACCCGCAGAGAACCCCAATGCTCGTCGTATTTGCTTGAAATTGTAGATCTCACCGTTGTGAATCAATACGTATCGACCCGAGCGATCGAACATGGGCTGGTTTCCACGTTCTCCGGTGTCGAGGATGCTCAGGCGGCGATGACCGAAATGGGCCTCACCCTCCTCGAAGTAGCCTTCGGCATCGGGGCCGCGATGCGCGATCCTCTGGGTCATGCGTTGGATCGTGCCAGGCGGAACCTCCTTGCCGATGATCCCTGAGATTCCACACATCAGCCTTTCCCTCCCGCGACACGATGCAATGTGGCCGCCCAGGTCATCGGCGAGATTTGCTTGCTGAGTTCGTGGCTGCGCCTTCCCATTTCCATTAACTCCGCATCTGATAACGCTATCAGCTCCTTGAAAACCGACTTGAGGGAATCCTTGTCAGATCTACGATGGATAAAGCCATTGTATCCTTGTCTGACAAAGGCAGTGGCTCCCCCTGCGGCATCTGTCGAAATCAATGGCAAGCCCGCAGCACCGAATTCATGTAAGACCATGCCCCATGCTTCGCTTCGGCTTGGCAGCACCAAGGCACCTGCCTCCATCGCCAAGGCTGGCAGCTCCTCGGGCTGCACAAAATCCATGAACCGTATGTTGGCTGTTTCCTTCAGTTCGTTTTTCAACGGGCCATTCCCCACCATTACCAGCTCCCAGGCATGCGCCTGCTCCTCGCAGAGTTCCTTGAAGGCATGGTACAGCTCAAGCACGCCTTTCAGGGCGAGGCATCGGCCCACGTAAAGGATCCGATGCGGGTACTTTTCCGCTTTGGCTGCCATTGCGGGTACATAGACAGCCTCGAAGAGCTCGGTGTCTGCGGAGTACATTCCTGTCAGAATCCTGTCCCGAGGGAAGCCAAGTCTTCTCGCGTACTCATATTGAAACATCCCTGGCACCCAGGCATGGGTAAACTGCCGGTGGAATATCAATGGCGAAATCCATGTAGCCAGGCGCTGACGGAAATCCCCTCTCCATTGTGTGTCGAATGCCACAATGACGATGCGTCCACGCTTGAAAAAATGGCGGGCGATTTTCAAGTAGGGTCTGTCGATCCAGCCAGAAACATAGAGCGCATCGGGGTCGATGGAGGTCGCCAGTTTCACCAGGCCTTGTGTATCATGTTCATTGCGCTCGTGGTAGATGATTCGTGGATGGTCTGAAATCCGAAACGGAGCTTCTGGATGGGTAGGCCAGCGCACGACATGCACCTCGGCATCATGAAGTTCAACGAATTGACGAACACAGGACATGAAGTAGCCCGCGATTTCAGAATAAAGTATCAGGCACTTCATTTCAATCCTCCTTTTGCTGGCTCATAAGTGAACTCACCCGGCAGGTTCGAAACCAGCAACCCTACCCTGTTCGTGTCCACGATCATGAAGACCAGTGTGAGCAGAAAGATGGTGTGAAATGCGCTCAAGGACGAAAACAGCCAAGATTCGAATGCCGCAGAAAAAAATGAAGCAAGGATGAATGGAACCAGATGATGAAGGTTGCGCACCCTCAGTGCCGCTTGAATCAAGAAACCGAGGTAAAGACCCAACCCTACCAGCCCTGTATTGATGGCATAGGCAAGATAGGAATTGTGTACTCCACCTTGATGGCCCGTATGCCATAGCCGAAAAGTTGATTTGTAAACAAAATAGTACTCTTCACAAGCAAATCCACATCCGATCAAGGGTGCACGACCAATCAGCTCAAGTGCATACGCCCAAGCAAAAATTCGACCCGAACCAGATTCCAAATCCTTCACGCGGAAATAACCCCCAAGCCCCAAGCTGGTGAAAATGGTTTCAAAATCAATCTTGTACAAAACCAGTCCCGCAGCGGGAAGAAAAACAAACAAGAAAATGATCCGCCTGAAGGTACTCCCTTGTAGTCCGAGAAAAACAATGGCATAGAGTGCACTCGAGAAAATGGCGTTCCGGCTGCTGCAGAGCAACAATGACAAAATGAGCAAGACCCATACGAAAGCCTTGTACTGAGGCGTAAAATCCCTGTGACGCGTGAACAGGTAAGTGGTAAGTGGTATGCTCAGGGTCACCAGTATTCCCATTCCGTTCGGATTTCCCATGATCCCGTTGTAGCGAAAACCTCCGTAGGACACGAACTGCGGGAACAAGGGATAGAGGAGGAAGCCCACCGAAAGGACGATCACAATCAGGAACTGAACATCGATCATCAGCTGAATACCGTACCGCTGTAATTTATTCTTCACATAGTGGAAGACAACGAAATAAAGAATGATGAATGAAAGCGTTTTACCAAGTCCCACCTCCATCAACGGACTGAATGTCAACGCCAATAGTGACACGATCGCGAACGGGACAAAATACAACATCATCGTATTCAGCTTGTAGCAATTGTTGTGAATCTCATGGAGCGAGATCATGAACAGGATGACCATAACCTCGACCCTCAGACTTTTCACAAACTGTAAATTCTCCAACCGGCTGTCCCCTAGCAGAAGGATCATTACCGACAGGATGATGATGGAGTCGTGTCGATCCCGATAAAGGAGATAGCCGATTCCTGCTGTTGCAATGATGGTTCCGGCGACATCGGCAACCACGCCAGCAAGCATCATCGCCGGCAAGACAATCAAAAACAGAACCCGGTGACGATCTAAAAAGCCTACCAATATGAATTCTCTCAAGGAGGGGTAAACTTACGAAGATCGCCACATTTCGCGAAACAACTCAAGGTGCCCATTCGCGACGGCTTCCCATGTGAACCTCCGCCCAAGCTTGCTCAGGGATTGGGCGCTAAGGTACTCGAATTGTCCTGCGTCCATGTCGATCATTGCTCGCATGGCGGCTGCAATTCCGACGGGATCATTTTTCGGGATGATGATCCCGTTTTCCTCCCCGACAAGCTCCAATGTAGCGCCTGTGTCTGTCACGAGGATGGGCATCGCAGCTGCCATAGCCTCCAAGACCACCGTGGGCATCCCCTCGAAGAGAGTCGGCAAAATGAGAACATGATCCTCCAAGTAGGCGGCATTCAGGAAATCATCTTCCACAAAACCCCAATAAGAAGCATTGGGCAGGGGGAATCGGGCTTTCATCTCCTCGAACAGCGGCCCCCTTCCCGCCAAATGCAATTCGTAAGCAGATTCATTGCCCGATTGGTTCAGCAATTCCGCAGCTTGCAGCAGGGAGGGAATTCCTTTGTTGGCGACAAACCGACCGACAAACAGGAATTTCAGAGGAGTGGACTTCTGCTTGATCAGTGCAGCATCGGGAAGGCTATGCAGGAGGACTGCATTTGGGAGGACGACCACATTGTCGCGCTTGCCCTCCTTCTGCAGGATCGCTGTCAGGCGACCTCCGAGTGAAACGACACGGAAAGACTTCCTGAAGATGCGGCGAAAGACCCATCTGTATGGGAATGTCATGAGGCGATCCATGAAAGTCAGCCCTTGAAAGGGTTCCAGGCCATGAGGGTTCACGACCAAGCGATCCTTCACCTGGTCGACTCCGGCCCAGACGGACAAACCCTGCGAATAAACCAAGTCTCCAGGGCGTTTTTCGAGTTCAGCCAGGACGTTTTTAGAGTATTCCCTCAACTCCAGGAGATAGTACTTCTTACCGGGCAAGGGTGGCAGCCAGACCTCTTCCACATGTTCGAGCCCTTCGAAGATCAAGACCCCAGGATGCGGATGGAGGACTGTGAGGTGCACTTCACCTGTGGCAGCGAGCGCCTCCACCAGCAGCCGGGAATGACGCTGCATCCCGCCGACAGAATGCGGGAAGATCCCGTCGGTGCAGAAGATGACCCGGATTCGATCTCCCATTGCTCCGTTACTGGTCAAACCGTTGTGGAAAATCTGCCTGGTCTTGTTTTCCAAGGTTCAGCCGGACGAAACGATGCAGTCCCCATGCGATCCAAACCATCCAGATGGGTACGATCGGATAGAGGAAGCGCACGTAGGAAGCCAAAAAGGAGATTCCACCGAGGTAAAGCAGGGAAAACACCAGCAAAACGAGGATCTCCAAAGGGAACCTCTTGTAATACAGCACCGTCAGGATTGCCATCAGTGTGGCAAACACGATGAGAAAGATGTTGGGGACAAGGTAATAGAACAAACCATTGGAAGGCTTGAGAAATGAAAGCGGGTGACTGAAAAACGTCCGCCCGACGTTCGCCACCCAGTTGTAGGCGAATTTCTTCGGGTGCGCCTTGATCTGTTCGATCGCCCTCCTCTTCAAGGCTTCGTCTTTCTCCACCTCGCCCAGCCCCGAGATTTCTGAAAAAAACGCCCCATGGTTCTTCTGCAGCAGGCCATTTTCCTCCAATGTCGGCATATGCCAGTCCCCTAGCTCGTCTTCAAAAGGCGACGACATCCAGTACAGCTGCAACCCTCCGGAATTTCCCCAGTACAATGACTTGTGTGTGAGGCTGTAGGTATAGATTAAATAGGGAGTGCAAAAGATCCATGCAATGCCAAAGATCTTGGTCATCTGCCACATGCGCCTCGAACGTCCCCGCAGGATCCAGAGGACAAGGCAGACCATGACCATCGCCATCAATACGTACCCGAAGATGACTTTCGTAAGGGTCAGCAAAGCCAGTGACATTCCCGGAAACAACCATGCATGCCACCGGTAATCCTTGAACCGAAACGCCCGGCAGATCAGAGAAGCAGTGGAAACCATGAGAAAGATGCTCCAAGCCTCCGTCATCACATAAGGAAGTGCCACCTCATACATGGGGTAGTAGCAGGCAAAGAGGAATGCACCCAGCAAGGCCTGCTTCGGTGCAATGTACAGCTTCAGCATCCTGTAAAAGATCACGACGGAAGCATAAAGGAGCAGGGCATTCAGCACCTTCAGGATCCAGAGTGGACTGTCAAATGCGACAAATGGCATCAAAAGGAGAGGGTATCCAGGCCCGCTCCATAGGAACTGAGAACTATCTCGGAAGGCATAGCGGCCATTCAGCAGGTTCTCGGCGAATCCCCAGTATCGGTTCTCGTCCAGGATCAGATGGTCGTGCGGGGTCATGTTCAGTGCATAGGCCACATACAACACGAAAAATGGCAGGAATACCAGCCATGGGTTGGTGCAAGTGATTCTATCGAGGGTCTTCCTTGGCATTTCAGCTATTTTTGAAGTCAAGCTACTGGGGAACCGGGGAAACCTTCAAGCTGTCCCGAAGCATCTGGCTGACACGCCGTGCGCCTATCATGCTGACATGACTGGTGTTGGAAAAACATTCATCAGGCCAATCATGGGTGTCAAAATCAATCACCCGCGCATTCGGAAGGGCATCCAGCCGTCGGAACAATTGTTTCACGGAGGCAAGATCGGCCGATGGGATGGCATGAAGGTATGAAGGATGGTACGGAGAGACGACAACGAAGAACTCCCTTTCGGGATGGTCTCCAATCCGCTTGAACAAGGTGTCGATAAGCTCCTTCCTTGGACGCCAGGGCTCCATCGTGTCCAGGCGTCGTTTCTCCAGGGCTGCGAAATAGGATGGCGACGTGACCGTTCGCTCGATGGCCGCCCCCTTGTTCGTTGATTTCGTGAGCTCTATCCGTTGATTCAAATATTCCTTTCCAATGGCATCAATGCTTCCGAAAAAACGAATTCCGGGAATAATCATATACGGGCTGTATTCGTCATGACGTTTAAGCAAATCTTTGACCTCCGGCATGCCGGCATGGGGGAGGTAGGTGCTTCGATCACCCAGCTGGTAGTAAAACATTGTAAAATCGAAGTTCAGGATGATCGGGCCACGTTTTCCATGCTGCGCCAGCTCGTGCTTCATGAAGATGTCCATCACAGCATAGCCTATGCCATTGATCCCGTAGTTGTAATAATCCTTGCCAAGGGTGTCGGGAATGAATGCGCAGAGTGCCCGTGAACTCCCCAGGATCGGAATCTCCAGGGGGCGAGGTGCTTGGATGCGGAAGAGTTTGCTTGCTCCGTGGGTGGAATTCTCCCCGATCAGTCGCACCCTGACAAACCTATCCAGGCCAAGGCAGAAGAGAATGAAAACAGCCGACAAGGGTAACAGAATCCGCATCAAAAGCCGACCAGCAGCCTCCCGCTGCGCTTTACCCGATGGCAGTGCGCTCTGATCGGAGGCAGGCACCATCTCAGAACTGGAAGTAGATGAAGTCATGGTGTCCGCCTTTCCCCAATAATAAAATCAACATTCCCATCACCATTAAAAATGCCAGATTGTAGCGCATTTTCAGATCCTTGGGCAGCAAACCGGAGAACATAAACAGACCCAGCACGAGCAGGCTCACGGCAAAGTTGAATGCCCCGTTGAAAGCCATGACTTCAGACGCATTGAAGCGAAGGTCTGGAACGAAGAGCTTTTTCAGGACTGTAGCTGCCTCTCCGAGATTCTTGGCCCGGAAAAACACCCAGCCGATTACCACCAACGCAAAGGTAAGCATGATTCCCGCCAGTCTCGTCAATCGAGGCATCCGGGCGAGAAATGTCCCCGCCTGCAGCCGCCTTCGGCCCTCCTCGGTGAGTTTCTCCCAGACCAGCATCATGCCGTGGAAGGCACCCCAGACGACGAATGTCCAGTTGCTGCCATGCCATAGCCCACTGACCACGAAAGTCAGGAAGAGGTTGTAGTACATCCGCCATTTCACCACCCTGCTGCCACCTAGCGGGATGTAGACATAATCCCGAAACCAACTTGAAAGGCTAATATGCCACCTTCTCCAGAAATCCGTTATCGAACGCGACAGGTAGGGGCGGTCGAAATTTTCGGTCAGGGTCACCCCCATGATGCCTGCGCAGCCAATGGCGATATCCGTATAGCCGGAGAAGTCGCAGTAGATCTGGAAGGCAAAAAAGACCATGGCAAACACCATGGTGATCGTTCCGAAATCCTCAGGATGGCCATATACCTCGTTGACATAGACTGCGAGGCGATCTGCGATCACGACTTTTTTGAAGAATCCGAGGACGATCCGGTTCAATCCCTGCACCGTCCTGTCAAAGTCAAATGCATGGTGGGCCTTGAGTTTCGGAATCATCGTGGCCGACCGCTCGATGGGCCCTGCCACAAGCTGCGGCCAATAGCAGACGAAAAGTGCAAAGTAGCCAAGATGCCGCTCCGGCTCCCTCGCGCCCCGATAGACGTCAATGGCGTAGGCCATGGACTGGAAAGTGTAGAAGCTAATCCCTACAGGCAGAACCACCTGTAAAATGGGCAATGGCTCACCTGCACCAGTGGCATGCAACACCATGTTTCCAGAGGACATCAAGAAGTCGAAATACTTGAAAAACAGCAGTACGCCCAGATTCATCCCGATGCTTGCCCACATCAGCCGTTTTCGCGCCCTGGGCTCGGTCATGGCTCCCATTGCGCGCACGACGACGTAGTCGTATACGGTTGAGAACATGACTAGGAGCACATACTCCACCTTCCAGCACATGTAAAAGTAGTAGGAGCACAGCAGGACGAAGATCCAGCGCAACCGATAGGGCAACAAAAAATACCCAATCAGCACGACAGGTAAAAAAACAAGGAATTGAGCGGAGTTAAACAGCATCCCTTTCCAAAATCATCGGCAAAATAGGGATTCCCAATCAAATCCTGACCGCCATCGGTGAAAAGCGCGGTTCATCGCAAGCGTTTCACCTTTCCAGCGAACCCAGCGCCCCATGATCCGACCACCGCCATGGATTCGCATGCGTTGATTCAAATGACAAGCCCCTCTTACCTTCGTGCCATCACCCAATCCAGGAATGCGATCAGGAGGTTCCGGATCTCAAGGTATTTCGAGAACTTCATCTCGGCATAGGTGTCATGGATGTCATGGTAGTGGGGTGGCCCTCCGAGCGTGTAGAGGAAGAAGGCTTTCACGCCGCTCTTGACAAACCAGTAATGGTCGCTGTTCGGGGCATTCTGGCGACCATTGACGATAGGAACCGCTTTCATCATGTCATTGAGGGCGTGGAGGGCTCCGAATTCGTCTGGGAAGTCGAGTCCACAGACGGCCGTCATGCCTTCGTCACCGTTGGCCATGAGGTCGAGGTTCAGTAGGAATTTCGTCCTGGACAATGGGAAGATGGGGTCCGACTCGACGTAATGCTTGGATCCGACCAAGCCCGCCTCCTCTCCCGTGAAGGCAATGAAGAGCATCGTGCAAGGCGGTTGATTCTCCGGTTTGCTGTAGTGGTCAGCGATGCTCAGCATCATGGAGGTGCCTGAAGCATTGTCGTTTCCACCGAAAAAAATCGCATCTCCCTGCCTGCCCAGGTGGTCATAGTGGGCGCTGACGATGACCACTGAATCGGGATGCGTCTTCCCGCGTACGATCCCGGCGATGTTTTGGCTTTGGATGGTTTTGAAGGAGGTATGGATGGTGATGCTGCACTTCTTGGCCCTTTTCTTCGGCAGGCGGTCTTCCAGTACCTCCACTACAGGGAGGTCAATGGTCATTTGGCTCAGACTGGCCGTGAGTTTTTCCTTGAGGATGATGATGGCAGAGGCCTGCATCCTGCGTGCATGGGCCACCTTCACATCGTCGTAGGCCATCTGTGCGTACTTCTCCTTGAGCGACGGGTTTTTTTCGATCTTTTCAGGAAGTCCGCTGCGGAACAGGACTGCGGTTCCTTTCAGGCTGGCATCGAACTGTTCTGGCAATCCGTACCCGACATCCCTGACCTTGATGCCTTCCAGCTTGCAACGCGCACTGGCCTCATGGATGATGTAGTCCCTTCCGATTTGAAGGGGTTTGCCGTCGATGGTGAGACCCGCCTTTTCTCAAAGGGTTCAAGCAGGCCTTCCTGCTGTTCGTGAATGAGCTCCTTAAGGAGGGCTCTGAGACCGGAGAAATCGCAGAGC
>JBJOPY010000056.1:0-32980 GCA_046050405.1 Bacteroidota bacterium | reverse complement strand
TGCGATCAGTGGAATATAGCTGCTCTCGTTGCGTCTGCCACGATGGGGAACAGGAGAGAGGTAGGGAGCATCCGTCTCCAGGACCAGTGCCTCCAATGGAACTGCGGAGAGAACGGAAGGCAAGTCACTCGTCTTGTACGTCAAGACACCGCCAATTCCCATGCAGAACCCGAGTCCCTGGATCTGCTTCGCATTTTCCACCGTACCCGTGAAGCAATGAACGATGCCGAACAACCGTCCGTCTTGGCCTTCCTCCACCAATTCGAGCACATCGTCCATGCTCTCCCTGCAATGCAGGATCAGTGGCAGCTGTTTTGCCTTTGCCCATTCGATATGGATGCGGAGTACATCCTTCTGGGTCGGAACATGGGTCTTGTCCCAGTGGAAGTCGAGTCCGCATTCGCCGACACCGAAGTAATGACCCCTATCCCATTCTGACTCCATTTGGGTCGCGACCGTCTTCCAGTCCTCTTTTACCGAGCAAGGATGAAGCCCCATCATCGGGTAGAGGAGGCTGCGGTCCCGATCCGCCAGGTCATTCATTGCAGGAATCGAGTGCAGGTCGATGTTGGGAAGGAAAATATGTGAGAGGACTTCCTTGGCCCTCTCGATCACTTCGTCCAGGTCACTCTTGAATTGCTTGGAATAGAGGTGGGAATGGGTGTCGATCATTTTCATGGTCAGAGGCGTGACAGCAGGTCAGCTTTCTTGTCCTCGTATTCCAGCATGGAGAGCTTGCCGTCCTGAAAGCGCTCATACAGCATGTCCACAGTGCGCATAACTTCATCCCTGAGCAGCAGCCAATCCAATGCCTGTCCTTCGAATGCCTTGTACTTCTCTGGATCGTGGGCTGTTTCTTCCTCCTCCGTCCTGTCCCAATATGCCAGATCGCTCATCAGTTTGGCAACCGCCGTGGCAGCCTTGTCATTTCCGAGATTCACCGGTTGATTGAAGGTGGCTCCGATGCCAGAGATCATCAGTATGATGCTCTTACCTTCGGACTTGCAGTCGCGCAGCGATTCCAAGTCGAAGGTTCCACCGGGGAAGAAGCATTGGGTATCCGTGAGAATCAGGTAGTTGCTGCTCCAGAAACCCTTCTCCAGATACATGGCGACCACGTCGGAAGGCCTTTTGACCCGTGTCTCTTTCATGAGGATTTTTC
Source organism: Bacteroidota bacterium (assembly GCA_046050405.1). Taxonomy (GTDB): domain Bacteria; phylum Bacteroidota; class Bacteroidia; order J057; family JADKCL01; genus JADKCL01. The sequence goes on along the minus strand of JBJOPY010000056.1, from coordinate 31,818 downwards.
CGAGCTGTGTAGCGGGCAGATGCGGGGCTACATAAATCCCAAGATCTTCATTTTGAGGGAATTTGCGTTTGATGAAATCTCGGTACATACGCTGCATTCTGTTTTCTCAAAGTAGACGATAGAACCCCCAAAATACAAGAATGTTTGTTAGTCCCAGTATTTCGCGATCCATCTGAATCACTCCCGCCCGCCATTTCTTGGCTTCAAGTTGCTGGCGCAAAGATTGGTGCAATGCAAATACACACTAAATTGGGTCGAGATTGGCAAAGGAAGGTTAACGATGGAGGAGCGTAAGCGGATTCCTATCATATTATCGAAAGCGAACACTATGGTGCAAATTGCGGAGAGGTTGGATCGGCCCTCTTCCACAATCGGAAGGGAGATGAATCGCAATTTGTTCAGAATGAAGATATTATATTTAGGAATCATAGGGCTGCTTTTTTGTTATTGAAGGATGGCGATGAATTTAGAATGGGTGACTGCGATGTTTGCAAGTATAAAATAGTCCATTCTCAAAAGTAATCGACATTTTACCGACTTTGCATCCAACACGATGAGACAGCCACACAAGCGCAGCCCCTTTGGATGAGCCGGCAGGTATTGAACAAGCGGGAAGAGCATGTTCATCTCAAGCAGCATTTTATACGAACACATTCGTAAGAATCTCGGGGGTGGGATATGTGGAAGGATAAGGGTTCGAGAAGATGAGCGCATGCTCGACGCAAGTCAAGTGCCTGTATGGGATGCCCCGGACGAGGATGCAGGATGCATGCTGGTAGTTTCGTTCACTTGCTCGGATGAGCCATGCGTTGCACCTCCCTGACGTCCTGCATTGTCACGCTTGGTCTCCAGTCTGCCGACTTTTGGTACTTTTCAGGGGAGTTGCAAGGCGCATAAGAATCAACCGTGGTATCGCCTGGTGCTGGCTGAAAAAACATCAACTGCTCAGCGACCAAGTAATCGTGCAGGGATGAATAGCCCTCGATCGCTGCATCCGTCTGTGCAAAGCGCACATTGCAAACAGGACAAGTATCCCCCAATTCTTTCAAGGCGACAAATCCGCAGACAGGGCAAGCCTTCAACCTTGAAAAGTCAATCTCAAATGCCTTTGCCAATCCAAACCCTGCGCCTAACGTGAACACGGCGAAGATCGCTGTCCAAATCATCCTGAATCGGATGCCTCGCTTGATGCTGAGGTAATGTATGGTTGCCCCCAAGGCTCCCCAGGCAATCGCCAGGGGGATTCCCCAGAAAAAATGCATGCTTGTCCTTTGCATCAAATAGAGGGAGACAAACACGACAAAACAAGCCGGGACGATTTGCGAGAGCAGTCCCAGCATCAGCAATCGCCAATCAAACCTGCTCCTTTTCCGCTCCGTCATTCCAGACCTCTTTCTTCGCTTAACATGATATGATTGACATTCCCATCGATCTTATCCAGATACAAAAAGAAGGGAATATTCATGCTGTTCCAATCCGAAGAGCATAAAAATAGGAGCATCTTCCAACACTCCTAATTTTTCATGGGATTCGCTCTCGAGCGAATTGCCGAACCTTACAGCGTCTTCTCGTATTCGCCACCTTTAGGCTTCAAGTCGCCTACGATGATGCGGATCAGGTCGATCAAGGTGAGGATTCCGAAGACACCACCTGTGAGCAATTCCAAAATGCCAATACCGGTGTATCCCAGATAAAAACGGTGAATACCCAAGCCACCAAGAAAAATGCAAAGAAGCAGCGCAACCAGTTGGCTTTTGCCGCCAGTGGTCTTGCCAGCCTCAGTTTTGCGCATTTCCTTCTTCACCTCCTTGGCCAGGATCTTGGCTGCAACCTTTTCCTTGAAAGAAAGGGGGGAGACAACATTGCTCGGCTTTGCCACATCGGTAACGGTCTTTGTGGTGGCAGAGGCAAGCTTCGCACTCGTCGGTGCGGTCAAGTCCACGATGGAGGTCATGCTTTCCGAGCCTTGTGCAGCGACAGCGGCTTGGGTTTTTTCTGGCGAGGTGGACTCGGTGCTTCTAGCGGCGAACATGAAGAATGCCAAGAACACCAGAACCGGGACAATGGTGTAGTTTATAAGTTTTTTCATTGATCAATGATAATTGGGTTTAAGAAGATTGAGAATCCGCTCCCAATTTACACACTTAAGCCCGAAAAGCAAGCTCGACCCCCGATCTTTATCAAAGATCGGGGGTCGAGCGTACGCAAGAGGGTGTGGATCGCATAGCTTTGTGGAATGATCTCAGTCACGGAGCTACAGCAAAAGGCCTTGGAGGCCTATGAGTCTGGCAATACAGAAACTGCGCTGCACGATTTAAGGGAGGTACTGCTCGTGCAGCCCAACAATGCAACGGCATGGTACAATCGCGGGATCATTGCCGCTGAAGTCGGAGAGCATGGCACTGCTGTCCATGATATCAGCAATGCGATCGACCTGCTTCCCAATAATGCCGACCTCTACCATGCACGCGCCTTGTCCCACCGCGCACTTGGGAACCACCCCGATGCACTGGCAGATGTAGAAAAAGCCATCGGCTTGCTTTACGAAGACCCAGACAACCACCTCATGAAGGGCAATTGCCTGGTGAGTCTGGGCGACCGCAAGGGTGCAATCGCTGCCTACAGTGAGGCCCTGCGGATCTTTCCGGAATTCACGGCAGCCTGGTACAACAGGGCATTGACCTTTATCGAGCAGAAGGACTATTATCCCGCATTGCGCGATCTTGGGCGATGCATTGAATTGGAGCCCGGGGCACCGGGGTATAGAATGGACCGTGCAGCAGTCTGTGGCACAATGGGGGAATACGACAAGGCCCTCATCGACTACGATGCCGCGATCGCCATCAACCCCGACCACTCGGAAATGCATCTGCTCAAGGGGCATACGCTGGTCAAGCTCGACCGCCTGGAAGAAGCTGTTTCAGCCTACAGCGCAGCCCTCGGATTGAATCCGATTCTTGCCGAGGCGTTTCGCTTCCGGGGGGCTGCGAGAATGCATTTGAAAGACAGGAAGGCTTGTGAAGACTTCGAACAGGCTGCGCTACTGGGTGACGTGGAAGCAAGGGGTTTCTGGGAACGGAATTGCAAGGGCGTTTAGGCTTTCCCCGGGATGAGGGAGGGCGCATGGGTCATGTAAAGGATAAAGTTGTCCCCTTCCTCACGGAGGAATCCGCCCACAACCCTGCCGCCGACCGCTTCCACGATGTCCAATCACAATATGGATCCATCTTCACTCAACGTTCAGGCTGCTCTCGGAAGTATTCGCACAGCATGCACCTTGATTCGTTTTCTTTGCATTCGTTTCACGGCTGGAATACCTTAAGAATGCATGCACCATGGGTCTGATGGATCCTTCAGAAGACGACCAGCGAGACGAAAAGAAGCCTCGATTTGCGCAGGAATTCGCTTACATCATCGTCTTTGTCGCCGCCGCTGCGATCTATGGATTGCTGGAATGGCTGGTATTCTGAAAACAGCAGGGAAGCGCGCACTGCCAGAGGGTTGGTCTCCCCGGGCAGATCACTTATATTTGAATCAATGAAGAGCTGGATTTTGATCGTGTCGATCTCCCTGTTCTCGGCTACCCTGTGGGCGCAGGGAGAGGCCGGCAAACCGTTGCGCCTCGGGGTGGGTTTGCTCGCAAGCACTTACATCGGCGACCTGAATGCAAACGGAGGTGCAGTGGACAGGTTCACCTCCGGAGCCTCCCTGTCTGTTCAATTCGCATCGGAAAGGCTGCTTTCTCCACAACTGAATGCTGGATTTGGGCGGATCATGGCACAGGATCGTGAACTTCAGGCCGTGGATGGGGTGCACCCCAACACCTTCGTCCAGACCCCTTTCTTCCTTGTGGATCTCAGGCTGAAGGCACGATTCCTCCGAGAATCACCCGTGCATCCAAGCCTTAGTGCAGGGGTAGGCTTTTTGGGTTATACTCCCGAGGACGGGGATGGAAACAATCTGATCGACAACTACTCCACACGGAGGAACGACGAGACCTACGGATCGATGACCGCATCTTTCCCATTGAGCGCAGGCTTTGAAGTTCCATTGAATGGAACTCTGATGGTAGGTTTGGAGTACACTTATCGCATGACCGCATCGGACTATCTTGACAATGTGGGACGTCTCGGACAGAGGAATGGCAACGACAAGCTGCAAAGCATCCTGCTCACGCTTTACATCACCTTCGACCAAGACCCTGCAAGCAGAACCACTCTGCACGGCAAGGATCGGCATTGAAATCAGAGGGACTTACCCCCTCGCCGCCTTGTACGCCTCGAGGACATCGCAGAGCTTCAAGTAGAATTCTTCCCCGAACTTCCTCGTGATGGATGCTTTCAGGAACTTGTACAATGGCATTTTCAGCTGTACGCCAAGCTTGCAGGCTGGCCGGCAGATATGCCAATGATCATAGTTCAGCGCATCCATTTGCATCATGGCCACATGCTTGATCCTGACAGGATAGAGATGGCAGCTGATCGGCTTCAAATAGTTGATTTTCCCGTCTTGGTGCGCCATCTCAATCCCGCAGAATGCTTTCCCATCCCTGAAGACAGTGTAGGCGCATTCCCTTCCATTGACCAGGGGCGTGGTCGCGGAGCCATCCGCGTGTAAGATGTACTTTCCTTGCGCCGCAATCGCTTGGCGGGCTTTTTCTGGAATGTAAGGGGCTACCAACGGATAAATCTCCTCCAAAACGGAAAGCTCATCCTGTTCCAAGGGTGCACCGAGATCCCCCTCGACACAACATGCCCCCTTGCACGCCTCCAGATCGCAGACAAAGTGGACATCCAGGAGGTTTTCACTGACGAGCACGTCGTCGATCACGAGCATGTGTCCAGGAATTGAAGGTTGGAATGCGAGGGGATCATCGGTTTTTCCCCCGAGAACTCGGGCAGGTGAACCAGGATCGGACTGCTGCCGACGGCGATCCGAAACCGATCCAGGTCCAAGGCGAGGGCGGTGGCCCCGTTGACCGTGGCGGAGCGCAGCAGCAGGTCGCTCGGAAGATCCTGGGCCTGCTGGAGGCAATGCATCTCGGCCAGGATCGAGAGGCCTTCATTTCCTGCAAGGCTGTCTGTTCCGAGGCAGACGCGGCCAGGATGGGCCCTTAATAGGTTCCCATCGGGCATGGTTCCGTGAATGTAGCGATTGGCCAATGGACAGAGGACAAAGAAGGTGCGCGGCCACCCCGTGGCGATGGCTGCCGCCTCTTCGGGCCTGATCTCGGTGCAGTGCACGAGCAGCGCATTGCAGTTGGCAGGCAGCGACTCGGTTACAAACTGGATGGCATCTCGATAGTGATGCGCTTGGAAAACGGCACCGATGTCGCGGATGAAGTCCATCATCGGTCCTTCCAATGCCTCGAAAAGCTGCCGCTCCTCCTTCGATTCTAGCAGGTGAATGCTGATCGGCCATTCCCGCCGCTTGGCATAGCCGAACAGCTTGTCCCGCAGAGAGACGGACATGGAGTAGGGGGCATGCGGTGTGAGGGAGGAATGACGTCCGAAGTCTTTCAGAAGCCCGAGTCCGCGAAGGAAGATCTCCTCCGCCATGGAGGGGTTCAGTCCGAAAAGCTCGATGAAATTGTGAAAAAAGAATTCCGGATGGTGCTTCTTGACGGCCAGGCTGGAGATGCCATTGCAGATATCACCGATCGCAGCGATCCCGGAAGAACGCATTTCCTGCAGGGCATACTCCATTGCCTCGGCTCGTTCCTCCTCGCGGGGTGGATCACGAAGTGCCTGCACGGCTTTGACAAAGCCCGCCATGCCTGTATTTTTCGGTATCTTCCCTCTCAGGTGGCTTAGTTCGAGATGGCAATGCGCATTGACAAACGCCGGGGATACCAATCCCTTGAGTCTGACGGCATCTGGCAATGCCCCGTCTTCGATGGCAACAACCCTCCCCGTTCCATCCATCACCAATGTTTGCCATGGAAGCAAGCTGTTTCCGTCAAAAACCCATTCACAAGCGATCTTCCGCATCGTTCAAAAATAGACAAAATCCAGGGATGCGGATGCTTCCAGCGAAACCCGCCCGGGAATCTGTGTTTTCGTATCGGAGTGAAATGAAGTGGTTCCAGGATCGGAGGTCCTCTTTCAAAGCCAAACATCCTACAGAGATTCATTTTTGCGGACAGGGAGGTGAAGCGATGAACTCCCGAGGCGCCAGAACATCCTTCTTCAAGGAAGAAAAGAATATACCCTTTCCTGGATTTTCTCGTTGTATGGCATGCGGCCTATATTTGGTTGAAATTTGGGAACATGAACTTTGGCAAGTTACAAGACATTTCAAGTGTGGATTTCGCGTTGCCCCCTGAACATGAGCGGACCACGCGGGTGCTGGAAATGTCTGCAAGGTCGTTCGATGGCCCTCCACGCTTCTACGTCGGGACTACGGGATGGAGCAATCCTGGGTGGATCGGTAAATGGTATCCGGCCAAGGTTAAGCCTGTAGATCTTCTGAAGCATTACAACCACCACTTTAACACCATCGAGCTCAATACGACACACTATCGCATCCCAGGTGCGGACTTAGTAGACCGATGGCACGACCAAGTGGAGACTGGGTTTCTTTTTTGCCCGAAAATACCCCATCAAATCAGCCACCTTTCCAAACTGAGGGCTGAGGAACCGACACTGCGCTTCGCAGAGGCCATGTCTCGTCTTGGGAATAAACTCGGCCCCTACTTCATCCAGCTGCCCGACCATCATGGGCCGGGAGACCTTCGGTTCATCCAGGGTTTTCTGGGAATTTGGCCGCAAGGGCGCGCACTGCATTGGGAGTTGCGGCACCCGGATTGGTTTTCTGCAAGCGGAGGTGCTGCAGGTGAAGGCTGGGATGGACTGGAGGCGGCAGGCCATGGCACGGTGATCACCGATGTCGCAGGCAGGCGGGATGTACTGCACATGCAGCTTACCACGCCTGTGGTCATGCTGCGTTTCGTAGGGAATGGCTTGCATCCAACTGACTACACACGGTCCGATGAATGGATCGCACGGATCACGGACTGGAGCAAGCGTGGCTTGAGGGCAGCCTTCATCTTCCTCCATCAGCCGGACATGGGGCTGGTCCCCGACCTGGTCGGTTACTGGGCCAAGGCACTGAACAGAAATCTAAATCTACAGATCACCGTTCCCCGGTTGATTGCCCAGGGCATCCAAGGATCGCTTTTCTGAGTCAGCAGGCAACGGCGAGACCGACAATCCAGTGGGAAGTTTTCAAAGTGCCTGTTATTCGGAGTGTCATGCTGCATGGAAACTCTGTGAAGATCATCTCTTCGCCTTCGGGGAAGTGTCTCCAACCCTCCTGACCATGGAGGGGCAATTCTTGCGTAAATAGCCCGAGCGTCTCCGGTCCTGCTGGGAACCAATGGCCGCCCTCATCCTCTGCAATACGTCTCACGGTCGATTTCCCATCTCCACAGAGAGCCGTCCGCATGATCCATCACCTCTGCCACTTTCGTCATCCCACAGCGTTCCAGAATTCGGGTGGATGGATTCTGCCCTGCCAAGGTGTGGGCCTTGACCTTTTTGACCTCTCTGTGCCCAAATGCAAAATCCCGCAGTGCAAGTGCAACCTCCGTACCCAATCCCATCCTACGGCGGGATGCTGCGATCTCATAGCCTATTTCGACTTCGCCATCTGTATTCGGTGCTCCTTTATAGCCGCAGCTTCCCACCAATCGATTTTCCTCCCGAAGCACAGCCAGCCAAGTCCACCATTTTGCATCGTTCGGAAATTCCCGCAGGCGAGCCGATGTGCACTGAAAAATGGGTGTCCCAAATTCCGTCCAGTCCCCTGGGACTTCGGCTCCCAGGTACAATGCAAGTGCTGCATTGCCTCGAAGCAAGGTTTCAATCATCTGCAGGTCGCAGTTGATGATCTGTAGCTGATCTGTCGATAGGATCAAATCCATGGCACGCCGCAGGAAAAAACGCCCAAGACCCTCCGAAGGTTTGGCGCACGGCAGTCATTCCGGCGATATCGAGAGTGAATACCTTAAGTTCCTCAGCAGAAACCCATGGTTCGCTATCCAGGAATCCTCCGATGTAATGAGAAGGAATGCACCCGGTGGCAAGTGCCTCGCACATTTAGGGGAGCCATGCATCTGGCTTCAGATGAATTGACGATCTCATCACGCCGAATGGATGTGGAATGCTCCTCGGTGTTTACAGGCGTGAACATGGGCCCGCCATGCCGGCCTTGGCGGAAAAGTACTCCAGCCAGCATCCTCGACCAACCTCCGCCCCTGGGATCCTGCTGGCCGGTGCAATGCCATTGCTGCTTCGTGGCTCATCCTTGCAAAGTTTGGGGGATTTGGATGGAACCCCCGTCCGGGCGACCTTTCACCGAATGAGATCCTTGTACCTCCGCCTCGGGTCGTCCGTCCATTGATAGTAGCCGAACATTTTGGATATCAATGCTTTTGGAAAGAAGCGTTCAAGATTCTTGAATAGGATCAGGTCGTACTTCCGATGAAAATTGATCCAGCAACCGTTGCAGTTGTCATGGTGGTCATTCAGCGTCGCAATCGTTGCGTCCTTGGCCAGAATCTCATCCAGCGAATTCTGATGGACATTGCCGAGCTTGTCCTCCAGGTGCATGCAGATGGGCACATCACCATTGGGGAGCACTACGACCGAATCGAGGATGCTCTTGCAGGGCAGTACCAACTTTCCTTCCTGCCATTGGTCATACAGTACGAGGTAGTCGTAGTTTTCCTTGAATCGCTTCAGGCTTTCGGGGATCGTTCCGAGGCTTGACTGCTGATATGCAGCATCCTTGGTATCGAAAAACCGGATGTCGCTGTACACGCCCACACGGAGATCGATCCCATGGAAGGTGCAGACTTCGGCCACATGTACGAGGTCGTCCATCGAGTTCCACGGCGAGACGCAGTACATCACTGAAATCGGGACGACGGACTCCAAGGTTTCGATCACCTTCAGGACGCTTCTGTAGCCGTCTTTCCCGCGCATTGCATTGTAGGTCTCCTCGGTTCCATCCAGCGAGATGTACAGTCGTACGGGAGGAGTTGCCTTCACTGCCTCTATCAGGCTGTCGGGTTTCAGGCAATTGCTCAGCAGGTCGAAATTTGGGTGGTGCTTGCGGTACCAGGCCATGATTTCCCTGGAGTCGGGATGCAGGAGGAATTCGCCGCCCTCGAGACCGACTTTGGTATGTTTGGTCACGCATTTGTTCTCCATCAGGCCGTAAACGGTTTCCTTGGGGAGATGTTGCACGGGTCGCTTTGCCCATATCAGGCAGTGTTTGCAGCGAGAATCACAGAGATCTGTGGCGTAGATCATCAGCGTCGAGATGCGCCGATGCCTAGGAAACGTCCGATTGCGCAACATCCGGCCGCCTCTCACCAAGTAATCACCCGCCTTGTACATTCCAAGCAAAGATAGGACATCGGAATTGAGAAACGCCAGGCATCCGCACAAGCATGCCATTGGGAATGAAAGATGGTGGTACACCTTACGTTATTGGCAAAGGAATATACACAATTAAGCATTTATTTTGAAGGTCGGGTCAAGCCCCGCTGTGAAGCCGAGCCCCTGATACACTTGAGTGGACACTACCGTCGAAGACATGATGCAAAATGTTAGGAGAATCCTGGTCATCGGCCTGATTTCGGCTGCGGGATACGTACATGGGCAGTTGTATCTCGGTCTCGGATTCCAGGCTGGCTATAACAGCATGCCAAATGCCAATGTGCCGATTGACCAGTATAACGACCGAGCCTTTCTCTATCGTCCAATGAACCGGTTCCATTGGCCGATGGGTGAAATCCACCAAGTGAGCTATAGGTCCGGACGTGGAATGGTGTTGCTGAACCTGAACACGAGAAGACAGCGTGCCACGGCCAAGAGTTTCAATTCCACCACAAACGGACTTGACCAAACCGATTGGAGATTCGTGATACAAGCCCTCAGCCTTGGGGGTGGATATGCCATGGTAGACAAGGAGAAGTTTGTCATGTACCTGGGAGCGGCCTTGGATGCCGGCTATATGCGACTTCTGAACCGTAGCGGCCCGGAGAGCCAGATCCATCGGATTGACTATTCGCTGGTTCGGAGGCTTCCGGTATTTGCAGGCTCGACCTTTCTTAAGATGAGCTTCAGGGAATCACAGGAAGACATTACCACTTGGTCCATTGCACCTTACGTCCATGTTCCATTCCAAGAATTTGATTTTCAATTCTTTGATCAAATGCTCAACGGATCCACGCCGGGGATTCCTGCGATCACGGCTCCCTTGCTGGACAATCCCTTCAATGTAGGCCTTTCCGTCAACTTCGACCTGGATATTCTTGGCTTTCTGGATGAATAGACTGACAAGGATCTGGGTCGGCCAAGTTCACAAGGTTGAAAAAGGTCTCCTGATGACTGCATGCCTCCACTGGAAGGCTTTCCTTGGCGCCGAACATGTCCACAATCCCTCCAGGAAGCAATTTCTAAAGCACCCATTCTTAAATATGCGCCACAAGTAGTGGATCGTTTGAGAATCCAAATGGATAGTCTATTTTTGCTGGAATCCAGAATCAGATCATATCCGGGTAAGTTACACTATGAAAATTGGTTCTCACTAAATGAGTTAAAGATTGAAATGAAGGACAGATACATTGATCTCATCGAGCAGACCTTTCACTTCCCTCAGGAGGGCTTTCACGTCGAAGACAATCAACTTTATTGGTGGGGCATTTCCCTGATGGATCTGATTGAGCAATACGGAACACCACTGAAGGTCAGTTATTTGCCTAGAATCGGTCATCAGATCGACCGTGCAAGGAAGCTATTCAGTGTCGGAATCGCCAAGGCACTGTACGATGGAGAGTACCACTATGCATATTGCACCAAAAGCTCGCATTTTTCATTTGTGATCGAAAAAGTATTGGAACATGGAGCGCATATCGAGACCTCCAGTGCATTTGACATCAACATAGTGGAGAGCCTGTACGAAGCAGGAAAGCTTGACATTGATCGGTACATCATCTGTAATGGCTTCAAGAAAGACAACTATCTGCAGAACATTGCTCGCCTCATCGAGAAGGGATTCCACAACCTGATCGTCGTACTTGACAATATGCATGAGCTGGATCGCTTGCTTGAGTTTACCAGCAAGCCCTGCAAAATTGGGTTGCGAATCGCCGCAGAAGAGGATCCTAAGTTCGAGTTCTACACCTCCCGGCTCGGAATCAGGTACAAGGACATCGTTCCATTTTATGTGGACAAGATTCGCAAACACAAGCATCTGGATCTCAAGATGCTGCACTTCTTCATCAATACTGGGATCACCGATACAGCCTATTATTGGAACGAGCTGCTGAAGTGTCTGAATGTTTACTGCGCGTTGAAAAACATCTGTCCCGAACTCGATAGCTTGAACATCGGTGGCGGCTTCCCTGTCAAGGACAGCATGGCATTCGAGTACAACTATGAGTACATGGCCGAGGAGATTGTAGCTCAGATCAAAGAAAACTGCAACGCACGGAACGTGAAGGAGCCTGACATCTTCACAGAGTTCGGTACGTTTACCGTCGGTGAGAGCGGAGCCAACTTGTACAGCATCCTTGAGCAGAAGCAGCAAAATGACCGTGAGAAATGGGACATGATTGACAGCTCATTCATGACCACCCTTCCAGATATCTGGGCCATCAACAAGCGGTACATCATGATGGCCATCGACAATCTGGACGAGCCCTATGAACGTGTATTCTTGGGTGGATTGACCTGTGACAGCGATGATTACTACAATGCCGAGGCACACAGCAACGCCATTTATCTCCCTAGGTTCAAGCGTGGGCGGCCACAGTACATCGGCTTCTTCAATACTGGAGCCTACCAGGAATCCATCGGCGGCTACCACGGCCTTCAACATTGCCTTTTGCCGACACCCAAGCACATCGTTGTGGATCGCGATGAAAATGGCGATATCACCACGAAGCTTTTTTCCAAGGAACAGAGCTATAAGTCCATGATGAAGATTTTGGGGTATTGAGAAGTGGCTGATATCCGGTCTAAGGGGACGCGATGGGCGAGGCTGCTGTCGCTCCTGATGACAGCTTCCTCGCTCGTGACCTATGCACAGAACCGGGTGCACATGGGGATAGGGTACAACCACAGCTATGCCCGCTTGGACAGCCTGAATTACATCCTGAACGCCTTCAATGCCGAGAATCCATGGACGGCTTCCAGGAAGATGAGCGAAATTCATATGCCTGTCGGAGTGACGGCGCATGTAGGATGCGATCTCGACGGCGTACTGCTGGAATTCCAATTCACCATGCGTATCGCCCAATCCCGTGCGGTAGGAGAGCTCAGCCCAAACTCTATCGAGACACAGGAGGCGATCGTCAGGTACAATGCGAGCACAGCCGATCTCGGGATCGGGGTGTTTTTGCTTCGCAGGGAGTCGTTCCGGATCGCCCTGGGTCAGTCGCTGGACTTCGGGAACGTGCTAATCGAGGGCAAGAGAGGACCAAGCACACTGATCAGAGGTCAGATCTTCGGGCGCTATGTCAATGAATTGAACTTCGGCACCACGAGCTTCCTCCATTTCATGATCGCCTTTCGGGACGGCGTAGGCCCCGGGATCTTCATTCGGCCCTATTTCCAGGCATGTCTCCGCCAGAACGACTATCAGCCGCTCAACAGCGCCTTCAGGCCGGTCGAGAGTCTCAAGGATTCACAGTTCATCCTGGGTAGCCAGTCCAACATTGGCCTCAAGTTAGGCGTCTTTCTCGGCAGTTAGGCAAGCAGGAACCATTGTAATTGTCCGCAATCGGAGCGGGCAGCCTTTCAGGTGATTCCCTGTTCAGTCATCCCTCGCGGTCTGGAAGAAACAATGCCGGCACTGCGGTTCGTAGCAGTCTTTCCCGCCGAGCAATAGCTGCCCCCTTGGCGCTGGACTTGCGAAAGGAGAAATTGGCAAGGCTTCCGCATTTCTGACAGATGGCGTGGGTCTTGGTGGCAAGCTCCGCTGTGGCCATCAAAGCTGGAATGGGGCTGATGGGCTTCCCCGTGAAATCCATGTACAAGCCTGCCACCAATCCTTGGTTGGGAATGATTCGAGCCACGTCAACAATACCAGCGTCGAAAATCTGGGCTCCATCGATGCCGATGACCTTGATGTCCTGTATGAGCAGAAGGATCTGTTGTGAATGGGGCACAGCAATGGGAGGAATGGAGCTGCCGCCATGGGAAACTAACTTCCTCTAGCAGTACCGCGTATCGCGATGGCGGGTTTGAAGATGGCGACCGCTTGGTTGGCGGTTTGAGCCCGGCGCAGCCGGCGGATGAGTTCCTCAGTCTTGCCTGAGAACATGCTTCCCACAATGACTTCGATGGATCGAGTGATTGGATTGGTGTAATGCGGTTCCATAAACATAATGTTGTATCTTAGAAGGGCAGGTGGTAAATTTAGCTTGCCCCACCTCGCCTGCATTGGCAGTTCATCAATGATCCGGGTGAATAACTTGTGAAACGGCCGAAAGTGCCCTTGGTTGAAATAGAAGCCTTCCTTTAGTTTTTTCAAGCAGACGATTGGCAGAAAATCCACACGTGAGGCAATCCTGTCACTCATTTTTCCGCAGAGCACGGTGGAGTTTTCTTATTTTTGCAGCTATATTTTGTCCGGCGCATTCCAAGTCATGAAGAAGATTATCCTTGCAGATCAGAAGCTGAACCAATTGGTCGATGATATCACGGCCTCACTAATGCAAATTGGCCAGGATCGTTTTGAAAACGGTGCTATCAGCGGAACTGACATCGCGCAGTTCTCAAAGCATCCCCAGGTCAATCAATTCATCCTCTTCCGGATCTACCAAGATTGGAATGCCCAGGTTTCCCAGATAGTTCATCCATACTTCGATTTCACCCATTCTGATGTCAAAGAAGGCTTGCGCAGGTTCCTGAACATCCTGTCCGGCCATATTCTCGTGCGCAAAGAGGACTTCGAGCCGCTGGTCCGCCAGGCGGTTTACAACAGCCTCAAGCTAATCTTGAATGCAGAGGACAGCATTGGCAGGTTTTTCTTCCTGAATTCAGAGTCGGTTGCCATCGACCTTGTCCGCAAGCATGCGCACTACTTCAGCAGCTACGACTTCGTGATCCAGGCCATCCTCAAGTACCATGAGAAGAATGAAATCCCACAAGTGGAGCGAAGGGTTTTCTTTGAAAAGTTTGATCGCGTGATCGAGCTGTGGGAAAGCAAGGAGGGGAAAAGCATCGCTAAATACCAAAGGGATCTCTTTCTGAACCTGACAGGCCTGGAACTGGATGGGGTCGTCGGGAAGGACCAACCGGCTCCCGAGCCTGTCGCCGACGAAACACGTAGGGATCATCCTGCGGACGAATCGGAAGAGTCGAAGAGGACTGTAATCCGCATAAGATCTGAGAACATCCAGCGTTCCGAGGAGAGGAAGGATAACAGCCACGAGCATCGTACTTCCCAGCCGAGTGTCCCGCCATTAACCTCCAAGGACCAAGGATCAGAGCACGAATCCGAAGGCAGCAAACTGCCACCATGGGTGCAGGGGGAAGCCAAGTCCAGGCCTGCCGTAACCCCTGCCATGCCCATTTCCAAGGTGGAAGACAGGCAGAGGTCACTCAATGAGGCGTTTGCGAATCGAGAAGGCAGGCAATCCTCATTGCTGGAGCGTGGAATTGAGAAGAAGGAGTCCGGTAGCACCCCCAAGATCGAGATGCGCGTGAAAGCCAATGAACCGAGGCCTGTGGAAAAGGAGCCCGAGAAGGAGGGTCCGGTCACTCCCCCCCCCACTCCACGCCCCCTTGTAGGCAGCAACAGCGACCCATCCGGGGATTTGGGAGGGAAGGAGTCGCGCACGCTGGCGGATCGCTACCGTCAGCAAGCGAATCCAGCTGGTGATGACGAAGGAACCAAATTCATCAAGGCTGAGCAAATCCCCGTTCACAAGCAATTTCAATACGTCCAGAAAGTCTTCGGGGGAAGCAGCGTGAAGTTCAAGGTCGTCCTGGACAAGATGAACAAGGCCGAGTCCTTGGACGATGTGAACGAGGTCCTGGACAAGTACGTATTCAATGATCCCAACGTAAACCGCAATGACAAGGTCTCGAAAGAATTCGAGACAATGGTCAAGGCGCGGTTTCAGCACTAGCGATCACTTTTTACTTCTTCAGAGGTCGTCAACGGATGTACTGGGTCTCCTCGTCGGAGGTGTGAATCCGCCCCTGCTGCTGCCACCACTGAAGCCCGATCCACTGGAGAGAATGTTTGTCCGGTAGCTGTAATGATTCATCAGGACGAATAGCATGAGGCTGAAGGCGATCACCGATGACCCACCGTAACTGAAAAAGGGCAATGGAATCCCAATCGTCGGCACCACTCCGATGCTCATGCCGATGTTCACGATCACGTGTATGAGCAGAATGGAGGCGACACCGTAGCCATACACCCTCGCATAGACACTTTTTGAATTTTCAGCCACATAGATGACCCTAGCCACAAGTAGGAAAAATAAAAAGATGAGGAATGTACTTCCCACAAATCCGTGTTCCTCCCCGAAGACGCAATGGATGTAGTCCGTATGTTCCTCGGGCACGAAGTCCCCTCGGGTATGGGTGCCCTTGCCAAATCCCTTGCCCCAAACTCCCCCGGAACCGACAGCAACCAAGGATTGTAGGTAGTTGTAGCTCACCTTCTTGAGGGCGGCATCGTGTTTGATCTCGTTTTCGCTTGCGACAAGCACTCTGAATCGGGCACTTTGGTAATCCTTGACGACCATCGTCACCGTGAATGGAATCACGACCAGAAAAGCCAGGACAGCAATGTGCAAGAACAGAAACCGCTTCCTGAAAATGTACCAGTAAGAGAGCGCCGCAAGCAACACGAGCGGTATGAACAGAAAGACTGGCAGCAGCTTCTGGGTGCTGAAAACCAAAGAAATGAACCCCACGGATGTCAAGAGGATTATTCCCAACAAAATCAAAGGATGAAGACCTTCCCGGTAGAATACGAGTACGAGGGCACAAAACACCAGCGACGAACCCGCATCGTTCTGTGCGAGAACGAGGAGCATCGGCAGTAGGATGATACCGATGGCCGTCAGCAGGTCTGAGCGATTCTTGAGACTGAAATTGTAACGCGACATGAATTTCGCGAGGGTCATCAGGGTAGCGACCTTGGCAAATTCAGTCGGTTGGATCTTGACACCGCCGATCTCAAACCAACTCGAGGCGCCGTTCACCTTGGACACAAAGAATACAGCGATGAGGGCGAGGATCGCGACACCGTAGAAGATGTAAGAGACGAACTCGAGGAACTTGGTGTCCATGAAGAGGACAAAGACGCCGAATGCGAACGATGCCATGAGGAAGATTGCCTCCTTACCATGGTAGCTTCTGAAGTTGATCAGGCTGGGGTCGTCGTTCTGGGAGGTCGAATACAAGTTCAGCCACCCCAGCAGCACGATCAATAGGTAGAGGCCGATGGTAATCCAATCGATCTGTGATTCCCGTACTGTTGTTTCATTCGCCATCGTTGACAGTGGGTTTGGTGTCCTTTTTGACGGATTCAAACTTGGCATCCAGAATTCGCTGAACCTTCGTCTGATCCTTGATCTTTCCTTTGAGGTATTGTTCCATCATGAGCGCACAAATCGGCGCCGACCACGTCCCGCCGTAGCCGGCATTCTCGACGATGGCGGCGATGGCGATCCTAGGGTTCTCCTTGGGGGCAAATGCCATGAAAACAGAATGGTCTTCGCCAGCTTTGTTTTCTACGGTCCCAGTCTTTCCGCAGACGGTGATGCTGTCGATCTTGGCCCGCGTACCTGTCCCGGAAAGTACCACTTGCTCCATCGCATCGACCACGTATTCATATTGGGCGGGATTGTCTTTGGGATCGATTCTATTCCATGAAAGAGTCTGCCATTTCTGCCCGTACGGCTTCTTGGCGACGAGAAAGTGGGGAGGGTAGTACCAGCCTCGGTTTGCTACGATCACAGCCGTGTTGGCCATCTGAAGCGGTGTCATCAAGATCTCCCCTTGGCCGATCGAATTGGAGTAGATCGTCAATGCCCCCCAGCCTTTGGGGCCGTAGAGCTTGTCGTACTTTTCCCATTTCGGCAGGTTTCCCGTCTTTTCATCAGGGATGTCCACGCCCAGTCGCCGACCGATGCCAAAGGCTGTCATCTGATCATACCAATGCTGGTAGGAATCATGAATGTCCTTGTAATTCTTGTGGTTGAGGAAGCTGTAATAGACTTCTGCGAAGTAGCTGTTGCAACTCTGGGTGATGCCGTAGGAGAGTGCCACCGAGCCATGCGCACCATGGCAGGCAGGTTTGCCTTTATTCCGGAACCAGGCACCTCCGCAACTAAAGTGGGTATTTTCATCGATGACACCCTCTGCCATCGCTGCCAAAGCTTGTAGGATCTTGAAAATCGATCCCGGAGGGTACTGAGCACTGATTGGACGATTGATCAGGGGGAGTTCGGGATCCATGAAAAGACGCATGTAATTGTTGCCAAGGTTGCTGCCTGTCAGTTCAGACGGGTTGTAGCTGGGTGCTGAGACGAAGGCAAGTATCTCGCCTGTGGCAGGTTCGATGGCGACAATGCTGCCACGCTTCCCTCTCATCAGTTTTTCTCCAAGCACCTGGAGATTTGCATCCACGCCCAGCCTGATGTCCGTTCCGGAAATGGGGCTTTCGTCGTATTTGCCATCGTCATAAGACTCCATCTGGCGGTGCAGGTGATCCACCAGCACAAGCTTTGAACCCTTGTGACCGCGCAGCAGCTTTTCGTATTGGTATTCGATGCCCACCTTACCGATCAAGTCTTCACCGCTGTAGGGATAGTCTTCAAGATCCTCTTCCCTGATCTGGCGCTTGATATCACCGGAATCGATTTTCGCAAGGTAGCCCAGGAAGTGGGCGCCGGCCGGATAATTGTACTCCCTTATAGGTCGTGTCACGACTTTTACGCCCTCGAACTTCCACATGTGTTCGCTGAACCTCCCAAACTGCTCTTGATCCAGTTTGGTTACCAGCGGCTGCCATTGGTAACGGCGCATGTCGGTGTATTTCTTGATCTCGTTCCGAATCTTTTCCCGGCTCAGCCCCAGGTACTTCTCCAGGATCGTTGTGTCGGGGATCGTAAACTGATTGGGAATGAAGTACACGTCAAAAATAGGACTGTTTTTGACGTAGAGCTTGTTGTTACGGTCGTAGATGATGCCGCGGGAAGGATACAAATCCACCTTTTCCATGTCCACGGCATTTGCCTGAATGGCATACTTCTGACTGATGACCTGCAAGAAAAGCAGCCTGATGATGAAGAGGAAGAGGATGAAGGCAAAGCCGATCAGGATTTGGATTCCTCTGCTGCTATTGTTGTTCATCGTTTATTTTCCTGATGAATCCAATAGGTAAAGATGAGGCAAATCAGGAGTGTGTACAAGGAGCTCAGGGCAAATCGCAACAAGGTGTACCCGAAATGGTGGAAACTGAATGCTTCCAGGACATGGTAGCTGAACTCGTACACCATGATCAACGGCATCATATACTGCACAAGCCAGCGGAAGGGTTGGACTTTGATGAGGGATTCTTCAGTGCCCCTGAAGCTGGATTTGTTGGTGATCAGTCCTACCCAAGCGTTGCGAAGGCTGAGCATCAGCACCGCCGAGAAGGCGGAAACCCCCTTGAATGGGCCGAAGGAGAGTACGTCTACGAGCATGCCTGCGAAGAAGGCCATGAACAGCAGGATGGGGAATGGGGTGTTGATGGGTACGATCAGCAAGGCGACCAGGTAGGCATGGGCCGAGGCAACCTCACCGAGGGTGAGGTTCTTGAAGACAAGGATTTGCAGCAGCAAATAGACCACAAAGATACCGGTATGTCTCAAGTACATGTACATGTTCATCGGGCAGGCTTGGCATTTTCGAGTGAGTCTATTTCTTCGCGGTGACTATGCTGGACGAGGAATACATTGTGCAATCCCCTGAAGTTCGTGGAGAGCCTGACCGTGATGTCGAAAAAGCCATCCTGCTTCTGAATGCTGAAGGCTTGCACAGTTCCGATGATATAGTCCTTCGGGAAGACCGTGCTGTATCCGGATGTCACCACGGTGTCACCGATCTGGATGGAGCTCGTCTGCGGAATGAACTCCAGCGTTGCCAGGCTGGGATCGCCGCCTTCCCATCGGATGGTGCCGACATTGGTATTGTGAAGCAGCTTGGCTCCGGTTCTGAACTTGTCATTCAATACGCTGAGCGCCAAGGCATAGTTGGAACTCACCTCGACCACCTGGCCTGCGATGCCGTCAGGTGAGATCACGCCCATGTCCATGACCACGCCTTGGTTGAGTCCCTTGTCGAGCGTGATGTAATTGTAGTTGAGATGGACGGTATTGTTGATTGCAGTCGCGGGGATGAATTGATAACCCGAAACGGGCATCAGTGAGTCGGGCAATTCTCGCTTCACGTATTCCATGAGCAGGCAGCTGTCCTTGGAAATGGAGTCAGCGACAACCTTGTAGCCGAGATCCTTGGGTATGCGGTGAAACACCAGGTCAAGGGAATCCCGCAACGACGCCAACTGGCTCTCCTGCGCGGCAATCCTTTCGTTCAGTTTCCTGTTTTCGGAGCGCAGATTGAAGTAGCCCCATACTTTAGCCCTTGATTCGGCCATTGCTCCGGACATCTCCAGGAATACCCCCTGTGAAATGGAGTGCTGCCTTTCATTGACTGTAATGATCACAATCAGCGAAACCAGCTCCAGGAGCAGGAACAGGAGGAAATTTCCAAACCGGCCGAGTAACCGGAAAATTCGCCACATAGATTCAGGTGCTCAATTACCGATCAAGGACGACAACGATCACCTTGGGGGGGGCATGCATCAGGGCAGACATGGTAAGCGGATAGGATCCGTGCAGCATGGCATTCCGAAGACAGGATCAGGTCATCAAAAACTTGAATGTTCCCGTGTTCTTCAATGCGATGCCCGAGCCTTTGACCACAGCCCGCAGGGGATCGTCTGCGATATGGATCGGGAGCTTGGTTTTTTCGCTGAGACGGATGGCCAATCCACGCAGAAGCGCTCCGCCACCGGTGATGTGGATGCCGCGGTCGTAAATATCGGCGGAAAGCTCAGGAGGAGTGAACTCCAGCGCTTTCAAGATCGCCTCTTCGATCTTGGCAATGCTCTTGTTCAAAGCGTGGGCGATCTCACGGTAGCTGATGGAGATCGTCTTGGGAATGCCGGTCATCAAGTCCTTGCCACGGATTTCGATGTCGGCTGGAGGGTTGTCGAGCTCTGGCAATGCCGCCCCGACCTCGATCTTGATGCGCTCCGCCGAACGCTCGCCGATCAGCAGATTGTGCTGGCGCCGCATGTAATCGAGGATGTCGCTGTTGAACTCGTCCCCTGCGATGCGGATGCTCTGGTCGCTGACGATCCCTGACAGGGCTATGACAGCGATCTCGGTGGTTCCACCGCCGATGTCCACGATCATGTGCCCCACGGGTTCCTCGACATCGATTCCGATTCCGATGGCGGCAGCCATGGGTTCCGGGATCAGATAGACCTCCTTCGCACCTGCATGCTCCGCAGAGTCGCGAACAGCACGCTTCTCCACTTCGGTGATGCCGCTCGGGATGCAGATCACCATCTTGTGGTTGCTCGGCATAAGGCGCCGGCCCGGATGAATCATTTTGATCATTCCCCGGATCATGTGCTCGGCGACGGTGAAGTCCGCGATCACCCCATCACGCAGTGGCCGAACGGTTTTGATGTTTTCGTGCGTTTTCTCGTGCATCTGTTGGGCTTCTTTTCCGATGGCCAGCACTTTTCCCGTGATTCGATCCAGTGCCACGATCGAGGGCTCATCGACGACGATCTCATCATTGTGCATGATGAGCGTGTTGGCTGTGCCAAGATCGATGGCGATTTCAGAGGTAAAAAAATTGAACAATCCCATGTATGTCTCGCTTCCTGAAAATTAATGCTTAAAATGTCTACGCCCGGTAAAGACCAGGCAGATGCCATGTCGTTCACACAAGTCGATGGTATCTTGGTCCTTGACAGATCCCCCGGGTTCTGCAAGTACTTCTATTCCGGCCTTCAGTGCCAATTCGGCACTGTCTGCAAAAGGGAAAAAGGCATCGGAGTACAGCACGGAGCCTTCGAGTGAGAAGCCCCGTTCCTGTGCCTTGGCGATGCTCTGCTTCAGGGCATCCACACGCGAAGTCTGTCCCACACCGGCACCGATCAACTGTTGTTGTTTCACGATGGCGATCGCATTTGATTTCATGTGTTTTCCGACCTTCTCCCCGAAAACCACATCGGCAAGCTCGTCTTCCGTCGCTTGTCTGTTTGTTTTCGGCTCATACGCACTGGGGTCGGGAAGACGGATGTCTTTTTCCTGAAGGAGGATGCCGTTGATGGCTGTCCTAGCCGTGGTGACCGGCAGGAAATGTGACTTCCTGCGCAGCAGGATCCGGTTTTTCTTCTGCCGAAGCCTCGCCAGGGCGTCATCTGTGAACCCTTCAGCGATCAGAACCTCGAAGAATATCTCCTGAATCGCCTCTGCGACCTCCAGGCCCACGGTTCCGTTGCAGATGATGATGCCGCCGAATGCAGAGACCGGATCGCATTCCAGCGCACGCTCCCATGCATCCTTCAGCGTTTTCCCGACTGCCACTCCGCAGGGATTCGTATGCTTGATGATTGCAAAGCAGGGGGCACCGCCTTGGAAGTCTGCCATGAGGTTCATCGCAGCGTCGATGTCCAGCAGGTTGTTGTAGGACAGTGCCTTGCCACTCAGTTGCTCGAACTGAGCATCCAGATCGCCATAGAATACGGCCTTCTGGTGCGGATTCTCGCCGTAACGAAGAGGGGTCCGTTGCTGCAGAGATTGCTTATAGCTGCGAGGTTCATCCACAAGGTAGCCGTAAATCTGGCTGTCATAGTGCGAGGAGACATCGAAGGATTCAGCCGCAAAGTACTTTCTCTGGGACAGGGTGAAGCTGCCATGCTGGCTTTCCAGCATGGCCTGGAACTCGGCATAATGCCTTCTCGAGGGAAGGCAAAGCACGTCCCTGAAGTTCTTCGCCGCCGCCCTGATCAGTGAGATTCCTCCGATATCGATCTTCTCGATAATTGCTTGCTCCCCGGCTCCCGATGCCACCGTGTCCTCGAAGGGATAGAGATCCACGATCACCAGATCGATGGCCGGGATTTCGTATTCCTCCATGGTCGTCACATCGCCCGGGTTTTCCCGCCTTGCAAGGATGCCTCCGAAGATCTTCGGATGAAGGGTCTTCACACGTCCACCCAAGATGGAGGGGAAGGCGGTGAGGTCGGCAACATCGCGGACGGGAATGTCCAGCCCGCTGAGGAAGTCACTTGTTCCGCCAGTGGAGATGATCTTGACACCCTGGCCATGGAGGGTTCGGGCGATGGCTTCAAGCCCGTCTTTGTGATAGACACTGATCAGTGCCGTTTCGACTTTTTTCAGCTCCAGCCTGGGAGAGCCTTCCAAAGTTTCAAGTAGATTTTCGATCACCAAAGGGTAATGATTATGTTCCAATCGATGGATTTCAGAGGCAAGCCGGTCGGCATCCCATCCATCGCCAACCGCGAGGCGAACCTGACGGATGATTTCGCCTTGGTCGTAGATTTCGTTGACATGGTGGATCGTGATGCCGGACTCGCGATCCCGCGCTGCCAGCACAGCCGCGTGCACGCGCTTCCCATACATCCCCAATCCGCCATGGGCAGGAAGCAGGGACGGGTGGATGTTCACGATCCGATGTCTGTAGGTGGCGATGACGGCGTCAGGGATGTGCTTGAGCCAGCCTGCGAGCACGATGAAGTCAATGCGATGGGCTGCCAGAATGCGGTTCAGTTCGGTTCCGCTTTCGTAGATTTCCTTGGACAATATCTCCAGCGGAATGCCCATCTGTTCCGCACGTCCCACTACCCCCGCCCTTGAATTGCTGCTGAAGATAACGGCGACCCCTGCCAGTTCCGATCCTAGAAAATGCGTTGCAATACGCTCCGCATTGCTTCCGTTCCCGGAGGCAAACACCGCAATACGCAGCACTGGGGTAGCTTTTTTCATCAACTAACAGCATTCGCTGCCCACGTACGGCAACGATGATGCGAAATTGGCCATAATCTTTCACAAAAGCCGCTAAAGTGGATGAATAAACGTTGATTTTTTTTGCATGCCGTGAAGTGGTTGGTTGTCTGAATGGCGAATCGCTCTCCCATGTCGTTTTTTCAGGGAAGGTTCGGATCGGATTATCCTGACTTGCAGGTGAATTGGTTCTCACGGGCACAGTCCAGGCGCGGTCAGAAAAGGATCCCTTCGCTTGCAGGGCAAAGGCTGACACGTTCGAGGGTGACCGGCAGTCTTTGCAGGCTCCCATTTTTCGGGTGATCAGCCGGAGGCACAGGCCCGGATTGGCATGGGTGCTCCTGCCAGCGTCCATCGCAGCTTGGCATGCAGTCCATGCGGGACGGACGCTGACTGGTCAGGAAGAAAACATATCCTTGATGCGCTGGAAAAAGCCTTTGTCACTCTTTGCCGGATTCGGATTGAAATTCGGACTGCTCTGAAATTTCTCCAAGGCGTTGCGCTCCTCACGGCTGAGGTTTTGGGGTACCCAGACATGTGCTTGGATGAGCTGGTCCCCGCGCCCGTAGCCATTGACGATGGGGAATCCTTTGCCATTCAGCCTGAAAATCTTGCCCGATTGGGTTCCCGGGGAAATCCTGAAGCGCGTCTTTCCGCTCAATGTCGGAACTTCTACGCTCGTACCCAACGCGGCTTCTGCAAAGTTCAGCCAAAGTTCATAGATGACATCGTCACCGTGCCGCTCGAACTCGGGGTGCGGAGTTTCTTCGACCAGGATGACCAGATCCCCCGGGCCGCCGCCGCGTCTGCCGGCGTTGCCCTTCCCGCGCATCGTGATTTGCATTCCCTCCGTAATGCCGCCGGGAATCTTGACCTCGATCGTCTCGGAGGTCTCTTTGCGCCCCTCGCCGCTGCACGAGGGACAGGCTGCCGAGATGACTCTCCCCTCCCCTTGGCAGGTGGGGCAGGCACTGACGACGATTTGTTGGAAAAATCCGCCTCCGGTTTGCCGCCGCATCTCTCCCGTTCCGTTGCAAGTGCCGCAGTTGCGGTACCCGTCCGAGCCGAGGGCACCGTTCCCGTTGCAGGAGTCGCACGGAGCGTAGCGCGTAAGCTTGATCTTCTTGGTGACGCCGTCGTAGATTTCTTCCATGGTCAGCGGAACCTTCACGCGCAGGTCGCTTCCCCGCTGTCCGCGCGGACGCTGACGCTGGCGACCGCCATCGCCAAAGATGCTTTCGAAGGGACTGCCGCCACCGCCGAAGATGTCACTGAAGCGGGAGAAGATGTCGTCCATGTTTACCTGCGTGTAGCCTCCGCCTCCACCGCTCATCCCTGCATGGCCGAACCGGTCATACTGTGCGCGCTTCTGGTCGTCACTAAGGATCTCATAGGCCTCTGCAGCTTCCTTGAACTTCTCTTCCGCAGTTGCATCCCCTGGGTTCTTGTCCGGGTGGTACTGCATGGCCAGTTTCCTATACGACTTCTTGATGTCGTCTTTGGAGGCGTCCTTGGACACACCAAGGATTTCGTAATGGTCTCTCTTGGCCATGCGATTATTCTCCCACGATTACTTTGGCGTAGCGGATCACCTTGTCCTTCAGGCGATACCCTTTCTCAGCCTGCTCCAAGACAATGCCCTTTTTTTCTTCGGGAACCTCGATGCTGTGGATGGCCTCATGGAGGTTGCTGTCGAAGGGCTGTCCGGCACACTCGATCAGGTTCAGGCCTTCTTTTTCCAAGGTCTTGTGGAGCTTGTTGGTGACGAGGGTGATCCCTTCCTTGATGGATGACAGATTGTCAGTTTTCTCCATTGCTGTCAGGGTTCGGTCGAAGTCGTCCAAGACCGGCAGCAGTGCACTCAGCACTTTCTCCGATGCATATTCCAGCAAGGAATCATATTCCTTCCGGCTGCGCTTTCTGAAATTGTCAAATTCCGCCAACAAGCGGAGGTATTGGTCAGTGGCCTCCTGGGCTCTTGCTCTGGCGGATTCCAGTTCGGCCTGTGAGACAGGGGGTGAATCTGCTGGTCCTTCGTTGCTTGATTCCACTTCCATAAGGCTGCCTTCCTCGGAGACATCCTGGCCTTCAGGTGTTTCTGCGGTCATTTTTGCTGTTTCGTCCAATTCTTCCGGGCTCATTTCCTTGCCGTTTTCAGTGATACACGTTTAGTTTCCACCTTTTTCTTGCTGCCTTTGCCAGTAACGGAACTCATATTGCTGAAAGCTAAGAGCCTCGTTCAGGTAGGCTTTTTCATAGAAATAATGGAGAACCACCTCAAGCTTTTTCGCATCCATGTACCCCGGGATTGCCAGAAGTTCATTCGTGTCTTCGTCCAGGATGACCGTGGATGGAAATTGCATGTTGCCATCTAGCAAATAATACGCCAACGAGTGGTAGGGACTGCCATAATTGCGGTAGTAAGTCAGTCCGTTGATGGTGATCGTGTCGTGGGTTTCGGCATCCAGCCGCACCGCGTAGAAGTTTTCATTCAGGTAGCGAATGATGCTCTTTTTGGAATAGGTGTTTTTATCCATAAGGTTCGACCATCCCGCCCACCGCGTGGTGACATCTATGAGGATCATCCTCCTCTTCTGGGCGGCAAGCCGGATCGCCATAGGAATCGTTTGCCATAGCACTGCTTCCAATGACTCCATGAGACTGGTTTGGAAGGGGGTGCTGGGAGTGGGGCGAAGATTGCTGACCGAGCCATAGGTCTTGATAATGAAACTGCGGTTCAGTAGGCGCCTTGCTTCGGAAGAGGGAATGCAATAGGCATAGTATCGGTCATCCCTGTATCCTGCCACCACAAATCCCACGACTTTCTTTCCTTGAAAGACAGGGCCTCCAGTGCAATCGTCCATCTGGGCGGAGATGACCTGCGGGAGGGAGCGGCCCAGGATGTCCTTGGTGCCTGAAACTATTCCATTTGAAAAGCTAAGCCGGCGCTGACCGGCGTTGGCAGTCAGCTGAACGGTACTTCCGTCCGCAGGGAACTGGTATCCTCCCAGGTCGGCAATCTCCCCGGTGAGCGTGGGTACTGAGATGACGATGAGATCTTGAGACTCCTCCACTGTGAGGAATCCGTCCGATTTGTGGCGGAGGGCTTCCCCTTGCCTGAAGCAGCTGACCGAAGAGGCACCGACGATGTAATGAAAATTGAGGGCTACGAATCCCTTCTTGACGATCACACCCACTGAGGTACTGATCGTGTTCCCTTTTGCATCGAAGGCTTCCACGAGGACCAGGGATCTCATAGGAATGCTGTCAAGGCCGTCCCCAGCCGTGGAGGCAGCGAGGGATCGGTGGCCGATGCCGCTCAACAGCCACAGCATGACAACGATGTGCAGGGAATGCCGACAACGATGAGTCATGCAGATGGGGTTCCCATGGTTCAAGACTTATCCTTGGAGGCGCTTGATCCGTGCGCCCAGTGCGCTGAGCCTTGCCTCGATGTCTTGGTATCCGCGGTCGATCTGCTCGATGTTGTAAATCCTGCTCGTGCCATTGGCCCCCATCGCTGCAATGAGCAGCGCGATCCCTGCGCGGATGTCAGGGCTAGTCATGTTGATTGCACGAAGCATATACTGCCGACCCAGACCGATGACCAAAGCACGGTGGGGGTCGCATAGGATGACCTTGGCACCCATTTCAATGAGCTTGTCCACGAAAAAAAGGCGGCTTTCAAACATCTTCTGGTGGATAAGCACCGAACCTTCACACTGGATTGCTACAACCAGGATGATGGAGAGCAGGTCGGGGGTGAACCCCGGCCACGGGTGGTCATAGATCGTCAGGGACGTGCCATCGATATAGCTCTCGATCTTGCAAATGTGCTGCCGGTTCACGATCAGATCATTTCCACGAATCTCCAAATCGATTCCAAGTCTCCGAAATACCGCCGGGATGACTCCAAGGTGCTGGACATCGGCATTCTTGATGGTGAGCCGGCTCTGCGTCATGGCTGCCATGCCGATGAACGAGCCCACTTCAATCATGTCCGCGAGGATGCGGTGAGGCTTCTTGCTTCCGCCCAGCTTCTCGACGCCATGGATGATCAGCTTGTTGGAGCCGATGGTATTCTCCTCGATTCTGGCACCCATGTTGTTCAGAAGTTTGCAGAGCTGCTGCAGATAGGGCTCACAAGCTGCATTGTAGATCGTGGTGGTGCCTTCCGCCAGGAC
Source organism: Bacteroidota bacterium (assembly GCA_046050405.1). Taxonomy (GTDB): domain Bacteria; phylum Bacteroidota; class Bacteroidia; order J057; family JADKCL01; genus JADKCL01. The sequence continues at coordinate 4,500 of JBJOPY010000056.1, read as the reverse complement.
GGCCGCCATGATGATGTTGGCGGTGCCCGTCACCGATGGCTCGTCGAGGTGTATGTAAGTGCCCTTCAGCCGACCGTGCGAGAAGACCTTGTACTCGTTTTCCTTTTCATTGTACACGAACCGGGCACCCAGCTGCTGGAAACCCATCAAGTGGGTGTCCACACGGCGGCGGCCGATTTTATCTCCCCCGGGGTTTGGCATCTGGGCCTCGCCGAATCTGGCCAATAGCGGCCCGAGGATCATCATGGAGCCCCGGAGCTTGGCCGCAACACCCCTGAATTCGATGCTGTTTAGCCTGCTGATGTTCACGTCCTTGGCACAGAAGGAGATCTTGCCGGGTTCCATGCGCTTGACCTCCACCCCGATCGTCTCGAGGACTTCGATCAGGCGATTGACATCCAGGATGTTCGGTACGTTTTCCAGAACCACCCTCTCGTCTGTCAGCAGAACCGCGCAGACGACTTGCAGGGCTTCGTTCTTGGCTCCTTGTGGTTCGATTTCACCGTTCAGTTGATGACCGCCTTCGATCTCGAAATACTGCATAGGAGCCTACTTGAACTTCGTTTGAACCTTCTTCTTCTTCTTCTTCGGACGCGGCTGGTAGGTGGCCGTGGAGTAGTTTGCCAGCTGAGGCATGTTTTCACGGGCATACTTGTGAAACCGGATGTCCTCAGGCTGATAGGCGAGCTTGCCTTTGCTCAGTATCTTCAGGTGTTCACAGACGATCAATTCTGCATTGGTGTCTCTTTCTGCACCTTTGATCTGCATCTTCATCACGTTCAGGATCAATGCGACCAAGGCCATTTTTTCTTCAGGATCCTCCATCTTGGCGGCCTGTTCTGCCATCATTTCCACGTTGCGTCCATATTGCAGGAAGCGTGTGCGGTGGTTCTGGTACTCCATCCGGCGTGTCGGCCGTGTAAACTTCCGACTTACCTCGGCCCTGGTAAACTCAGCCGGGATGTCGGCATCAAGGTCGTAGTCTGCCAAGAGCATCAGGTGATCCCAGAGTTTTTGCTCGTAGTCGGCCTCCTCTCGTACACCGGGGTTGATGTGAGCCATGATGCGAACGATCGTCCGGGCCAATGCGTTGCGCTCCTCCCGGTCGGGGAGCTTCTTGCAATAGTCAAGCATCATTTGAACGTTGCGTCCAAATTCGCGGAGTTTCATCGGCTCATCGGAGATCTTGTACTTCATATGTTCTCTAAATGTGGTGTTTGGCGTGCCAGGACTCTCCCTTCCATGTCTAAGCATTGGCATGCAAGCCAACTCTTGGGACGATCGCTAGCCCGATCGCTGTTCGCACTGCGAATCTAATTCAAAATTTTCAGTTTTGCATACTTCAGCAACAATACCTTCTGCCCGATGTCCTGAAAAAAGATCGTTGCCTTGCGCTCCTGGTTATTTCCTTCCACCAGCAGAACCTTCCCCTCCCCGAATTTCCCATGGAGTACCTGCATGCCTGATCTCAGGCCTTCCAGGTTGTCACCCTCGAAGTCGTCTCGCATGCTGGTGCCGCGATTGGCTCCCCGCATGGGATTCTGGGCCAGGGACCGGGTACCCACCAGAGTTCCATGCTGCGCCGGAGCCAGACTTTTGCCTCTGCCCGGGAGGCTGATGTACTCCGAGGCCAGCTCCGTCAGAAACCGACTGGGCTCGTTGTAGCTCAAGGAACCGTATTTGTACCGGTTTTTCGCATAGCTCAGGGTCAGCCTTTCCTTGGCCCGTGTGACCGCAACGTAAAACAGCCGCCGCTCTTCCTCCAAATCGGCACGGCTTCCCAGCGACAGGTAGCTTGGAAACAGCTCCTCTTCCATTCCGATGACAAATACGCAGGGGAACTCCAATCCTTTGGCGGCGTGTATGGACATCAGCGTCACAAAGTCGGGGTCGTCGGCCTGTTCGTCTTGATCGCTGTACAGGGAGATTTCCGCAAGGAAAGCGTCGAGGGTATGGGCATCGTTGTCCTCATTTTCAGAAAATTCCTTGGCTGCATTCAACAGTTCCTGGACGTTCTCCCAGCGACTGAGGCTTTCGATGCTGTTTTCCTGGTGAAGCTCTTTCAGGATGCCGGACTGCTTGGCGATATAACTTGCCGCCTCGTAGGCGTTGGCCTCTCGCGCCTTGATGCCGAAGGTCTTGATCATCAGGATGAAGTCGGCAAATGCAGTCCTCGCCTTTCCCAGCTCTGGGAAGCGATCCAGCTGGGTTAGTGCCTCCCAAAGGCCGAGCTTGGCTTCATCTGCCAGCACTGTCAGTTTATCCAGTGATGACTTCCCAATGCCTCGGGCCGGGTAGTTGATTATCCGCAGCAGGGCAGCGGTGTCCCTCGGATTGATTGCGAGCTTCAGGTAGCTCGTCACATCCTTGATTTCCTTGCGTTTGTAGAAGCTCTGGCCACCGAAGATTTTGTACCGGATGTTGGCACGGCGCAGCTCCGTCTCCACGGACCGTGACTGAGCATTTGTGCGGTAGAGGATTGCAAAATCTTGGTTGCGATAGCTATGGCGCATTTTCTGCTCCCGTATCGAGTCGGTTACGAGCTTGCTTTCTTCCTGCTCATTGTTTGTCTCGAGGATTCTGATCAGTTCACCAGTGTCGTTCTCCGTGAAGACCGTCTTCTGGATCTGATCCTTGTTCCGGGCGATGATGCTGTTGGCGGCACCGACGATGTTTTTCGTGCTGCGGTAGTTTTGCTCCAGCTTGAATTCCTTCGTCCCGGGGTAGTCCTTCTTGAAGTTCAGGATATTTTGAATGTTGGCACCCCGAAAGGAGTAGATCGACTGGGCATCGTCGCCCACGACGCAGATATTGCCATGGATGCCGCTGAGCATCCGGGTGATGACGTACTGGGCGTGGTTGGTGTCTTGGTACTCATCGACCATGATGTACTTGAAGCGGTTCTGCCATTTTCGCAAGACATCAGGCCATCTCCTGAACAGCTCGATCGGCTTCATCAGCAGGTCGTCGAAGTCCATCGAGTTGCTCTCGAACAATCTGGTCTGATAGTGCTTGTAGATGCGTGCGATGGTATTGCTCTGCTCATCGGTTACGTGGTTGATGGCATAGTCCTCTGGATCCACCAAGGCATTCTTGGCGCTGGAGATGTGCGAGTACAGCACACGCGGCTTGAATTTCTTGGGGTCGAGCGACATCGATTCCACGATTTTCTTCAGCAAACTTTCCGTGTCATCGGTATCGTAGATGGTAAATGTATTGGTGTAGCCGATCTTTTCGGCCTCCATCCGCAGCATCCGGGCAAAAATGCTGTGAAAAGTGCCCATCCAGATGTTCTTGGCCTCTGCTCCCACGAGCTTGATGATCCGATCCTTCATTTCCTTGGCGGCCTTGTTCGTAAACGTGAGTGCCAAGACCTCGAAGGGATCCGCAAATCCTTGGTCGATGATGAACGCCAGGCGATAGGTCAATGTGCGTGTCTTGCCGGAGCCTGCACCGGCGATGATCATCACCGCTCCATCGGCTGCCGATGCCGCTGCACGCTGTGCCTCATTCAATTCGTCCAGAAAGTACATCCTAGCAAAGCTAAGGAATTAATGAGACAACATGCTCCACCCACGCGCCGATGATGCCTCGCATTGTCAACCGCTGCACTATCTTTGTCCTTCAAAATTGTCCCGCACAAGTCATATGCCCATCCACTCGGATACCCTGTTCCCACGCCTGAAGGCGGATCGCAGCCATGAGATTTACCACCTGGACATGGGGCGCCATATGTTTGCCCGTCTCTCGGATGACAATCCTACTGCAATCTCCATGGTCTCCGTGCCCATGCTGGAGGATCTGGAGGTGCAATTTGCACATGACCAATCGGAGGGGCATGCACTGGTCAGCAGGGCTGACTTGCTGGAGGAGGAGGGTTGGGATGAGATGGCCATGATTCAGCATGCCTTTCGGAACCTCAAGGAAAAGCTCGGGGAGGATTTGAAACTGAGCACCCTGGAGAATGACCTCATCAGGCTGTTCGCAGGCGGCAAGTACGATGCATCTTTTTTGCTGCTGAGCAACCTCTGGTTGAAACTGGAAGAAGACTACGGGGCCAATCTCTATGCGGCAACCCCGAGCCAGAACCTTCTCCTGATCGGCAGGCAGGACGACCGCCGTGCAATCTTGCAATTGCAGCGCATGATCAGAGGGGTGTTTTTCGATGCCGATCGTGATTCCCTCCTTTCAAAGGCCGTCTATCAACGATTTGATGGCCAGTGGGTGATTGTTGCGACGGCGTTCTAGCCCGTGTGCCGAGAGGCCGGCAAGCCGCCCGAGCCGATAACGGACGGCTGCACGGGGTGGAACCCGATGCCACGGCGATTTTGGAAAGGGCAAGTGGCAGGAGAAACAGAAATCCCTCTGCTTTTCAAGCTTTGGATGAACCGACAATATGCCGCTACGTTGAAGCAGCCCCCCTGTGGGCGTAGGCCATTGGCATCCAAGAGGTCAGATACGGTGGTTGTCGATGAGCTCTTTCTGGTCACTAAACAACAG
>JBJOPY010000055.1:0-2551 GCA_046050405.1 Bacteroidota bacterium | reverse complement strand
TCAAATGGCTCCACGCGGTACTCCAGCGAATGCCGGACCACCCCGTCAACAGGCTCCAAGAACTCCTCCCACTGCAAAAAAACTGGCCCGACCTATACGGGGTTTAGCGGGTGGATACGGTATAACCGACCAGCAGTGACCTGGAACCGTCGTCATTCATCACGGCCTTTCTCACGGTGCCGGGATCCCGGGCCTTATAGGGGGCGGTGAGCCAGAAACTGTCGTTCCAGAAGATTGTCAAGGCCTTTTCCACGAGTTTGTCCTTCCGTGCGCCCGTGACAACCTCTGCATCTTCCCACGCCAGACCACGCTTCGCGGATGGATCGATCAATGCTCTGTGATTCCTCCATTTCACTTCTACCAGATTCCTCTTCTTGTCCCAGAGGATATGATGGGTGTCCTTGAAAAAACTGAAACTCAGAAATGCCAGACTGTCCCAGCCGGCCTTGTTCACTGCCCTAAGCATTTTGTCCGTCAGCTCCTCTGCCTCCGGCCCTTCAGTGCCTGTGGGAAGCCGCTTGTCTAGCACCAGATAGCCCGTTGTTCCCGCAAACAGAACCACGGCGATCGTCCAAGCAATTATTTTCAAGGTATTTTTCAATCGCCTCTTCATCCGAGTGACCGGCTCAAAAGGTTGCTCCAAACAGTCGCCCTCCTGGTGGCGGATTTGTCCTTTTACCGCTGGGTTACTGAAGCCCATGGGCGCGGCATGACCACTGGCGAGCCATCGCCTAGAACCCTGCGACCAGCTCGGAAATCTCGATCATGAGCGGGCTGTCGGCGTCTTTTTCAAATGTACTGCCAACGACGATGATATCCGCCCCTGCCTTTAGAATAGTCTCCGCTTGCCTCTTGGTACGAATCCCCCCCCCGACGATCAGCGGAATCTTCACAGCTCCCGCCACTGCAGAGATCATCTCGGTGGAGATCGCGTTTTCCGCCCCGCTCCCGCCCTCCATGTACAGGAGTTGCAGGCCTAGCATCTCCCCCGCCATCGCGGTGCAGGCGGCGATCTCGGGTTTGTCGTACGGGATGGGCATCGTCGCACTCATGTAATTCACGGATGTGGGCCGGCCACTGTCTATCAGTATATATCCTGTGGGCAGGACTTCCATGCCGCTTTGCTTGAGCAGCGGTGCCGCGATCACATGGTTCCCGATCAGCAGGTCAGGGTTGCGTCCACTGATCAATGAGAGAAAGAGGATGGCATCTGCTCCGTGAATGAGCTGAAGCAGATTGCCGGGAAACAGGATCTGGGGCGGCCGCAGCAGCTTGCGGAGTGCGGGTACCAGCTGGCTGATGTATTCATTCATCAGCAGACTGCCACCCACCAGCACGAAATCGACACCTGTGGCATTGATTCTCGAAGCGAAATCCTCCAGGTTCCTGGAGGCCAGCTTATCAGGGTCTATCACAACTGCAAAGCCTTTTTTGCCCTGCGTCTTTATCGCCTTGAATTGATCTAGAACTACTCCCATCTGCCAAAGGTAATGAAAAACTATTTCCATTCCTTGCATCGCGGAGCTATGCCCGCTACGTAATGCTCGAGGATCTTCAGCGGCTCTGCCGTCTCGCTTCCGAGGAATCCGTGGATGTCGGCCAGGCGAACCTTCGCCCGGTAGGCTTCCAGAAACCTCATGGACAGGGGCATGTAGCTCCAGTGCCAGCGCTCCTCCTGGTAGCCGCCTGGACGGTCAGGCGCGATGGGGGTGTAGGGTTGGCAGAAGCCGAATTCGGCGGCATGCGCTTGCAGCCAGGCATAGACTCTCCGTCCGACTCCGTCCAGAAAATAGCTGTTCTCCAAACTGTTCAGATCCACGTCCGTTCCCCAGTGGTGACGTGAGGAGCCGGGCATGGATGAATACCGAAGGATTATTTTTGCCCGCTCGACGGGGTCTGAAACTGCCGCGCCAAGATTCTTGCCTCCGACGATGGTCCTGCCGGTCCATTTGTTCTCCCAAATGGTTTTCTGGTCGGCGAAGGTTCGGGTGGCCGAGAGGATGGTCAGCGTGATGCCAGCTGCTGCGGCTGCCGCATGCATCTTTTCAAAGGCGGAATATGCTTCCCTGCGCAAGTAAATTCCCGATTTGACGGTGTACTTCTGCGCAATGAGCACGAAATCTGGATCCTTAGCTGGCACGATCCTTCCAAGCAAATGCGCCTTGGAGATGGTATCGGCCAGCACACTATCGAGGATCTGTGTGGGCGTGTCCACGGCAGCTGCCGCCATCTCATGCGCGCACGTCATGGAAGGATCCAGGGTTGCACTGGAGTGGTTTCCGCAGGCCAGCAGACCCTGTAACATTGCCGGAAGGAGGGCATGCATCCAGATTCTCATACCCCAAAGATAGGATTGTTCGGGAGAAAGGGAATCGAACGGGAAGCCGCCCTTCCGGAGATTGGCAATCGTGGGCACCACACCCAGGATGGCCGAGGACTCCCTCCAGTATGATTCCGAGGGCAGTGATCCAGCTACCGGGCGACAAAATCACACATCGAGGTAAGCCCTGACCATTGAAAAAGTGGCCTGGAAGAAAAAGAAAGAAGGCGA
>JBJOPY010000054.1:0-2562 GCA_046050405.1 Bacteroidota bacterium | reverse complement strand
TACTCGCATCTGCTTTAAGTACCAAATATGATTCCAGAGAATCCGTGAATCTCGTCAGAATTTTGGTTGAGGAGGTGACGGGGAAACCCTATAAATGGCTCTTAATGAATCCTATGACGGCTTTCGACGACCATGAATTTCAACGATGGAGTCCATTGGCAGCCCGATTGCTTCAGGGGGAGCCTGTGCAGTATGTGATCGGTAAGGCAGCATTCTTCGGCCTTAGCCTCTTGGTCAACCCTGATGTCCTGATTCCCAGGCCGGAGACGGAGGAACTCGTCGCTTGGGTGCTTGAGCGATTGCGGGGCAATCTCGCGCCTGCCGTCGTGGATATTGGTACGGGCAGCGGGTGCATCGCCTTGGCGGTCGCGCATTCCCTCCCCGACGCGCTAGTGGTGGGGGTAGATCTCAGTGAGGCCGCCATCCAAATCGCGGCTGAAAGTGCCCGGACGAATGGGATCTCCTGTGAATTCAGGTGCTTGGATATCCTAGCCGCAGGTATTTATGAATTTGAGGGAGCGGATCTCATCGTCTCGAATCCTCCGTACATCCCAGAATCAGAATGGAGGTCGCTGGAGGAAAATGTTCGGGGTTACGAGCCATCCCTGGCATTGAAGGTGCCGGATTCGGATCCCTTGCGATTTTATCACAAGGTGTCCGAACGCTCCCGCCATTGGCTGAAGGGTGAAGGATGGTTGTTTTTCGAGATTCATGAGCAGTTCGGAAGCGAGGTAAGACAACTGCTGGAGGGTTTGGGCTATGCCGCCATCGAAATCCGGAAAGACATGAATGACCGTGACCGCATGGTTTGCGCCCAATGGCCGGGAAGGGTCGCGGCTCCGTGCGTCGCCTACCCTCGTGGGTGAAACGTCCGGTGCACTTCTTTCAAGTAGTCACGATCCAGATGCAGATAGATTTCTGTCGTGGTGATGGATTCGTGCCCCAGCATTTCTTGAACGGCCCTCAAGTCGGCCCCGCCCTCGATGAGGTGAGTCGCGAAGGAGTGCCGAAAAGTATGCGGACTCACATTTTTATTCACCCCGGCCGCTGTGGTTAGATCCTTGACGATGATGAACACCATGTTCCTCGTCAGGCGTTTCCCTCGTCGATTCAGGAACAGGATGTCCTCATGCCCTTTCTGTGGCGCGACATGGTTCCGTGAATCCTCCAGATAGAGCTGGATGTATTCCTTGGCGGAACCGCCCATCGGGACCAGGCGCTCTTTGCTTCCCTTACCGAACACCCGTACAAAACCCTCCTCCATGTAAAGCTTTGACTTCTCGAGGTTCACCAGTTCACTCACACGCAAGCCGCAGGCATAGAGAAGCTCCAGCATGGCACGGTTGCGAAGCCCGAGGCTGCTTCCCATGTCTATGGCCCCAAAAACCGCATCTACCTCCTCGACCGTCAGATAGACGGGAAGCTTCTGGGCAAACCTTGGCGATTCGATCAGCTCAGTGGGATCTTGGTCACAGTGGTTCTCTTGAACGAGAAACTTGTGGAAGGACCGCACAGCGGCAATGTTTCTGGCCAGCGAACGCTCATTGAGAAAGGCATCGTACACCAGGAAATGGAGGAATTCACGGATTTCCTTCAATTGTATCCGTGAAACGTCCGTGATTCCCTTTTGCGTTTCCATAAACCAGCGGTAACGCTCCGTGTCGTGCATGTAGCCGACTGCCGTGTTTGTCGCGGCACCCTTTTCGATTCGGAGGTAGTCCTTGTACTCGCGCAGGTAGGCCTTCCAGCTCATGGCAGATCTAGTAGAATGTGTAAGTTTACACAAGATGACCTTGTCCTTTTACAAGTAAAATTTTGCATGGTCTGGTTTTGGAGCAATTCTGATCACTAGAATGAAAATACTTATCATCAACGGCCCGAATCTGAATATGCTGGGGAGACGGGAGGAAGCGTTCTACGGGACGGAGAGTTTTGAGAAGATTCTGGAGCAGTTGAAGGAACGGTATCCTGATGTGGAGATCGACTATTTCCAATCCAATATGGAAGGGGAAATCGTGACGCGCATTCAGCAGCTGGCAGACGAGAAGCACAGTGGGCTGATCATCAATGCTGGGGCCTATACACATTATTCGATTGCCATCCACGACGCACTGCTGATTCCGCAGATTTTGAAGGTGGAGGTACACATCACGAACCTCTACCATCGCGAGGAATTCCGGAGGAAGTCGGTTCTTTCCGCTGCATGCCATGGTGTGATCGCAGGGTTCGGAAAGGAGAGTTATCGGCTTGCCCTCGAGTACATCTACCACAACCAGCGAAAAAGGGTCGGTTTCAAATGATTTTGCCGATTTTCCGAAGCTGGCAGTCATCCACCTGCGCTGTTCAGGGACAGTTCGTGGGAGGGTGCCATCGTCGGGGTTGAAATCTGCGGATGAAGTGGGGTGAGGGCTGATTCCAAGCTGGGAATCAACCCTTTTCTAGTGTTCAACAATTCCCGGAGCGCAATCGGAGATAACTTACTCGAAGTCTAGGAGGGATCGGAACGGAAATAATAACCTTGGATTCCGTCATGGACGCGGATCATGGGTCACGTAGGCAGGT
>JBJOPY010000053.1:0-4602 GCA_046050405.1 Bacteroidota bacterium | reverse complement strand
GCCATCTCGAAAGTGTGCAGGTAGGGAGTCACTGGCGGACGCACATAATAGAAGTCCTGGTACATGACTTGACCCGAGAGGATCCGGTAAGAGAGGGCAGGAATGAATCCACGGTCAGAGGCATCCATCCCGTCAAATCCAAACACCAGAAAAAACAACAGCGGGAGACTGGCGAACAAGATGAAACTTGCCTTGACTCGAGAAATCCGATTCATACTCACCAACTGATGAGCATTGGATTAGGGAAAATCGCAGCCCACAACAAACAACACAGATTCCCCATGAGAATCAATCGTGTAGTGACGGCTTCTGGTACTTCGGCATTTTGATCTTGTCCTGAACGACAAATGCATCGGGAAAAACCTGGCGCACGCCGGGAAGTTGCTTCATCGCATCGTTACGGCTGATGAAGTCCCCAACACGTACCCAAAAATGAGGGGGATTCCAGTCCTTGTACACTTCCATTTCGCTATTGCGAAAGGCCTGTAGGAATCCGGTCTTGGCCTCATTGGCATTTTCCATTTTACTTCCGGCATAGATTTGTATGCGGAAACCCGGCCCGTCGACTGTTCGCTCGTTGCTGCTGCGGTGCATTTGAAGGAGCCTTGATACACGATTGTCGTATTCATAAAAAACGCCGACCGAATCAGAGCCAAGCCTTGGCCGAAGTGCCACACCGTCCCCTTTGCTGGTCTCGATTTCCGTGGCCTTGTAATCGTATACGACGCGGTTTTTTTCAACCGCCTCGGATTCCATCTGGCCGAGGATCTTGCCTGCCAACAAGAGAACCGGCAGGATCAAGGCGTACTTCATAAGTCCACCGAATGGAGCGATATTCATGCTTCGTGATTGAACTAGGGTCATCAAATCATCGAATAAAAGCACATACCAAAAAATAAACCAGAAAATTCATTGCCAATTCAACATGTCCCCCCTTTGCACATCGAATTTAGTGCTTGGGGGCTCCTCCGCCTTTGCGTTCCTGCAGTCGGCGCTCTTTGCGCGAAAGCGGACGCTCCGCCGCTTCCACGGAAGCATTTGTGGACAAGCCCTTGATGGCCTCTCGGCGCTGTGACTCTGGACTGGTACCGTGGTTGGCCTTCATCTTGGAGAAGTCGTCGCGGCGGATCCGGCTCTTTTCGATATTGTCTGCACTTTCCCCCCTGACGTCCAGCTCTGCCTTGAAGATCATCGATATCACTTGCTCGTTCACAGCCCCAAGGGCTTGCTGGAAGAGCTCATAGGCCTCAAACTTGTACACGACCAAGGGATCCTTCTGCTCAAAAACAGCATTTTGAACGGCGGTACGGAGTTCATCCATCTCGCGCAGGTGGTTTTTCCACTTGTCATCGATCACGTGCAACATGACTGACCGCTCAAGTGTGCGGACGACTTCCTCCCCATTGGACGCAATCGCCTGATCCAGGTTCACCACGATGCGCATCTGCCGGCTTCCATCGGAAAATGGAATTTCCACCATCTCCACTCGGATTTCACGCTCGCGGATGTTTTTCAGACCAAGGTAGGTGGTCGCAGCTAGTAGAGCCGTTTTGCGCTTGTAGTAGCTCTTGGCCGCCTCGTACAGCTTCTCCGTCATCGCTTCCTCGGAGAGCTTGCCGAAGTCGTTCTCGGTAATCTCTGGATCCACGGAAAGCGTCCGGATAGATGCAAACTGGAGGGCATCTGCATCCGACAGATCATAATGTGCGTTCACCAACCTTGCACATACGTCCCAGAGCATGGTGTCGAGATCCAGGCGCATGCGGTCACCAAAGAGGGCATTCCTGCGGCGGCGGTACACCACCTCCCGTTGACTGTTCATGACATCATCATACTCGAGAAGCCGTTTGCGCATTGCGAAGTTGTTTTCCTCGACTTTCTTCTGCGCATTGGTGATGCTCTTGGTGATCATCGAATGTTGGATGACTTCACCTTCCTTGATGCCGATACGATCCATGATGCGGCTGATCCGCTCCGAACCGAAGAGGCGCATCAGGTCATCCTCCAGAGAGACGTAAAATTGGGAACTTCCAGGGTCGCCTTGACGCCCCGATCGACCCCGCAGCTGCCGGTCAATCCGGCGCGACTCATGGCGTTCCGTCCCGATGATGGCCAAGCCTCCCGCCTGCTTGACCCCTGGGCCCAGCTTGATGTCCGTCCCTCGGCCCGCCATGTTGGTGGCAATGGTGATCGTTCCCGCCAATCCTGCTTCTGCCACGATTTCCGCCTCGCGCTGATGCTGCTTGGCGTTCAGGACATTGTGGTCTATTTTGCGTACCCTCAGCATCCTGCTCAGGAGCTCGGAAACCTCCACGGACGTAGTACCCACCAGCACGGGGCGTCCCGCCTGACGCAGCTTCTCGATCTCGTCAATGACGGTATTGTATTTTTCGCGCTTGGTTTTGAAAACCATGTCCTCAGAGTCCTTGCGCACGATGGGTTTGTTGGTAGGCACGACCACCACATCCAACTTGTAGATCTGGAAGAACTCTGCTGCCTCAGTTTCCGCCGTTCCGGTCATGCCCGCAAGCTTGTGGTACATGCGGAAGAAATTTTGAAGGGTGACGGTTGCAAAAGTCTGCGTTGCTGCCTCCACGGTGACGTTTTCCTTGGCCTCGATGGCTTGGTGCAAACCATCGGAGTAGCGACGACCGGGAAGCACACGCCCCGTCTGCTCATCCACGATCTTCACCTTTCCTTCATCGACAATGTACTCGATGTCCCGCTCGAAGAGTGTGTAAGCCTTGACCAGCTGATTGATCGTATGGAGCCGATCGGACTTCTCGGCAAAATCCCTGGCCAAGGCATCTTTCTGACGAAGGCGATCCTCGTCCGAGAGCCCTTTGTTCCCATCGATTTCATGAAGGCGGGAGGCCACATCCGGCATGACGAAGAGGTCGGAATCCTCTCCTTCATTGGTGATCAGCTCACGCCCCTTTTCGGTCAGCTCGACCTGATTGTTCTTTTCATCGATCGTGAAGTACAGTTCCTCATCGACAATGTGCATGTTCTTGCCTTTGTCTTGAAGATAATAGGCTTCCGTCTTCAACATCTCTGTCTTGATGCCAGGTTCCGACAGGAATTTCACCAGCACCTTGTAGCGCGGCAAGCCGCGGTGTGCGCGGAACAATTTCAAGCCCGCCTCCTTGATCTTTTCCTTGTCATTGGACTCAAATCCTTTCCGTGCGTCTGCGATCAGGCTTGTGACCAGGCGCTGCTGATTGCGCATCAGCTTCTCGACGCGGGGCTTGAGTTGATTGAACTCCTGTACTTCACCACGCGGGACCGGGCCTGAGATGATCAGGGGCGTCCTGGCCTCGTCCACCAGCACCGAGTCGATCTCGTCCACGATCGCATAGTGGTGTTCACGTTGAACGAGGAAATCAGGATTGGTGGTCATGTTGTCACGCAGGTAGTCGAAGCCAAACTCATTGTTGGTTCCGTAAGTGACATCAGCCCGGTAAGCCTTCTTGCGATCATCGGAATTGGGCTCGTGAAAGTCGATGCAATCGACGCTGATTCCATGGAATTCGAATAAGGGGCCATTCCATTCGCAATCCCGCTTTGCCAAGTAATCATTGACCGTGACCACATGAACGCCCATTCCAGTCAATGCGTTGAGGTAGACAGGAAGTGTAGCGACCAGGGTCTTTCCTTCGCCTGTCGCCATCTCCGAGATTTTCCCAGTATGCAAGACCACGCCACCCATGAGCTGGACGTCGTAGTGAACCATGTTCCATTCGATATCGCCGCCCGCAGCCTGCCACTTGTTGCTCCATACAGCCTTGCCGCCTTGGATCACGACATTGGACTTCTCGGAAGCCATTTTTCGATCCCAATCCGTCGCAGTCACCACGAGGGATTTGTTTTCAGAAAGACGACGGGCGGTCTCCTTGACCACGGCAAATGCCTCCGGCAAAATCAGCATCAAAACCTGCTCTATCTCCTCATTGCGCTTTTTTCGCAGCTTCTCAATCTCCTCGTACATCCGTTCCGAAGCGGTCAAGTCCTCTGTGTCCTCCGCTTGCTTCTTCTTGGCATCGATATCGGCATTGATGGACTGGATATGGTCTTTGATTTGTTGCCTGAAGGCATCCGATTTGTTGCGAAGTTCGTCATCCGTGATTTTGGACAGCTTTTCATATTCGGCAAGAATCTTTGTCACCCAAGGCTGGAGCTCCTTGACATCCTTGTCTTTCTTGTTGCCGAATAGTTTCTGAAGCAGTTTAAGCATATCGAATGGGGGTAAAAAATCGCGACAAAGTTAATTAAATACTTGGGATAATGGATTTGCCCTGAGGACGGGGGCAGGGCAAGCGCATTAAAATTGAAGGATTTTGAGCAAGTATTGGGTGTCCCAGGCCGCTTTGAGCCTTTTGCCCTTGATTCCGATCTTGATCGACTTGTCAGCCTTCAGCAGGTGGAGGGCAATCTTCCTGACCAGGGCGAAGTTTTGTGCGGAATTGTCGGTTCTCTTCCTCGAATCGTCTTCCCGGAATGTCACATCCAGGCTCCAATGGAGCGAGTTCTCCACTCCCCAGTGGGAGCGGATGGCCCCTGCGACCATTTTCGCCCCGCTGGACAGGCTGGTGATGAAGTACT
>JBJOPY010000052.1:0-22237 GCA_046050405.1 Bacteroidota bacterium | reverse complement strand
CCACTGACGTGCCGAATCCAAGCTTCACGACATCGATGCAATGCCCGGCCACATCCATCAAATCTTCTGCTTCACGGACGCTGAGTCCCTTGTCCATGGTCATGGTGATTCCTGACTGGCGCGGCTTGGCCGCTCTTTCGGGCAGATTTTTCAATTCAAAACTCATTCTGTAGCGTATTGAGCGATCAAGTTTTTCACGGTGGGCAAATCTTTGGCTTCGGGGGCGATGCGAAGCAGGATTTGGTATTTCTCAGGGTCAAGTAGGAGTCCGTTTTCGAGGAGATTGGCTCCTTTGCCCAGCTTCTGCTGGATGAAACAAAAGGCTGCGGCCTGGTAGTAGAGTTCGGCCATGCCCGGATTCAGCTTGATGCCCTCGATGAGGAAGGATATGGCTCCATCTCGGTTCTCATTATCCCATAGCAGATCCCCCCATTCCTGCCACATCTTCAGGTCGGAACTGTTCAGCTTTAGGGCGTGCTGGAGGGCTTCATAGGCGGATACGGAGTGTCCCACCAAGTATTCGCAGGTCGCCAATGAGAGCCAGGTGTCGAAATTTTCGGCATCCAGTACGGTAGCCTTTTGGTAGAAACCGATGGCTTCCGGCAGCTTGTCCTGGCATTCCATGCAGTACCCCAGTCCGATCCATGCATCCGTGTACTCGGGATTGGAGTTTGTGCAGCGGAAATAGTATTTTACGGCCATGGGATAATGACCGAGGTGCTCGTAGCATTCCGCGATGTTGTAATGGATCGAAAGGTCTGGTTTTTCGTGTACGCAGGCCTCCAGGAAGCACTTCAGCGCCTCCTCGTATTTCTCGAGATCCATCAGCACGTTGCCCTTGTTGTACCATGCCGAGGCGAAGCTCTCTTCGATGGCAAGGGCATAGTCGTAGGCATCGATGGCTTTTTCGAAGAGGCCCAGTCGGGAATACAGAATCCCCAGATTGTACCAGATGGGAAATGTGAAGGGCTGCTTGTCGAGGTAGGACTCGTAGAGTTCCACAGCATCACCCATCTTTTCCTGGCTTTCCAGGCAATAGGCCAATTCATAGACGGACTCCTCAAAGGTCGGTTGGATTTCGATGGCTTTGCGGAAGCACTTCTCAGCATCCTTCACATGGCCAAGGTTCTGGGCCAGGTTGCCCATATGAAACCACACTTCCTCCGGGGTGTCAGTCTGCAGCAGAAATTTCTCACAGGCCGACATCGCTTCCTTGTAGCGGCCGAGCTGCGAAAGGATCTCCGAATCCAGGAAGACATAGTCCATTTGGGTGGGATTGATCTCTATTGCGCGTTTCACTTCCCGCCTGGCCTCTTTCAGTTTGCCCATCTCCATCAGGACTGTCGCCCTCTTGTAAAAGAGCTCTTCGCTGTTCGGGTGCTGCTTCAGGCTGTAATTCACAAGGTTCAGGGCCTTGTTGAATTTATTGTGACGCATGTAGTAGAAAAAAAGATCCTCCAGGGTCATCGTGTCAAAGAAGTGAAAGGTCTCCCCCTTCAACATGGCCTCGAAGCGCCCCGCCTCTTGTTGCAGCCGTTGGTCGCCCTGGTCTTCCTGCCAAAAATCTTCGAATCTTTCCATCAACTATTGAACGAATTGTAGGATGCCTACTTCGGAATCCTGTAGCGTCTCGTGAGCCTTATTCTTGTATTTTCCATGTGTCGTCTTCACCGACTTTCCGATGATTCAATTTACGACAATAATTCCGTACCCGAGGGCAAAATTATCCGCAATTCATCCGTTGCCCGGAGGTTGGCCTGTATTTCGCATATTGACCAGCCATACACCTGCAAATATCAACAAAATAAACGGAACCGTAAGCCTGGTGACCTCTCGCAGATCCAGGAGGATCGAAACCAAGGCCACGAAGACGGGCTGAACATAAATGTAGACCCCAACAGCGGAAGCGGGGAGCCGTTTCATCGCCCATGCGTTCAGCCAATACGCACCGATGGTGGCGAAGGCGATCAGGTACCCGATGCGAAGTACTATGGGGGTGGTGAACTCTGTGGCAGTAGTCTGAGACAATGGGTACAAGCCGATCAGAATATTGGGCACCGAACCGAAAAGAAACAGCCACTTGATGATCGTGAAGGTGTTGTACTTCAGGATCAAGGGGCGGATGAACACGAGGTACAGCCCATAGGAAGCTGCGTTGACCATGATCATGGCGTCGCCGGCCACGGTTGCGCCACTGATCATGAAGTTCTGCTTGCTGTCCGCCAGGACCAGACCGATGGCACCAGTGAAGGAAATCAGAAGACCGGAGAGCGTGCGCATGGAAAAGCGCTCTTCTCTCAGGATCCACGCCATGAAAAACACAAACACAGGGGCGAGGATCATGAGCACGGCAGAGTTCACCCGGCTGGTATGTTCCATCCCCCACAGGAAAAACAGTTGGTTGATCGAAACCCCGAAGAGGGCTGCCAGCAGTAACCTCCAATAGTCCTGGCGTTCACGGATTCTTTCCTTTACTGCGAGCCGATGATAAACCCAGAAAAAGATGGAAGTCACTGTGCACCTGATCGCCAAGACTTCAAGGCTGCCGATCCCAGCCTCGAAGACAGGCTTCAGTACGAAGTAGTTGAGCCCATAGAACACTGCGACCGCCGCCAATGCGATGTGGGCAAGCAAGACTGGCGGACGGTTTTCCGACAAAGGTTCAGGAATCAGAAGTTTTTGCCGAGGGAGAGATGAAGCCTTGGGACCTGGACGGTATAGTCATCCACCCCCCATGCCAGGTCAAACCGCATGGCATATCCGAAGATCTGCAAGCGCGTGCCTGCACCGAATCCCATCAAGAAGGGGCTTTTCAGCGTTTGCACGGTGATCGTGAGCGGGTAGGAGTTGATCGTTTGGGTATTGATCGGATTCTTCTGCGACAGCGGATTGCCTTGCCTCCAGGTCGACCCGAAGTCGAAAAATGGGATCAGCTCCATGTTATAGGCCGGGTTTGAATTCAGGGAATTCAGGAGGATCCTTGAAACAGGAATTCGGAGCTCGGCATTGGCGACGATGAACTTCGTGCCGTTCCGCGCATTGAACTGGAATCCTCTGACCGGGGTTACAAACTCCATGTAGCGGAGTGCCGGGAGGCTGGGACTTTCGATCGGGTAGTCGGCGATGTTGGCAAAACGGCTCAGGAATGCATCGGGTGTTCCACCAAGGAAGAACTGCTGCTGGGAGGATCCCTGCGACCAAGCGGCAGCGACCCTACTCGCTAGCACTACGCGTTTAAAAGGGACGTATTTGCGGAAATCAAATCTCCCTGTGATAAAATTGTCCGAGGCGCTTGTCAGCGAATAGGCATTCGAGAGATCGAACGTGGCGGATGTGCCTTTCATGACAAAATCATCGTGACTGAGTGTGCGGTCATAGGTGAGGTTCAGCCTTCCACCAGTCATGAATGCATGGCCATCGATCTCCTTCGGGAACAGCAATTGCAGGTTCTTGCGGTCCAAATAGGCAAAATGCCCCCCTGCGGCAATGCTGAGGTAGCGATTCAGGGGCAGGATCAATGTGGCATCGAGCTGCGTCCAGTGGTACCGCGCCGACAGCCCACTCTTGTTCAGGAATCTTCCCGAACGGTTCAGCCCGACCTGATAATCCAGCGAATGCTTCTGATTCATGTACCTCGCATACGAGTCGCTGCTGCGCAAGTCCATGTAGGGCTGGAACCCGATCAGGATTTGATGGTTGCCCTGATGGTCGCGGAGTCGGACTTCGCCGAGAAAACTCATCCTTAAGACGGGATCGTACCCGATCCGCGACATGACCCGATCCGCTGACCATGCGGTGCGCGTAGCTGACGGGCTGTTGACCGTCGCGGTATCGAAGTCAGGCCGTTTGGCTTCCGCCTTGACAAGGTAGTCTGAACTTGCCCTGCTGGGACGTTTGTGAGGTTTGGATCTGTCCGGGTCATCGTCGTCGTCGAAGACATAGTACTTCACAGGTTTGTCATTGGCTTTCGCAGAGTCAGGCTGCTCCCCCTTGTTCGGGTCAAGTTCCTTGGGGGTGGCCGGATTGTTGACGGACGACCTGACGGAGTCCATCTTGGAGGCATTTTCCTTTTTCACTTTCTCCAGGGCTGCAGCCTTGTCCTTGCGTTGCCGAAGGATCGTGCGCGTCGCCACTTGTTCTTGCAGCACTGACGCCCGGGGAGCCACATTCACAGTGAGGATTCCTTTTTCTGCCATGGAGTAGGCAAGCAGGGAATCTGACAAGGCTGCCCGGAACATGCCCGGGGTCATATTGGTCAGGACTGTGGAGTCCCCCAGGAAGGCATTGACTTTCTGGAGGTTGTAGATGCCGGTCTGGTCGGACCGTATGAGTAGTTCGAAGCCGGAGTACATGGCCACGGGAAATTCATTGAGCGACGGGCTGCGGGTCACTTGGCTGAGGCTCTCATCCCGAGGGCTGTAGGCCCAGATGTCGAATCCACCCGCATTTGCATCGAATCGGAGAGGTGTTCCCTTCTGCTCCACCATGGTGCGTGTGGAGGCATGGTAGATGCGTTCCCCGTCATCGCTCCATACAGGAAACAGGTCGTCCTGGAAATCATGGGTGAGCTGCGTAAAACTGCCAGTCAGCGGGGCGAACTCGAAGAGGTCGATTTGTCCCATGCGCAGGCCCGAGCAAACCAGTTTATTCCCGCTTGGGTGCCATGCGATCTGCAAGATTCGATCCAAGTCCTGGTGAAATCGCACGAATTTCACAGATTCCTTTTTCATGTCGTACCAAGCCAGGTATTCATCGGACTTGTCGTAAACGGTGGTCACCAGTTGGATTCCGTCAGGGCTCCAGGCCATTGGCATTTCGAAGCGGAAGTTGCTGAATTGTTCGGTTCTGCTTCCCCCAGCAATGGGGGTCTCTTGGAATTTCCCGTTTTGGAAATTGTAAACCAGGACACGTTGCTTGCCTTCGTGGTTCAGGTAGACTGCCGCCTTTGGCTGCACGGGATTCAGTGCAAAGGAGAGGACTTCGGACTTGGAGCCGAAGTTTGCCTGGATGCTCTCCTTGTTGATCGGTTCGCGGAAACTGGCGTTTTCGGTGATCCTTTGCAGAACGAATTCCCGCCAATTTTCGGTCAAGGTCTTCAGGGTGATGCCGAGGACATGGATGATTCCATCCTCCACTGACCGGGTCAGGCGCGTCATGTAAAAAATCTCGCCAAGTTTCTCGGGGCCGTATTTTTGGGCGATGTAATACCAGATTGATTTCCGAAGGGTGCGATTGATCATGCCTTGTCCATCCACTGCATAAGTGAGCAGGGGCGATTTTTCCAAGCTGGACAGCCACATCTCGTCTTCGTAATCCCAGCCTTCCCCCATGTAGCTGGGAAACCCCTCGGCATACCACTCAGGAAGATACAGCAGCAAGTTGCTTTGAATGCTGAGTTGAATTGGTCCGCCGAAATAATAATCCTCCATCAGCAGTCTGATAACCTCCGACCTGACCTGGGAGAATAGCTCGTCGTAACTGCCTGGAAATACCAGGTTGGCATAGTTCATTCGCAATGGCGTTACGCCGTTCTCCTTGAAATTCGGTCGAGGATAACTGTTGCTATGGACGAGATCGTTGAAATCCACGAAAAGGTAGAGTGAAAATCGCGCAAGGTTCTTATAGTCGAGCGTCTTGGAGATGTCCCAGAGTGCTTCTTCAGCCATTTTTCCGACGACCCCTGCCATGACTGGGTCGTCGGTGTAGTAGTTCACGTCGAACGATTCCGTGGAGACATGGTTCCACTTGAATTGCTTGTTGTGCGGGATGTTCATGGCTCCCAGGGCATTCGTCTGGGCATGCCCGGATACGCTCGCCGCCAGCAAAGCAATTAGGAAAATATGTCCGAGATGCATCATTCTTCCTCAGGCTAATCTACACGTTCTTATTCAAAAACCGGAGGACTGAAACTTCCGACGAAAGTGCCGGAAGTTCTCCATCCAACCATCCGCGCAGCATCGCTGCTGCGAATGGCGCCTGTAGCACACCCTTTGTTCCCATTCCATTCAATACGACCAGCCGCTCATGGCTGGGGTGCCTCCCTAGCACAGGCCGGCGGTTGGGCGTGGTGGGCCTGATGGCTGCCCGGGCACCGACAACTTCGAAAGGGAGTGACGTCGCCTCTTTTACGGCAGCGACGATGCTTTGGGTTCCCTCCTCGGAAGCTTCGTCGTCCTCAAAGTGCAGCTCGTAGGTGGAACCTGCTGAAAAGCGTCCTTCACCTTTGGGGATCAGGAACATCTTGCGCAGGATGATGGTGCCTTCGTCCAAGCCGGGCGCTAGCCGCAGCTCCAAGATTTGGCCCTTGAGTGGTCTGATCTCGACGAATTGGAACCACGGGTTGTTGCGAATCTGGAAGCCTTCGGCGAAGATCACCTCGTCGTATTGGCCTTGAAGGCCGTCTTGCCGGCATTCGCCGGTCTCTGCATCAATGGTCTGATAGTCGATCCTGCATTCCACTTTCTGGAAGTCGTACTTCTGCTCCAAGGTTTGGAGGATGCCGTCACAGAGCGGCACCGTTTCAGCCCATCCGCATGGCAGGATTTGAAGCCCTCCCAGCGGATTGCGGAGGATGTCTGGTTTCCAGGGCTTTCCATGATGATTGCCGAGCCACCCGAATTCAGGTTCCTGCAGCCTTACCATCCAGTCATTGTAATTG
Organism: Bacteroidota bacterium; assembly: GCA_046050405.1. Lineage (GTDB taxonomy): Bacteria > Bacteroidota > Bacteroidia > J057 > JADKCL01 > JADKCL01. Next base: position 15,579 of record JBJOPY010000052.1, on the reverse strand, counting down.
GAGCCATCCCGGAAAGGCCTGAAGATGGGCATGTAATGGATGAATTTCTGTAACCATTGGAAATCGGGATGCTGGGTGAATGTGCGCAGGGAGGCTATCATTTCGTCCGCCATCCAGGTTTTGTTGGCTTCGCGGCCTGTCACCACGTTGAAAAGCCCCGCCGCCACGCGACTCGCCGCCTTGGGATCGCACACGTCTGCCATTCTTACGCGGTGTCCACGCTTAGCCGATTCCGTCGCCATGAAGCAGCCCGCCAGACCGCCGCCTATGACCAAGACATTCTTCTCTGTCGCCATCCTAATTTTATTTAAAACGCTGCATCCGGATCGTTGTTCTCGGAACCGGATCCATCTCGTCAGTTTTTACAGGCCATGTTCCATTGGCCGTTTCTCTATTTTTGCCCCATGTTGTTCACCTTTCTGCAAAGCTAGTGTGCAAGATATGCTGACGGTCAAAAGTTTCACGTTTTTCCCAGAGTTGTTCGGGGAGAACACCTACGTATTGTCGGATGAAACTAAGGCCTGTGTGGTCATAGATCCGGGCTGCTACCACCGGCACGAGCGGGAGGAGCTGACATCCTACATCGAACGAGAAGGTCTGAGGGTGGAGAAGGTGCTGAATACGCACTGCCACATTGACCACATCTTCGGGAATGCCATGCTGGTCGACCGCTATGGTGTGCCCCTTCTGGCTCACCATGAGGATCTCTACAACCTCGAGGGGGCTGCTGTATTTGCACAAATGTGGGGACTGAGGATGGACGCATCTCCCGGACCTCATCAGTTCATCGATGAAGGTGATGTGGTCACCTTCGGCAATACGAAACTCGAGGTGATTTTCACGCCGGGTCACAGCAAGGGTCATGTTTCCTTCTTCCATCGCGCTACGATGCAGGCTTTCAGTGGGGACGTGTTGTTCAGGGACAGTGTCGGGCGGGTGGATCTTCCAGGAGGCTCTGCGCCAGTCTTGATCCATTCGATCTTGACCAAGCTATTTCCATTGGGGGACATGGTCAAGGTGCATGCGGGGCACATGGAACCCACCACCATCGGCAGGGAGCGGCTTCAGAATCCGGTGGTCGCCCAGATGGTGCGCACCGTGTAGCCCTAGCCTGACCATGAAGGCCAGGTTCGAGGGGAAGGAAACATTGATTGCTGTCGGGGACGGGTGTAGGTGCCTCCGTCATCTCAGGAGCCTGTAGTGTGAATCAATGCCACTGCATAGACTTTCATGCCTTCTCCGTTTCCGATGGCGTCCATCCCCTCGTTGCGGGTGGCTTTGATGGACACAGCACCGATCTCGACACCCAGCAATGGGGCGATGATGGCCTGCATGGCAGGCACATGGGGATTGATCTTGGGAGCCTCCGTCACGATGGTACAATCGACATTTCCTGTCTGCCACCCCTTTTCACGCAGGAGCCTCACAGTGTCTGCCAGAAGTACACGGCTGTCTGCACCCAGGTACCTGGGGTCGGTGTCGGGGAAGTGGAAGCCGATGTCCCGAAGGTTGGCCGCCCCCAGGAGTGCATCACAGATGGCGTGGAGAAGGGCGTCCGCATCGCTGTGGCCCAACAAGCCCGTTTCATGGGGAATCTTTACGCCCCCCAAGACCAAATCGCGACCTGCCACAAGGCGGTGCGTGTCAAAACCAAATCCGACTCTGATGTTCATGCCCGAAAATAGCGAGAATTCCGTCAAACAAACTCAGTTGGGCTGACATTGCCAGGATTTGCAGAGAGACAAGCCATGAGGGGTGGGACGACCTGCTGTACGTTCTGAAAACAAGGGTATTCATCGGAATCGCGGGCTGTATTCCTTGGGGAGGGAATTGGTGGTGTTCCTTGGAACCCATGCAGCGGGATCCCCTCTTGTGAATGCCAAAAGGGGAATCCGACCAAAAAGATTTATCTTCGAACCGGAATTTCTCCAGAATGATAGTACACGCAGCAAAGATCCCATTGTTCAGGTTCACAGGAGTAGTTCCTCTGATGTTGACCATTCTATTTCTCGGTGAAGCACCCCTCCAGGGGGCAAAAATCCCCTACTTCCCGAGTCCGCTTACCGCAGGACTGGAAGCTGTCGCAGACTTGCAGGGTGCCTGGCTCGATGAAGATCAAAACCTTCACATGGTACCCTTCAATTTGTTCGACCGTGACGAGATGGAAATCCGACGTGTTTTCGACCTTGTAGATTTTAAGAAGCTGCAAGATACCCTATACCTCTATCTCGAGGCGATCGCATGGTCGAGTGACGTCTATTTCAATGGGCGCCTACTCGCCGTTACGGACGACCCATTCAAGGAGCATTTGTTCGCATTGAAGAAGGATTTTTTCAAACCCAAAGGGAATGTCCTGAAGGTTCACATGACAACCAAGGGCATCAATTTTCCATGGTATCCTGCGCGATTCCTGGGGCTTTTCAGGCAGGTGTTGATTCTGCAAGTCAGCCCGAGAGTCGAACCAGTGCGCTTTCCGGAGATGGTCGCCTCTGCCCCCAAGGTCGCCTTGCTGGCTGCCTGGCAGCCAGGGACCCATTACCTGAATGATACGCAAGTCGTCAGGCAGCTAGGATCAGGGCTGTTTTCGTTTCCATACAACGATCCCTTGGCGTTTCCCTTCCGACCCAGTAACCGAGCCCAGGCGATTCTTGCAAGTCAGGGCTGGAAGGTTCTCTCGAACCTCCAAATGGCGGATAGCATCGCCAGTTACAATGCCTACCCATATGCCAAGGAGGCCGACCACAAGAATCTTCTCTTTTGGCGAGATGAAAACCTGAAGCCGAGTGGAAACTATGGAAAGTACCAGTCCCAAATCGATATCATCAGCCCAGGCCTTACACCGCCAGACCAGGTTTCGCTGCTGTTTTTCCTGCTCATACCCGTATTGTCGATGCTTGGCCTGAAGATCCTCGCACCGAGGGTGTACGGCAACCTCGGAGAGTACATCACAAAGACCAAGATCTATCTGGAGCTCATCGCAGACAACAAATTTTTGAAGGTTGAGCAGCGCTGGCTCATGAACCTGTTGCGGATGATCATCACGTCGGTGAGCTTGGCACTTTTCATTTATTACGTGGAGCTGTCCGGCCAGTGGGCCATCTTGAATGTATTCGCAACCCATAGCATTTTGTACGAGGCACTGGCGGGCAGTCTTCAGCCCCTCTGGCAGCTCTTTCTGGAAATATTTGGGATCGTCGCCTTTCTGAATCTCCTGAAGTACTTCGTCTTCAATATGGTCGGGACAGTTTTCAGGGTGTTTAACCTGGGCTCCTCGTTGCAAAACTTGGATGTGCTCGCTTCGTTTCCTATGAATTTGATTCCCTGGCTACCGGCGAGCTTCGTTTTTTTTCTGGAGCCGACCTTCGGTACAGTGATGCTGCATGTTTGGGGAATTCTGTTCCTGCTGTATGGTGCCCGTCGATTGTCCCTGCTGTATGCCGGATTGAGCAGGCTGTATCAGGTTTCAGGGAGTCTCAAAATATTGTATATTTGCACTCTCGAAATTTTACCGTGGGTTTTATTGATATGAAGTTGGTGGGTTGATGAACCTGAAAGTTGGAACCAGAGGCAGTAAGCTGGCATTATGGCAGGCTCACCACGTGAAAGGTCTACTTGAGAGAAACGGTTACACGGTAGAATTGGTTCTTTACAAAACGACTGGTGACCTTCTACAGTCCCAGCCATTGCACGAGATCGGCGATAAAGGGCTCTTTACCAAGGCATTGGACGATGCCATGCTTCGGGGGGAGATTGACCTGGCAGTACATAGTGCGAAGGATCTTCCGACAACGCTGCCCATGGGGATCGAGCTGGCCGCAGTCGGCAAGCGCGAGGATCCACGGGATGTGCTTGTCAGTGCCAGTGAGGTGCATGACGTGGACAATCTGGCGAAGGGCATCACGATAGGGACATCCTCCCTTCGGCGGCGGGCACTTCTGCGACATTATTTGCCTCATGTGCAGGTGGTTCCCATGCGTGGAAATGTGGACACACGTGTCGAAAAGATGTTGGCAGGTGAGTGTGATGCGATTTTGCTAGCCTATGCTGGCGTGAAGCGCATGGGGCTGGCGCACCTGATTACCCGCAAACTCAATGTTTCCTCTTTCACGCCTGCTGTCGGACAGGGAGCGATTGCAGTCACGATGCCAAGCGGCCACTGGGCGACCGACGGGGTCAGGAAACTTTTCAACGACTATGGTAGCGAGGTGGCAGTCATTGCAGAAAGGGCATTTCTGGGAACAATGGAAGGGGGTTGTCAATCCGCGATTTTCGCGCTTGGCACCGTTGTGGGAGAGACCCTAAGCCTGATGGGGGGAGTTGCTGCCGAAGATGGTAGCCAACTGTTGCGGGATTCCGCAGATTGCAATGTCAAGGATGCAGCAGAAACCGGGAAGCACCTCGCCGAATTGTTAATCCAAAAAGGAGCTCGAGCTATTCTCCATGGGAAAGAAAATTAAGTCCATACTCATTTCTCAGCCCTACCCAACTGACGAAAACTCCCCATACCTGAAATTAGCGGAGAAGTGGGGTATCAAAATGGATTTTCGAAATTTCATCGAGATCAAAGGGGTCACCCTGAATGAATTCCGAAAGCAGAATATCAATCCGATGGAGTTTACTGCAGTGATCTTCACGAGCAAGTATTCGATCGACCACTATTTCCGGCTGCTGAAGGAGCTGAAGATGGAGATGTCTGCGGAAATGAAGTACTTCTGCGTAAGCGATGCCACGGCCAAGTACCTTCAGAAGTACATCGTGATCAGAAAGAGAAAGCTCTATATAGGTGAGCGCACAAGCAATGATCTCATTGATATCGTCAAGAAGCACAGCAAGGAGAAATTCATATTCCCGTGTAGCTCGATTCATACCACTGCACTGACGGATTGGATGGTGGCGCACAAGTACCAGCTGACCGAGGCGGTCATCTACAACACGGTCAGCAGCGACCTTTCCGACCTTAAGAATGTGTATTATGACATGCTCTGTTTTTACTCTCCATCGGGGATAGAGTCGCTCTTTCAGAATTTCCCGGATTTCAAGCAGAATGACACGGTCATCGCCGCATTTGGCCCTACGACTGCCAAGGCGATCCGTGATGCAAACCTTCGTGTCGATATCGAGGCCCCGCTTCCGAACGTTCCGTCCATGACCGCAGCGATCGAGCTCTTTCTGCGGGAGAACAACAAGTAGCCCACGATGATGATCATTAAGTGGGAATGTAAGGTTTCTTGGTGACGGGTGCTGCCTGCCGAGTTGGACAGGGCCGCTGCGGGTAAGTAGGATTGATGAAGCATTGAAGAAGCCCCCGATAGTGTAGCTTGCTAATCTTTCGACAAGTAGCAGGGATAGATTCTCAGCCAGGGGGCAAGTCTCCAAACACTTGACATCGCACTCCTGATTCAAAAAAAGTTTGTAACTTTGGGTTATAGTTCGCAATTTCAGCGCCTGAATTTACTCAAAGCATACATGAGGATCATACTACTGGGGTTATTGTCGGTGATCTTGCTATCGCCCTTAGCGTTTGCACAGCAGGATCCACAGTACACGATGTTCATGTTCAATAAGTTCGTTCTTAACCCTGCCTATGCCGGAGCCATGCAGGCCACTAGCATAGGTGGATTGGGACGGGCACAGTGGGTGGGGATCCCCCAGGCCCCGAATACTATGACGGCTAACCTTAACGGTTACATCAAGGCACTGCACGGCGGGCTTGGTGCGTACTTGATCGGGGATCGTCTTGGCCCATTGAACACTGTTGGCATAAAGGGTGCATACGCGTTTCACCTGAGGCTCAGCGAAGAAAAAGCGCTTCTGAACCTTGGTGTGGCAGGGGGAGTGTACCAAAAGACACTGATGGGCGATTGGATATACAATCAAACCGGAGGTGTTGATCCGGTTCTTCCTACCGGCATCACCACCATGATGGTTCCCGACTTGGATGCCGGATTTTATTTTCATGTTCCTCTGAAGAATGCTCTCCCCAGTGCTTTTCCACAGGACAAATTCTACATCGGCGGATCAGTATCGCACATCCTGGAGCCTAATTTGAAACAGCTGATGGGAACTCCAGATTTGTCGAAATCGGTTCTTTCACGCGGAATCTCGGCGACTGCCGGGTTAGTCCTCGAGCTTGGGCCATCCACTTATCTGGAGCCAAACGCTTGCTTCAGGATGACCGGGCCGACCACTCAGTTTGATCTCAACATGAACCTCTATGTAAGCCCGATGGTGTTTGGAGTCAGTCACCGTGGATTTGTCGGCTCCAACAGTGATTCCTTCTCTGGAATAATTGGCTTTAATGCCTCGAACAATCTGTTCGTCGGGTATTCCTATGATTATTGCACCTCGGGGCTGGGCCGTTTCACCACAGGTTCTCACGAATTGATCATGTCTTATACATTCCCCTCCAAGTTCAAGAATTTGGCCCCAAGGCGCGGGACACGTACATTGTACATCAACGATATCTAATTGGCTGGGACTTGGTAGCAGATACAGATGTATTCGTCCTTCATGCATATCAAAATGGAATCCTTGCCTGTCTGGGGAACTGCCCGAGATGGCGTGTTACCGATTTTCATTTGATATTGTGATTCTCCTCTCTTGTTCAGAATGACAATAGTCTCTAAGTTTGTTCAATAATTAGGCGCATTAGTTTGCAACACTCTTCAATTTGTCTGTTATGAAAAGGTTATTGGTTGTATTTGTTGCAGTTTCTGTTTTTACAAGTGGTTGCGGCTTTTTTGGTGGCAAGCAAACGGGTAAGAACGGTGAATTGACAGGCGTGTTGGATCGTCCGGATTGGGATCAGCCCACTCCTTACGGCATGGTTTTGATTCCACCGGGAAGCTTCCACATGGGTCAGAATGACCAGGATGTGAACTACTCCCAAGTAGCCCACAACCGCCAGATTACAATCAGCTCGTTCTACATGGATGATACTGAGATCACCAACAATGAGTATCGGCAGTTTATCGAAACTGCACGGGACACGCTTGCGGCGGATGTCGCCCAGCTCGTATATCCTGACACCATCGTTTGGGTGCGCGACTTCGTGTTTGCCTACAATGAGCCCTTGCAGGAGAACTACTACTGGCACCCTGCCTTTGACGAGTACCCGGTGGTGGGTGTCAACTGGTATGCTGCCTCCGAGTTCTGCCGTTGGAGGACTGCGCATTACAATGCCTATCGTGCCTCGATAGAGATGCCCCCAATGCCGCGATTCCGCCTTCCAACCGAAGCCGAGTGGGAATATGCTTCTCGTGGTGGCTACGAACACAAGATCTACCCATGGGAAGGCCCCTATATCCGTAACTCCAAGGGTTGCTTCCTCGCCAACTTCAAGCCTGGACGTGGCGACTATATCGCTGACAATTATGAATACACAAGTCCAGCTCGCAGCTATTGGCCGAATGACTATGGCCTGTGGTGTATGCCGGGCAATGTCGCTGAGTGGTGCGAAGATGATTTCGAAGAGTCTGGCTACATCTATGCGCATGACTTGAACCCAGTCTACCGCGACCCGCGCTACAAGCCTGAGGAAAGGGTTCCCGGCGGTGCCAACATTCGAAAAGTGATTCGTGGCGGCTCATGGAAGGACATCGGAATATTCCTGTCTTGCGGGACACGGACCTATGAGTATTCAGACACCACGAAGTCTTTCGTTGGCTTTCGCTGTGCTGTAACGCAGATCGGACGCTCGGGTGCAGCCGCATTCTAGTTGGCTCGCTTGGTTCAAGTGCGGATTCTTGGCTGACAGTCCCAGCAGCAAGGTTTTTTTCACCATCAGCACTTGCACATTGTAGATAGGAGAAAACATAAAAGTGAATTCACTGAAATCATTCTTGATAATTATCAACTTCTTAAGTAAGCAATAAACAAAATGGCTAAGAAAAAAGGTTTTCTGGAATCGCGTGCATTTAAGATCTTCATGAAATATCTCTATGGTCTTGGTGCAGCAGTTGTAATTGGTGGCGCATTGTTCAAGATTATGCACTGGGACTATGCAAATGAAATGCTGATTGCTGGCATGGGCACCGAGGTGGTCGTGTTTTTCGTTTCTGCATTCGAGCCCCTTCATGCGGAGTTGGATTGGGGTAAGGTTTACCCGCAGTTGAACGAGGATGACGAATTTGTAATGGACACCAAGGACGACAAGTCTGGCATGACTCCTGAGGAAGCACTGGCCATTGCTGAAAAGGGGATGGGGGGAATAGAATTGTCTTCTGATCTGTTTGAGTCCCTTTCCGGTTCACTTCAGGGTCTGAAAAGCAACGTTGACAAGCTTTCTAAGATCGAGGATGCGACGGTTGCCACGAATGAGTACACCGCCAGCGTTCGCAATGCAACAGGCAAAATGTCGCAATTGAATGACGGTTACGCTTCCACTGTGAATGCCATGAGCAGCCTGTCCAGCAGTGTCGGAGGCGCCGCCCAGCAAGCCAACGCCTATCATGAAGAAGTGCAGCGCGTGACCAAAAACTTGGCTTCACTCAATGCCGTATATGAAATGGAATTGCAGGATGCCCAGCAGCATATTACCAGCATCAACAAGTTCTATGAAAGCCTTGGCGGAGCCATGACCAACATGGTCGAGGCCTCCAAGGATGCCGAAGCATACCGTAAGGAGGTTGCCAGCCTCACGAAGAATCTTCGCGATCTGAATGCGGTCTATGGCGGTATGTTGTCTGCCATGTCCAACCGGAGCTGATGTATTCATTCTAATTATTTCTTAGCGTTTATTAAACTTTAGAAAAGAATATAATCATGGCAGGTGGAAATCTATCTCCTCGGCAAAAGATGATCAATATGATGTATCTCGTGCTCACGGCGCTTCTAGCGTTGAATGTGAGTGCCGAGATCCTCGAGGCTTTCAAGAGCCTGCGAGATTCTTTGCACGAGTCCGCAGAGAGCTTTGCGGAAAAGAACAAGGATACCAGAGGCGGCATCAAGTCGAAAATCACCGAGGAAATCGGCCAAGGGAATCATAAGAACGAGCCTCTTTTGGCAGTGTCTGACTCTGTGGAGAAGCAAGCCAATGGCATGATTGGCTTGATCGAAGCCCGCATCAAGACCCTGGAAAAAATCGCAGACCTCGACCCTGCTACCGGCGAGATGCATAATATCAAGGAACTGGAGAAAAACTACAGGTTCTGGATGGGAAATGATGCTTCAAATGGAGGCCGCGGTGACGGCGAAGCCTTCAAGCTCAAGAAGGAACTGGACAATTTCGTGACTTGGGCCAACCGGTTTGTGAAGGTGAACAAGCTCGTCGCCAAGGCCGATTCAACAGGCAAGGAGCCGGAGAAGGATTTGTTCAAGCCACTTTGCCATGATGAAAAGGACAAGGTCTGGGAATACCATACCTTCCACGGAAAACCGGTCGTCGCCGACCTTGCGATGATGGAAAAGTTCAAGCTGGACGTTCAGGAGATTCATTCCAACCTGCTCAACCTAGTGAAGGCAAAACTAGGTTCTGTTACATTCAAGATTGACTCCTTGATCGCTGTAGATGCCCCTGTGTCACGCGTTGTGGCTGCAGGGATGAAGTTCGAGACCAAGCTTTTCGTGGCCATGTCCTCGAGTGAGATCAAGCCGCAATTCGTCGGGCCAGGCGTGACTACGGACAAGGGTGGGAATTCTGCGACGATGACATTCACGGCACCGGGTGGTTTTGCAAATGGGCAGACGGAAAAGGAGGCCTCCTATCATGCCGTCATCAAGGTTCCGAAGGCGGATGGCGACATGGCTGAACTCAAGGTGGAAGGCAAATACACGATCCGCAAGCCAGAGGTGGTGATTACCTCAGCTTCAGTGCAAAACCTGTATGCCAACTGCGGAAATACGATCAACGTGGACTGCCCCGCTCTGGGTGAATTCTACTCACCCAAGTTCGAGGCCACAGAGGCTCAGGTGCTACCCAGTAGCACGGACAAGCGTGTGATCACGATCGTCCCGACCGGCAAGACCTGTGTCCTCAGCGTCTCATCCTTGACGAACGGCCAGAACATCAAGATTGACGACATCAAGTACAAGGTGATCAAGCCTCCGCGTCCTGAGATCGTATTGGAAGTACTTGGCAAGGAATACAATGGCGCATCACCGATTCCGGGAAAGGCTGATTGCAAGGTGAAGATTCGGCCCGACAATGATTTCCGCAATGCACTTCCGAAGGATGCCCGTTATGTGATCGACAACGTCGATTTGCTTGCCGCCCGTTCCTTGGGTGCGCCTACGAAAGTGGCCACCTTCAGTGGTGGCGGAAAGGATGCCAGTGCAGGGATCTCGGTTCCCCTTGGCAATTCACTCAAGCAGGATCCTCCCGGAACGAAGATTTACTTCAAGATTGGATCCGTCTATCGGATGAACTTCCAGAATAAGAGGATAGAAGAACCTTTCGGTGATAGGGACTTGTATATTGGTGCAATTATCAAATAATTAATTCATCTGTCATGAAAAGATTAGTTTTTATTTCTTTCTTGATACTCCTGAGCGGGGTCATGACGGAGGTGGTCGCTCAGATACCTGGTGCCCGCATACCTCCCCGGGTCGATGACCACTACTGGAGAAGGAAGGTTGTGAACCGTTTGGATCTGTCAGAGAAAATCAACCAGCCACTGACCTTTTCGGAGAGTCCCGCCTTGTACGGAAACCCCACATATGGTGAGACCCGGGGAATCGTCGTTGCACTCATCAATGGTTTGAAGTCTGGCAAGTATCTTGCATATCATCCTGATAGCCTCAACAAGTCACTCACCTATGAGGACGTGGTGAAGATCGCACAGCAGATCGAGGGTGATGGCGGTGGAGAAAGTTTCGACGAGGAAGATTCCGGGTTCGATGATTTCGAGGGAGGAGATGAGTTCGGTGTAGATCAGACGGGGGATAACCTGGGTGACAGCGGCACCGAAGGTGATTCCGATCCTAATACCGGTGTTGGAGCAGCTACGGAGGGTGACTTCTCGATTGCAGCATACGAATCCGTATTAGAGTTCATCGAGGATCGCATCTTCGACAAGAATCGTTCTGACATGGTGTATGACATCCAATATCTGCGCCTCGTATGGGTGGATCCAGGAGAAACATTGCCTGACAAGAATTTCGTTTGCTTCCGTTATGCGGATGTACTGGAGACGTTGGAAGACACACAGTGGAAAAACAAGTTCAACGATGCCGAGTACCGCAATATGCGCGAGATTTTCGAAATGCGCCTCTTCAGCAGCTATATTCTGGACGTGTCCGGCCGTGGTGTCAAAACATTGGAAGAGTCCGATTACCGCCGCAATCAGCTCGTGGAGTTTGAGCACCATCTGTGGTGCTTCTAATTTCAAGGAAACTTTGAACATCATAATTCAAGGCAGAGGGCAATCAATTGCCCTCTGCCTTTTTGTGCGACTCGGATAGCCCTCAATGGGCGTGCGCTGGGGGAATCCTATTCAGATATCGCCGTTTTCGAGGGCGTTCTTGATCAATTTTGCCCGTATTCGTCCGACGATTGCGGACAGCTCATCGAGGCTTGCTTCCTTTACCTTCTTGACGGAACGGAAGTGTGTCAGCAATTTGACCGCCGATGCCTTTCCGATGCCTTCCAGATCTGTGAGGTGTGTGAGGAATGTGTTCTTGCTACGGAGATCCCGGTGGAAGGTGATGGCGAATCGATGGGCCTCATTTCGAAGCTGCTGGATCATCCTGAGGGAGGTGCTCCTCTTGTCGATGTGGAGCGGGATCGGATCATTGAGCACATAGATCTCTTCCAGCTTCTTTGCAATGCCGATGATGGGCACTCTTTGAATAATTCCGAGTTCTTCCAGTGATTTGGCGGCACTGCTGAGCTGTCCCTTGCCGCCATCGACAATGATCAGGTCAGGCAGCGGCAATCCCGAATCAATACAGCGTTTGTACCTCCGATGGATGATCTCTTCCATGGAGGCGAAATCATTGGGGCCGTCGACCGTCTTGATCTTGAAATGGCGGTAGTCCTTCTTGGATGGTTTCCCATCCATGAAAACCACCATGGAGGCTACGGGGAACTGACCTTGGAAATTGGAGTTGTCGAAGCACTCGACATGCCTTGGGATAGATACAAGGTGCAAATCCTTTTGCAATTGCTCCAGGATGGTCTCCTGCGGATTCTTTTTTTTGAGGGTTTGCTTCCACACCTTTTCCTCCAGCAGGACGCGGCAGTTCTTCAATGAAAGATCCACCAGCATTCTCCGGTCTCCCCGCGACGGGACTTTGATTTGGCCATCCCAGGCGAATTCATCCCCAGGATCGAAATCGACATTCGTGAGGAGCTCTTTGCCGAGGGGCTCCTCTGCGATCAAGCGTTCAAAAACCGAAGATAGCAGCTCTTCGTCTGTCTCGTCATGGCGTATCCTCACCTCCCAGCTATGCGTCGCCACGATTGCCCCATGTGCGACCCTGAAGTGGTTGATCACGGCGAGGTCATTGAGTCGGTCCACCGTCAAGACATCCACGGCATCGATTTCTTCTGAGACTACCGTGTTTCGCAACATGAAGGCCTTGATTTTTTCAAGCATCTGGCGCGTTGTCTCAGCCTTTTCGTATTCGTATGCAGCTGCAAAGGCATGCATCTCCTGCTCCAGTTGTTCGGTGAGTTCGCGCAAGTGGCCTTTGAGTATTTTACGGATCGCCGCGATGTTCTTATTGTAATCCTCTTCAGAGATCATGGCCTCGCACGGGCCCAGGCAATTCCCGATTTGGTACTCCAGGCAGAGCTTGAATTTGCCCGCTTTGACATTGGCTTCAGTGAGGTGATAATTGCAGTTCCGGAACTTGTAGTTCTGGCGAATCAGTTCGAGGATGGAGTGCATGACCTTCACAGAGGTGAATGGTCCGTAGTACTCCGCATCGGTGGCTCTCCGGTCCCGCGTCGAAAACACCCTCGGGAACCGTTCCCGGGGGATACATATGTACGGGTAGGTCTTCCCGTCCTTGAGATTGATGTTGTATCTTGGTTGCTGCTCCTTGATGAGGTTGTTTTCCAATGTCAATGCTTCCGCCTCGTTGTGGGTGATCGTGTACTGGATGTCCGCGATCTGTGCCACCATGGAGGCGATTCTGAAACTATGGGTTTTACCGGAATTGAAATAACTCCTGACCCGCTTGGAGAGGCTCTTCGCTTTTCCGATATACAGAAGGGTTCCCGCCTTGCTGAAGTATCGGTACACGCCAGGAGCATCTGGGATGAGCTGGAGCTGCTCCTGTACCTTTTCGGAATGAAACTCAGAACTCATTTTCGACATTCATAACCGACTTGCTGCCGCGGGCCAGACTGTCGGGCCATAAATTCTTGCGTTGAGCGTCATATTTCGAACAGTCAAGTTCAATATCGAAGTTTGGTGGTGTAGGGAATCTGTCCTTTGGGAGACCGATGGTGCTGTCGGCATAGACTTTCTGCATGAACAAGCCAAAGACCGGGAGTGCAAGGCTTGCACCTTGACCATACTGAAGGGACTGGAAGCGCATCCTCCGGTCCCCACAGCCGACCCAGGTCCCGCAAACCAAATGCGGAGTCACGCCCATGAACCATCCATCGCTCTGCTTCTGGGTAGTACCTGTTTTCCCTCCCATTTCCATATTGAGGTGGTATCGGCTGCGGAGGCGGCCACCGGTACCGCCAGGTTCATTGACGACACCTTTCAGCATGTCTATCATCATGAAGGCGGTGTTCTCGGAGATGGCTTCACGCTGTTGTGGGGTGAATTCTGCCAGCAGATTGCCGTTGCGATCCTCAATGCGTGTGACAAACATGGGTTCGTTGTGCACGCCTTTGTTGGCAAATGTCCCATAGGCTCCCGTGATTTCGTAAACGCTGAGATCGGTGGTGCCGAGTGCGATGGAAGGGACGCAGTCAAGCGGTGATTTGAGGCCTATTTTCCGAGCCCATTCACACACGACATTCGGCCCGATACGCTTCATGACGCGGGCAGTGATAAGATTGGTGGAGGTCGCCAACCCACGTCGCAACGTCATGAATCCGCCGATTTTGCCATCCGCATTTTTCGGTGCCCAGATCATCTTCCCGACGTCGTTGTAAAAGAATACGGGTTGATTCAGTTCGACCTCGCAGGGGGTGCTTCCGTTGTCGAATGCAGCGCAGTACACGAACGGCTTGAAGGTGGAGCCCACTTGGCGCTTGCCAGTATAGACATGGTCGTACTTGAAGAATCGATGGTTGATCCCGCCCACCCAGGCCTTGACGTAGCCATTTGAAGGATCGATCGCCATGAACCCAGATTCTAGATGCCGGGCATAGTTCATGAGGGAATCCCAGGGACTGATCAGGGTATCCTTTACCTGGCGGTTCCAATCGAAAAGATCCATCAGGATCGGCGTATGGAACTCCTCTAGGATCTCTTCCATGTCCAGCCCGGCTAGTCTTGCGGAACGGTATCGGTCACTTCGCTTCATGGCGTCCATAAGGAAGGTGGTATCCTTGATCCAGGGTTCCTTGCCTGAGATATGCTTCTCAAACACACCTTGCAGCCATGCAAGATGCTCATTTGTAGCTTCTTCTGCATATTGCTGCATTCGGGAGTCCAGGGTGGTGTAGACACTGAGACCTTCACGGTACATATCGTGATTGGTCTTCTTGCACCATTCCCTAAGCCATTCCCGCAAATGTTCCGTGAAATAAGGAGCGATGCCCAGGTCACGATAGTCACTTTGATGCTTGACGCCGACTGGCAGTGCCTTGAGGCTGTCTAGATCCATTTCTGGCTCCAGGTAGCCCTGCTCAGCCATCATTTCGAGGATGGTATTCCTGCGGTTTTTCGCGGCCTCAGGGTGGTTCCGGGGATTGTAGGAATTCGTCGCTTTCAGCAGTCCTACCAGCATGGCGGACTCTACCACCGTGAGATCCTTGGCGTCTTTCCCAAAGTATTCAAGGGCCCCGTTCTGTATGCCGTAGGTATTTCCGACAAAGGAAACCGTATTCAGATAGGCGGTCAGGATCTCGTCTTTGGTGAATTTCCGTTCGAGCAGGACAGCCACGACCATCTCCTTGAGTTTCCGCCAGAGGCTGCGCTCCCTTCCGATATCATTATATAGGTTGCGGGCCAGCTGCATGGTGATCGTGCTACCGCCACGTGGTCTCTTTCCGGACAGTACTTCCTTGGATATTGCCAAAAAAGATTGCGGATCGATGCCCGAGTGGTTGTAGAATCGAATGTCCTCTGTCGCTATGAGTGCATGCAGGACATGGGGGGAGATGTCCTCCAAATTGAGACTCACACGGTGCTTTTCATCGAAAAGATTCCTCAAAACCACGCCGTCCGCAGAGAATACCTGGGTGCTCTGCTCGGTGCGGGGATTTTCGATCACATCCATCGGCGGGATGTCCGTGAGTGCGATGACGATCACCGTGAAGATGGCTATCAGCGCAAACGCGATACTCCCCAGGGTCAGTCTGCGGAAGATGCGAAACCATCTGCGGGCAACTGCTGCTCCAGGTTGCTCGAATGTTGCCCTTACCCTTTTAGGTGCAATGCTTTGCTGAAGGGGACTGGATGGAGAAGCCAAAATGTATCTGATTTATATCTCGCCAATTTAGGAAATATT
>JBJOPY010000051.1:0-4977 GCA_046050405.1 Bacteroidota bacterium | reverse complement strand
CTTGTCTTTGTCTTGGCAGGATCCTTGGATGCGAGGTCTTTGTATCTCCCAAGATACTTATCCTGCCGGTTGATGCCCAGGTAGATGAAGTAAACGTATGGGAAAATGACTGCCAGGGCGTGGTCGATGAATTTATGCTTGCCAAAGGATTTGATCAAGTCCAGGATGATTCCGATGCCCATGACGAAGTTCAGGACCGGCATCATATAAAAAATGATCCACCACTTGGGTTTGCCGATCAGCTGAAGCCAAACATGGACATTGTACAGCGGGACAAGACCCTTCCACCAGCTTTGACCTGCCTTCTTGAATACCAGTGCCAAGCCCGTATGCAGCAGTAGGAAGATCGGTAGGGTGACGATGAGATGGTATTGCATTTGAATCAGTCTTTGATGTCTGCCACAGGGTGGCGTTTTTGAATTTTTTCGGCTTCTCCAGCCTTCCTACTTGGGATAAGGCAAAATTAGCAAAACAATTATTGGGAATGCGAATGCTTCGAATGGATCGCTGGCGAATCCAGGAAAGAATTACATCCAATCCGGTGTCGATGGACAAGGCGGGACAGTCGAATGGCGTGAATGCTGACTTCCCCGCCCCCGGAAAGATCACCTTCCTTGCAAGCGCGCGGCGGTGGTACATGTTTATTCCATTCGGGATTCCCTCGCATGGCATGTTCCGGGTGACTGCCTCAGGCTGTGGGTGCTTTTTTCGATGGACTGGTTGATTCCGGGGCCATGGCTCATCCCGCCCGGTTCATTTCCCCAGCAGCTCGAAGATCTCCGAGAACTCATAGAACCCTTTTTTGCCCTGCACCCATTCTGCCGCAAGGACCGCACCCAGGCCAAAACCCCTGCGATTATATGCTTCATGGGAGATTCTGATCTGATCAATGTCCGAGGTATAGGTGACCGCGTGTCGCCCGACGATTTCCCCCGCACGGATGAAGGCAATGGATAGCTCATCCGCTTCTGGTGATCGATGGAGCAGGTCTGCATGGACAGTCCTGGATTTCCTGTCGAGGGCATCCAGGATTTGGGCTGCAAGGCTATTCGCCGTCCCGGAAGGCGCGTCTTTCTTGTGACGGTGATGGGACTCCTCGATATGGCAGTCGTACTGCGGATAGCCGTCCATCAATGTTGCCAAGGTGCGATTGAGGAGAAAAAGCACGTTGACACCGATGGAGAAATTGCTGCTGTGCAGAAAGCATCCGCCTGCCGTCAACACTTCGCTCCGAATTTGCTCCAGATGGGAAAGCCACCCGGTCGTACCCGTCACGATGGGTATCCCCGTCGGGAGCAGGCTTCGGAAGTTGGGGAGTGCGGATCCGGGGTTCGTGAATTCTATGAAGCAATCGCAGTCGCCTGGCCGCAGGAGAGTGGCTTGATGGACGTCCTGGCGATCGGCTTTCAGGATGACTTCATGCCCCCTCGCGATGGCTTCCTTTTCCACCACCTGCCCCATCTTGCCGTATCCGATCAATGCGATGCGCAACTTCATGGTCGTAGATTCAAGGCGAGTGACAGGCCCGCATAGCGCCGGTGATGGTTGAAGGGGTCGATGGAGAGGCTGGGGCTCAGGTGAAGCGAGAGGTCGTCCGACACGTTGAATCCCCTGAGATGGGCGTCCACGTAAGCGTCCACCACGTTGAGCAGGTACCATAGGCCGCAGACGATCACGCCGAGGTCTCGGTAGCGGCGATAGGACTCACGGATGGAGATCACGCCGGGGATATCATAATAAGGAAACGGGTCATCCGTACAAGCCGGGTCGCCCTTGCATTTCACCGCATCGTCGTACTCCCTGTAGCCTTTGTGGTTAATGTAAATGAATGCGCAGATCGTCCCAAAGCCTGCATAGATGATCGGGACCTTCCACCATCGCCGATTGTAAAGCTGCCCCCACCCTGGCAGAATCGCGCTGCGTTTCCACGCAATCCTCGGGTCGTAATGCAACCTGGGCGGGAAAAGGTGGAATCCGTGGCCTTCGGCCTGTCGATTGGTCTGGGAGGAATCATCTCTGGTCCCGTTGGTTTCCGCCTCATAGGGGGGGATGTCCGCCGGAGTCCCGTCGGCTGCTGACGAGGCCGAGTCGGCTGGATTTTTGAAACCTTTATGCAGATTCTTTCCCGGTGCCGGCACTGGATTCGATGCCGGGGAGCTGGCTGCGGGTGTGACCTGTGCACTGCCCATCAGCGACAATATGCCATGCACAAGTACAAAAAACAGGATTCTTAGGCTCCGGCGATGTACTTGAAGCATGGTCAGGGCTCCAGGATTTCCAGTATCCGATTCAAATCCTCCATGGATTCGAATCCAATTTTCAGCTCCCCCTTGCCTTGTGAATGTTGCGTGATCACCACCCGGCTTCCGAACTTGTCTTCTAGCTTGCGCTCAAGCCGCTGGATGTGAATGTCTTTCCGGGATTTAGGCGATGGCGACGGCTGCTTGGTGGTGCGTTCGGCAAGTGCCCGAGCCATTTCCTCCACCTTGCGCACACTGAGATCCTCCTCCAGAATGGCCTTGTAAACAGCCAATTGATCCTCGATGTTCTGGATGTTGATCAATGCCCGGGCATGGCCCATGCTCAGCTTGGACTCTTTAAGGCCGATTTGAATCTCGGGCGGGAGCTTCAGCAGGCGCACATAATTGTTGACTGTGGCACGTTTTTTACCGACTTTGTCGCCAAGGTCCTCGAGCCGCAGGTTCAGCTCCTCCACGAGACGTTGATAGGCGAGGGCGATCTCCATCGGATTGAGGTCCTGACGCTGAATGTTCTCAATCAGTGCCATTTCCAGCATTTGCTCGTCGTTCGCAGTGCGGACGTAGGCAGGTATGGTCTGTAGGCCAGCCATTTTGGAAGCCTGCAGGCGGCGCTCGCCGCTGATCAACTGATAGGAATGGGCACCCATCCTCCGCACGGTGATCGGCTGAATGATCCCTTGAACCTTGATGGAATATGACAGCTCCTCCAGCGCGACCAGGTCGAAGTGCGTCCGTGGCTGATAGGGATTGGTCTCAATGCGCTCGAGCGGAACCTCGGTCACCGTGGAAGCTGCGTCCAGAGGTGTATTAGAGCCGCTGTCCAGCACTACTGCACCACTGTCGTTCAGCAGTGCGCTTAGCCCCCGCCCAAGTGCATTTCGACGCTTATTTTTCAGGTCAGTCATCTATATATTGTGAATCAGTTGAGGGGAGCATCAGTTGTTGGAGTGCGTTCCGCCTTGCAGGCGGGTGAGGGTCATCTTGTTTTTCTGTAGGATCTCGCGTGCGAGGTTCATGTAGTTGATGGCGCCTTTACTCTCGGCGTCAAACATCAGGGCAGGGAGGCCAAAGCTTGGAGCCTCGCTCAGCCGGATGTTGCGGGAAATGATTGTATTGAAGACGATCTCGTGGAAATGCGTCCTCACCTCGTCCACGACCTGATTGCTCAGGCGCAGCCGGGTATCGTACATCGTGAGCAGGATGCCTTCGATCTCGAGCTCAGGATTCAGGCGCTGTTGCACGATCTTGATGGTGTTGAGCAGTTTGCCAAGGCCTTCCAAGGCGAAGTACTCGCATTGAACCGGGACGATGACCGAGTCCGAAGCCGTGAGGGCATTGACAGTCACCAGGCCGAGGGAGGGAGAGCAGTCGATCAAAATGAAGTCATACAGGCCTTTCAGCGGCTCCAGGATCCGCCGCATCTTACGTTCACGGTTCGGGAGATTGATCATCTCGATCTCGGCTCCCACGAGGTCGATGTTGCTGGGGATCAAATCCAAATTGGGAAAATCGGTGGTCAGAATCGTATCCTTGGCCTCGATTTCGTCGCTGATCATGGCTTCATAGATGCCTTTCTTCGTGTTTCTGGGATCGAATCCGAGGCCGCTGGTGGCATTGGCCTGGGGGTCGGTGTCGATCATCAGCGTCTTGAACTCCAGTGCCGCAAAGCTTGCTGCCAAGTTGATCGCGGAGGTCGTTTTCCCAACGCCGCCTTTTTGATTCGCTATTGAAATAATCTTCGTCATCCGCAATTTTTCCTTTCCGACCGGTTGTGGGATCCGTTTCTTTTCCATTAATTTTGACCGATTCAGTGTACCCTGCAGACCTTATCGGATGCTAAAACTCAAGAGGCAAAAGTATGAAAGAAGCTTGCCACCGATCCAAAAATTATTGGCCTTCTTGTGCACAATCGCCTTGTTGGTATCATGTGGAAAGCGCTCGGAATCTGATGACAATCGTTCCGTTTTCGAGATGAATCTGCCCGCAGGCTTGAGTACACTCGATCCTGCTTATGCGAGTGACCAGAGTGCTACCTGGATGTGCTCCCAGATTTTCAATGGCCTTCTGGAATTGGACACTGCCCTGACCCTCCGGCCGGTGTTGTGCCGGAGTTGGTCATTGGATACGTCCGGATTGATCTATACTTTCCATTTGCGGACAGATGTCTGGTTCCATCCCAGCCTACTTTTCGGCCCGGACAGCACCCGAAGGATGGTGGCGGAGGATGTGCGGTACAGCTTCACACGCATCTGCGACCCGGCCGTGGCTGCCAAGGGCTTCTGGATTTTCAACGGCAAGGTCGCCGGCGTGGAGGATTTCCACTCCGGAAGGGCTGCTTCGGTGGCCGGTTTCGAAGCCCCGGATGACAGCACTTTCATGATTCGCCTTCAGAAGCCGTTCGCCCCTTTTCCGAATCTGCTGGCCATGACCTACGCCTCGGTCGTGCCCCATGAGGTGGTGGACCGCCACGGCAAGGACTTTCGCGGTCACCCCGTCGGCACGGGGCCGTTTTGCTTCAAGAGCTGGAATGAGAATGTCAGCCTGATCTTGCTGAAGAACCCACGGTATTTCGAGACCGACGCACTTGGCAGATCCCTGCCTTACATGGATGCCGTGCGGGTAAGGTTCATCCGGGAGCGCCTGAGCGAGTTTGTGGAGCTTTGTCAGGGTCGGCTCGACTTTGTGAACGGCATCGACAAGAGCACCAAGGATGAAG
>JBJOPY010000050.1:0-7309 GCA_046050405.1 Bacteroidota bacterium | reverse complement strand
TACCGCCTGCATGAAATCCATCAAGCCCCGGGAGAGGCAAAATTGAGCCTGATTTTTTAGGGGGTGACTCGATCAGCATTCCTTAATTTCGTGGCTCAAATCAGAATATGGCAAAGACAGCGATTCCTGCCGAAAAACTCATGAATATCCACTATGACCGCACGGGATATTCTGACGATCAGCTTCTCGAACTCTACAAGGCGATCCTATTGCCCCGGATGATCGAGGAGAAAATGCTCATCCTCCTGCGGCAAGGCAAGATCAGCAAGTGGTTTTCAGGAATCGGGCAGGAAGCGATCTCGGTCGGCGGAACACTCGCCCTGAAAAGCACGGACTACATCCTGCCGCTTCATCGGAACCTTGGGGTCTTTACCAACCGTGGCATGAAGCTCAGCAAGCTCTTCGCACAATGGCAAGGCAGCCGGGAGGGATTCACCAAGAGCAGGGACCGGTCCTTCCATTTCGGTTCGCCGGAGCACCGTGTCATCGGGATGATCAGCCACCTGGGAGCCATGCTTCCCGTCGCCAACGGCATCTCCCTGGCCAGCAACCTGGATCAGGACGACGTCATCTCTTTGGTGTTCTCAGGCGATGGGGGTGCCAGTGAAGGCGATTTCCATGAAGCCGTCAATGTCGCCTCCGTTTGGGATCTACCGGTCATTTTCCTCATCGAAAACAACGGCTACGGACTCAGCACACCGAGCAGCGAGCAATTTCGCTGCCAGCAATTCATTGACAAGGCGATCGGCTACGGCATGGAAGGTGTACAGGTCGATGGCAACAACGTCCTGGCGGTTCACCGCACCGTCATGGAGATTGCCGCCCGGATGCGGGTGGACAGAAGGCCGGTCTTGCTGGAAGCCATCACCTTCCGGATGCGCGGCCACGAGGAGGCAAGCGGAACCAAGTACGTTCCGGAAGAGCTTTTCGAGCAGTGGAGCCAGAAAGACCCGGTCATCAATTACGAAAACTACCTGCTCGACCTGGGCGTCCTCCAAGCGTCCACGGTGGATGCGATTCGCAAAGAATTCAAGCAGCTGATCCAAGAGAACCTGGACGAAGCCTGGGCCCTGCCACCGGTCACAGCGGATGCCGCCCGTGAACTCGCGGATGTCTATGCACCCGGAACAGTCACACTCGTGCCACCACCCGCAGATGCGGGATCACGGGAGTTGCGGGTGGTGGATGCCTGCAAGGAGGCACTCGAACAGGGACTGGAGCGCGACCCGAAACTACTGCTGATGGGTCAGGATGTCGCGGAATACGGCGGTGTATTCAAGGTGAGCGATGGCTTCGTGGAGAAATTCGGGAAGGATCGCATCCGAAACACACCCCTCTGTGAATCCGCCATCCTCGGTTCTGGGCTGGGGTTGGCACTGCGTGGAAGGTCATCGGTGGTGGAAATGCAGTTTGCGGATTTCGTCTCCTGCGGCTTCAATCAGATCGTCAACAACCTGGCCAAAACACACTACCGCTGGGATTTGCCTGTAGGAGTGACCGTACGCATGCCTACGGGGGCCGGTTCGGCAGCAGGCCCCTTCCATTCGCAGAGCAATGAAGCCTGGTTTGTAAAAACCCCGGGATTGAAGGTCGTGTACCCGAGTACAGCCTACGATGCCAAGGGCCTGCTGACCACAGCATTGATTGATCCGAATCCGGTCATCTTCTTCGAGCACAAGCACCTCTATCGCAGCACCAGTGACGCCGTCCCGGCGGCGTATTACAACCTGCCGTTTGGCAAGGCAAGGATCACAAGGCCCGGACAAGACCTTACGATCGTGGCCTATGGATGGGCGGTCCAGTGGGCCGAGGCCGTTGCGAATTCCTTCCCGGAGTCCAGCATTGAAATCATTGATCTGCGTACCCTGATCCCATGGGACAAGGAGGCTGTGCTGGCTTCCGTGAAGAAGACGGGCAAGTGCCTCATCGTCCACGAGGACACGTTTACCCTGGGATTTGGGGCAGAGGTTGCTGCTGTGGTTGCCGAAGAGGCTTTCCAGTGGCTGGATGGCCCTGTCAGACGCGTGGCCTCCCTGGACACCCCGGTGCCCTTTCATAAAGCACTGGAGGATGATTTCTTGGGCAGCATCCGGTTGCACGCCGCCGTCGCGGAATTGCTGAAGTGGTAGTGTCCTGGGCTGCGCCTTTGGGTGATCTTTCGATTCGGCAGATGCTGCTTATAGGTTATGGCATGTGCTCCGATGGTTGCCCGGGGAGGTGCCTTGTGAAGGAAGGTACATTCACCTCCATGCTTTCCGGCTCCATCCTGCCGTTCGAAGAGGGGGTATTTTCCACCGCTTGTCACGGCCTTCACCATCGCCAGGCCTCGAATCCTTCAGGCTGACAGGGGGAGCCTGGGCGGTGGCCAGATGCGGTTCCCCACTCGGAAGCACCTTCCTGCTGATATGGCCTCCTCTGGTGAACAAGTGGATGGGAATACGCATTTCCGGCAATGGCATCTCCGCCTATGCGGGAACCAGCCTGGATCTATCGGTGAGGCCTTGACATCTCCAGCAACTTGTTCACCGTGTTCCAGTTGCGCATCGTGGTCATGCCGAGACGTCGCTCTATGAGGGCATGGCTGAGCTTGGCCTTGCCCAAGCCCTCTGAATAATAGACAAATGCCTCCCTCCCGCGCACTTCCAGCTGCCCATCGGCATGGGTAAATGGAAGAATGCTGGCAATGGCGGCTTCGGAAGGGGGATTGTCGAAGAAGCAGACATACATCCGCTTGCCAAAATCGGCAAGCGACTCGTCATAGGGGTTGGCAGCCACGATGACAGCCAGTTCGGCATGTGTGCGGAGGAGGGTCGGCACTGCATCGCCTGTTTGTGACTGAATGTGAGCCTCTATCTTCCTTCGGAGCTCCCCGGCATCGCTATCGGGGTGATCGAAGACGACATTGCCGCTCTGGATGTAGGTTTGCACCTCGGTGCAGCCGATAGACTCAAACATGGCCTTGAGATCCGTCATTTTGATGATCTTCTGGCCGCTGACATTGATGCCTCTCAATAGTGCGATGAAGGTGGACATGAAACCCGGTAATTTTAGAGGGCAATATCGCTGGATTTCCAATGGGTCGATAGGGATTTCTGCGGAATTGTCCAGACGACACCCCGTATGAACGGATTCGTCCGGTTTCTTTTCGGGAATGCCAGGGGATTCCGGCTCCCGCATGACCCTATGACCGCCTCTTCCAGACCCTGCTAAAATTCATTATCTTTATCCCCAAACTCAGCACTGTACCCATGGCGAAGATAGAACCCGACGCCGAAGCCCCGAAATATGTCCGAGCAGGGGTCCGTCTGCTCCCGCCGGTTTGGTTTCGGAATCTGCTGCTCAGCAGGCCGGAAAACAAGGCCGCAGGCTTGAGGGCTGTCAAGGAAGCCATGGCCCATCTCCAGCGGGAACTGGGGCTGGGCAAGGGGTTGCGGCTGGTGGGCAAGATGAATCAGCGGGATGGATTCGACTGCCCCGGATGCGCATGGCCCGATCCGGAGGACCATCGCAGCACCGTCGGGGAATACTGTGAAAATGGAGCCAAGGCACTGGCCGAGGAAGCCACGGATGCCCGGACGGATCCAGCCTTTTTCAGGGCACACTCCGTCGAAGAACTCAGCCGTTGGCCGGATTTCGAGCTTGGGAAAGCCGGAAGGATCACCCACCCGATGCTGCTCCGCCGAGGGTCGGTGCACTATGAGCCGATCCGTTGGGAGGATGCCTTTGCCATGATCGGAACCACCCTCAGAGGCCTGGACAACCCCAATGAAGCGATCTTCTACACTTCTGGCCGTACCAGCAACGAAGCCGCCTTCATGTACCAGCTCTTCGTTCGCGCCTATGGGACGAACAATCTTCCCGACTGCAGCAATATGTGCCACGAAAGCAGTGGCACGGCCTTGGCCGAAACCCTGGGCATCGGCAAGGGAAGCGTGAAGCTGGAGGACCTCCACATGGCGGAGGTGATCGTGGTCATGGGGCAGAATCCTGGCACCAACCACCCCAGGATGCTCAGTGCCCTGAAGAGATGCAAGGAGCGCGGGGGCACCATCATCGACATCAATCCGCTACAGGAAGCAGGCTTGCAGCGGTTCGTCGATCCCCAGAGCCCCTTGGAAGTACTGAAGGGGGGAACCCAACTCGCCGACATCCACCTTCCGGTTCGCATCAACGGTGACGTGGCACTGCTGAAGGGCATCCTGCGGATCCTGTGGGAAATGGAGACTAGAACCCCGGGAAAGGTCTTTGACATGCCCTTCATCCGTGCGAACACGCTCGGTTTCGACGCATTTGTAGAGGATTTGAAGCAGACCGACCTCTCAATCTGCGAGCGTGAAAGTGGCATCACGACAGGAGAGATGGCCAAGGTCGCCGGTATCCTTGCAAAGAAGCAAAGGATCATCTTCTGCTGGGCGATGGGACTCACACAGCATGTGAATGCCGTGGGGAACATTCAGGAGATCGTGAACCTGCTGCTGCTGCGGGGAGCCATCGGCAAGCCTGGCGCGGGCACCTGCCCTGTGCGCGGGCACAGCAACGTGCAGGGGGACCGCACCATGGGCATCTACGAAAAGCCGGATGAAGCCTTATTGGCCGCCCTGGACAGGCACTTCTCGATCACTTCTCCACGCGCCCCAGGATTTGACACTGTAGAGGCCATCCATGCGATGCGCGAAGGAAAAGCCAAGGTGTTCGTTGCCATGGGCGGAAACTTCATTTCCGCCACGCCTGACAGTGAAGCCACTGCACGATCCCTGCAAAACTGCGTGCTGACGGAGCAGATCAGCACCAAGCTGAACCGCAGCCATGTCATCACCGGTGAGGAGGCACTGATCCTGCCGTGTGTGGCGCGGTCGGAGCTGGATTTGCAGAGAGCCGGGCCACAATTTGTCAGCGTGGAAAACAGCATGGGAGAGGTTCACCGGAGCCAAGGCTCCAGCGAACCCGCCTCCAGGCACCTGCTCAGCGAGCCGGCGATCGTGGCTGGCATTGCCAAGGCGACTTTGCCGCCTGCGGTACACCTGGACTGGGATGACATGGTGGCGGACTACGGCCGCATCCGCGATCATATCGCATGTGTGATCCCCGGATTCGAGAACTACAATCAGCGCGTGCGACAGCGCAATGGATTCTACCTCCCGAATGGCCCGCGCGAGGGGAGATTCCCCACCCCCAGCGGCAAGGCCCACTTCACCGTCCATCCGATCCCTGCAAACCCCTTGTTGCCCGGGCAGCTAGCCCTCATGACCATTCGCACCCACGATCAGTACAATACCACGATCTACGGGCTGGACGACCGCTACCGAGGCATCCACAATGAGCGCCGCATTGTATTCATGAACACGGAAGACATGCGGGCACACGGACTGCATTCGCGTGACATGATCGACCTCACCAGCCATTTCAGAGGGGAGACTCGCCATGCAGAGGGCTGGATCGTGGTACCTTATCAAATTCCCAAGGGTTGCCTCGCCGCCTATTTCCCGGAAGCCAATTTACTCGTACCGTTGGACCATGTGGCCGAAAGAAGCAATACCCCCGTGTCCAAATTCATTCCTGTCACAGTGGAAAAATCCAGGATGCACGCCTGATGACGGGGCCAGGCTTCCAACCATGGTTGCATCCATTCTGAGATTGCCAACCATTCGGTTATGGCGCCTATAGTTCAGCCAATGGTGAAAAAGCCGTCAACAATCCAGCCAGCGATGATCATGGAGTGCCATCCACTCGCCTATGGGGCTCTCCTAGTCCAGTCCCAGCTCCTTCCTCAGGAACCTTCCCGTAAACGATTCGGCATGGTCTGCCACCTGTTCCGGAGTCCCTTCGGCGAGGATTCTTCCACCTCCCTTGCCGCCTTCCGGGCCAAGGTCGACCACCCAGTCTGCAACCTTAATGACATCGAGGTTGTGCTCGATCACGACGACGGTGTTCCCACGATCCACCAACCGCTGCAAGACCTTCAGCAGTACATCGATGTCCTGGAAATGAAGACCTGTCGTGGGCTCGTCCAAGATATAGATGGTCCTGCCCGTGTTCCTCTTGCTCAGTTCGGTGGCAATCTTGACGCGCTGTGCCTCACCACCGGAGAGGGTGGTCGCCTGCTGTCCCAGGGTCAAGTAACCCAAGCCGACCTCCTCCAGGGTGATGAGCTTCCGCTTGATGCGGGGATGTGCCTCGAAAAACTCTAACGCAGCCGAGATGGTCATGTTCAGCACATCGCTGATGCTCTTGCCCCGGTAGCGCACTTCGAGTGTTTCACGGTTGTAGCGGCGGCCTTGACAGGATTCACAGGTCACATAGACATCTGGAAGGAAGTTCATCTCGATGGTTTGCACGCCAGCACCCCCGCATTCCTCGCAGCGTCCACCCTTGACATTGAAGCTGAATCTGCCCGGTTGATAGCCCCTGATCCTTGCCTCGGGCAATTGCGTGAAGAAGTCCCGGATGAAGGTGAACACACCTGTATAGGTCGCGGGATTGCTCCTGGGGGTGCGCCCGATGGGGGATTGGTCGATTTCAATGACGTTGGTGATCATTCCCAGGCCTTCGACGCTGCGGTAGGGCATTGGTTTTCCCCGGGACTTGAAGAAATGCTGGTTCAGGATCGGGTAGAGCGTCTCATTGATGAGGGTGGATTTTCCTGAGCCTGAAACGCCGGAGATGCAGACAAACAACCCCAATGGCAGCAAAAGATCCACGCTTTTCAAGTTGTTTCCTGTGGCACCGCGTAGGATCAGCATTCTGTCATTCGCCTTTTGGCGGCGTTGGCTGGGAATGGCGATTTCACGCTTTCCCCCCAGATATTCAGCCGTGGCAGATTTCGGATGGTTCAGGATTTGCTCCGGGGTGCCTTCGGCGACGACTTCCCCGCCATGCACGCCCGCAGCAGGGCCCAAGTCAATGATGTAGTCACTGGCTAGCATCATGTCTTTGTCGTGTTCCACCACCAATACGGAGTTTCCGAGATCGCGAAGCCGGAGCAAGGAGCCGATCAAGCGCTCGTTGTCGCGCTGATGGAGGCCGATGCTCGGCTCGTCCAGAATGTAGAGCACCCCGACCAGCTGGGATCCGATCTGCGTGGCAAGGCGGATGCGCTGGGACTCCCCCCCGCTGAGGGTGCGTGCGGGGCGATCCAAGTCGAGGTAACCCAAACCCACCTCCAAAAGGAAATCCAGCCGTTTGTTGATCTCCTTCATCACTTCGGTTCCGATGGTGGCCTGACGGTCACTGAGTCGGGAAGGCAGCTCCTCCATCCATCTCCTCAATGTGGAGATGTCCATCTGGGCGACTTCCGTGATGTTCTTCCCGT
>JBJOPY010000049.1:0-3292 GCA_046050405.1 Bacteroidota bacterium | reverse complement strand
AAAGGGAGGCAGTCTCGAATTACATCCCTTGAATTGTCTAGTTGTACCACTCTGGAGGTCGTGAGTATTTTGAGTAGAATCGACTCGATCTCCTCATCACCTTGATTCCAATCAATTCTGTCCAAATCGTCATGTACAAGTCGGGTGAGGTCGTGAACCTTGACGACATTGTGGTTGGCATTTTCATCGTAGCGATAGCTCCAGATCGTGAATGCCACCGGCCATTTGCCTTTAACCTTGAAAAACTCATCGCTTTTCGTAATGAACCCGCTCTCATAGCGGAAATGCCGGTCCCAGATGGCCCGAAACCGGGCGAAGGTAGGTCTGGGGATCAGCCAAGATGTGGGCGTAAACACCATCACGACCGGGTGCAGCCCCTCCCTTCCCTGCTCCCTCGCGATGTTCACGATCTGGCCCAGGAAGGCCAGGTACCGTTCATTTCCTGCGTCTTCGCCGGTCAGCTCCAGGATGGAGGGGTGGATGGCGTAGGCGGCCTCCTTGCCTTCCCGCTGTGCCACATTCTCATCCGTGTTCTTGTAAGGGGGATTCAGCAAGAATGCCATCGGCTTGTCCAGTGCCACCTGCTTCCGCCGCAATTCCTTCTTCAACTCGGCCAGGTAGTCCGCCCCGGACTTGTCCAGGAAGTTGAGGCCGACCTGGTCGCTGGTACGGGGAACGATGGTGAAGCCGGTCTCCATGTGAAAGGGATCCACCTTCATCCGCCGCTCGATGGTCCGCAGAAGGTCCGGCTGCAGCTCCGAGACAATCTTGTGCTTGAGCTTTCCCCGCCAGCTGCTCACCAGGTTCCCGGATCCGCCCGCTGGGTCGAAGACGATGTACTTCTCGTTGATGTCACCCGGGAAGTGGTTCTTGGCAAACCAGAGGGCGAACTTGCTCAGGTTGCTGTCCGTGAAGAATATGCCGTGCTGCTTCACATACTCCGGGTCGATGGCGGCCATGACTTCATCGAAGCGGCTGAAGTAGTGGTCCACCGTCAGGCCGGAGCCCTCATTGGTGAACACATAGTGGTTATTCAGGAAGGCCTGCAGTGCATTGGCCTTGTGCGGGGGGACGGGGATCCTGTCGCTCGTCCGGTTCCCATTGAACCCTGTCACCATGACCTGGTCCCCGGATTCGTTCAGGCTGGCAATGGAGGTGATGTCCCAGAATGCCACTGCGGCATAGAAGGCATGGACCGCCTCGATCGGGGACTCGAAATGGTATTTGAGCTGCTCGATGGTTTGGATGAAGTTGTGCCGGTTGATCTGGATGCGGTCGGAGTCCAGGTTCTTCAGCACCTGGAGGATCGCATAGGACTCGGTGGTGAGGTTCTTGGCATCCAGGAGGAGATCCCCTTCAAGGTGCTGGGGCGCAAGGAAATAGACGGCGGCTTCCCTGATCTCCCACTTTTCCACCTTGGAGGTCTTCCTGGCGTTCTCCCTCCCGACTGCGTTGGGTGCGGCGGAGGCATCCGCCGTCTTCTGCAGCCTCACGGCAGCCTCCGGCAGCTTTGACAGTTTCCAGATGGCGACGAATTTGTGCGCCAGGACCATGACCGTCCCGTAGGCAAGGCCAAACTTGCGCTGGTAATGCAGGGCTTGGTAGAAGCCCTCCAGCCATTGGGATTCGGTGGACTTGCATTCCACGATGAGCCTTCCCGCGACATAGACATCCGCGCCCTGCGCATCGGACTCGGAGGTCACCTTGTCCCCGAACAGCTTCTTGAAGAGCGGGAACAGATTGTCCCGCTTGGCGGACTCCTTACTTTCGGACCGGAGATAATCCGTGAATTTCATCAGCTCGGGGCCGAATTTTTTCTCTTGTGCAGCCATTTCTTGATTCGTTGCAAAGGGTGCAAGTTAGACATTTTGGGGGATTGCCGTGCGCCATCCGTGCCGGAGGGGTAGTATCCATGAGCCAAGACTCCGCCATCAGCCCCATGGCATCGTCCCCGAAGTCCACGTGCAGGGCCTTGATCACGTTGGCGCGGCCTCCCATCCTCCCGGTCATGGAGTCCCCCATGCGTCCGATGGGGCCCTTCCCGATGTACGACTTGACCCCGTCGGTGAAGAAATAAGTCCCGGTCAACCCAAACGGATCCACCCAACTGGTCACATCCTTCACATACGCATACAAGTTCTGCATCCCCCCGGCCAGCCCGGTGGGGTCCTGCGAAATGTACGTCCCGGCCTGCGGGTCGTAGTACCGGAACCAGTTGTAGTGGAGGCCCGTCTCCTCGTCCGCATACTGCCCGGGGTAGCGGAAGGGGATGAGGTTGGGGTCCCCCATCCGTTCCTTGACGGCGCCATGGAGGTTCAGGCTGCATTCCCAGACCTTCCTGCCCCTGCGGTCGAGGGCCAGCACGGGGGTCCCCAGGTGGTCGCAGGCGATGCCGACGGCCTGGCCGCCGCAGAGCCGCGCCGCCGGGGAGAACGTCCCCTCGTCGAACAGCCAGGTCACCGGAGAGGCCGGGGGTTCGTCCGGCCCGGCCCCCGCGTCCGAGACCCACTCGTGCAGCA
Organism: Bacteroidota bacterium; assembly: GCA_046050405.1. Classification (GTDB taxonomy): domain Bacteria; phylum Bacteroidota; class Bacteroidia; order J057; family JADKCL01; genus JADKCL01. The sequence continues at coordinate 773 of JBJOPY010000049.1, read as the reverse complement.
ACACGTGCCCGTCCCAGAACCAGTGCGTGACCTTCCCGTCGAAGGCCTTGGAGATCCGCCGCCCCAGGGCGTCGTACGTGAAGGAGGCCTCCCTCCCGTCCGGCAGCAGCACTATGCTGTCCGTCCATTTCAGCCTTGCACATCAGAATTTTCCAAATAATATTTCATTCTTTAAGTCTATCAATTCCGCTTTACGAGTTTCCAAAAAGTCCATGTAACTATCGGCAGAAAATCCTTTTGGGATGTTTTTGAGAAAATAAGGATTGGAGACAATCCCAATAATGAAATCAACTGTTGACGAGAAAAAATATATCGCATCTTTAGGGAAAACCACCTCCTGCTGATATTCCTCTAACATTCCTTTAATGATTTGCAGCATATCTTGGTATTTTTCCTCATTCCATTCATAGTTCATTCTAAGGTGAACCCAAAAATTATCATTGGAATCTTCGTAAACAATATATTTTTGAGCCCATGGCTTCAATTTTACACACATGTCTTTATCCTTTCAATAATTGCTTTATTCGGAATTCTGCCTTCGACTAAGAGCTCCTGCATCATTTCTGCAAGCCTGGCGGCACTCTGCTTGTCCTTATATTTGGATCCAAGGTCGTCCCAAATATGTTGTTTTCTCCCAGCTGTAGCGGAAAGATCAAACTTGCTATCAACTACTTCATCGAGGTCAACCTTCACGTAGTCATTCCCAGCTGACTGAGCCCACTTTCTTGCCAGACCACAAGACTGCTCAGGCTTTCTGAGGGGAGGTCAATGGA
>JBJOPY010000048.1:0-2537 GCA_046050405.1 Bacteroidota bacterium | reverse complement strand
GGACAGTCGGGGACGTCGCGGTATGTGACCATGAAGAACCGGAAAAACACCCCCGGTCGCATGGAATTGAAGAAATTCAACCCCATCCTGAAGAAATACACGGTTCACAAGGAAATCAAATAATCAAGTGTCATGGCAAAGAAGGTCGTTGCTACCCTGAAAGACAAGACCCGCGTCAACCTGACGAAGGTCATTTACCCGGTTCGAAATGAGAAGAACGGAGCCTATACCTTCAAGGAGGAACTGATCCCACAGGATCAGGTGAAGGACTTCCTCCAGAAGCAAGGCCTCTGAGCCTCCCGCCCCGGGAGTGGGCGGCGGTCTGTACCGATGCGAAGCGAGCCATGGCTCGCTTTTCGTGTTGATGCTTGGCGGGCCAGTGCAGGCCGCTCCATCGGCTCCTGCCGGGGGAACACGCCCTTCGGCAGCCCTTCTACAGGATATTCCGGCTAGGGCTCCTTTCGCTGCAGGATTGGATGGGTATGTTCCGTCGGGTCAAATTCGATCCTCCTGTAATCCTCCGGCACTTGGAACAGCTCCCTGTCTTGCTCGCCGGGGAGGATCGAGACGGCTTTCAGGAGGGTCACCCCCCCGTCGGCGTGGGTCCGCCGGGTCATCAGGGGAATCTGCCGCATTCCAGCCGCCAGGAACGCGGGTTGATGAAGGCTGAGCGTATCCACCAGCCTCCCCCCGAAGTAAATGGAATCATTGACCCATACCTTCTCCACGAGCTTCTCGAAGGCGAGCGTCCAGGCCGTGCAGGGTCTTCCCGCGACCGTGACGGGCTTCTCCGTCAGCCGCCTGGGTTTGGAAACGAAACCCTTCCATCTCTCAGACGGATATTGGGCGGTCTTGCGGCCCTGGTCCAGAAGCCAGATGGCCTGCGTGTCGCCATCCCATAGGATCTCCGATTGCAGGTCGGCACTCATGCCGCCGTGGTACCTGCAGCGCAGGCCATTCCTGCCCACAAACATGGTCATCGAGTCAGGGAAGTAGGGCTTGGCGGCGGGATCCACCTTGCCCTCATAGGTGAGGCGGTAGCCGATGCAGCCCTCGAAGGGGGGGATCCTTGCACTGTCCGAGATCAAGACCTCCTGCGCCATGCCGGGCGGGCAGACGCACACCAGCAGGAGGCAGAGGCCTATTTTCGCGATCATTTTCATTTCATGCACCGCACATGGGCGGGAGAGCCCCCGCCGATGGCGCATTCCGCAATGGATGCCTGGGCAAGAATCCTGCCATCACATGCCACCCATCATGCTGGAGGCATCGAAATCTTCTATGGTGTAGCCCTTTGGCAGTTTGAACAGCTTCTTGTCAGGGAGACGGGTGATCACCTCGTCCGCTGTGAAGGTCACGGTGACGGGCCCCTGCTCGGTCATGATCTTGAGGGGAGTGCCGGATACGCCCTCCATGTCCATCATTCCAGAAATGCTGCTGCCGGCTCCACGGGAGGATTTTGGGATGGCGAATTGGTCGGTCGTCCATACAAAGGCCGTGGATTCTCCCTGGGGGGTATGGGTGACGACCTTGTACTTCTGGCACTCATATCCGGCAATCGTGATGACCTCGTCCTCCTTCGTGACCTGGGGTTTGACGTTCGCCTCCGTGGGATCCTCGTCCCCCTTCATCTTTTCAGGATCCATGACATAGATCTTTTCCTCGCTGTCCTTGACCATGTAGCTGATCCCCTTCTTCGTCTTCATGATCGTGCGTCCCATCATCATCGCTGCCATCCCGCCCTGGAGCTCGACCATGACATCGGTCTTCAGGACGGCGATCACCATCCCCGTCGGGAACATCGCCTGCATGGATTCCATCCCCTCGCCGATGAAATCCATCTTGTACTGGATGGTGCCCTGGAAGGGGCTCTGGGCCATGGCGGCACTCATGACCAGCAGGGAGGCCCAGAAAATGGAATTGACTTTTTTCATTGTGGATTCTTTATCGTAAACCAGTCGCAAATCTAAGGATTATCTGATTCAGTGGGCAGTCCCGGTTCAGCGGATTCCTGCGGCCTCGGGAGGTATCCGTCGAGGTACCCGAGAACATCCGGATCGTCCGCCAGGCCATAGTAGGATGTGCCGTCCCGCAGCGGGGACTTCGGGTACAAGGTGTTGAGGCACAAGCCACTGATGGCCGCCTCTGGAAGCCAGAATCGAAGTCGGTTCTTGAACTGGGGCAAGGGTTCGTCGCCGATCAGGTTGGCGCGAAAGAGGAAGACGGGCTTGTGAAGCTGCCCGGCCAGCGTGCTGATTTTCCGCTGGATGATCCTGCTCGGACTCCTGAGCTCCGCCTCGGCAATCGGCGGGTAATCGATGGCCAATTCGTCGGAAATCGCCCCGGATCCGGTGGCGTCCAGTGCCTCCACCCGCCCACCGACTGAGAGCAAAATGCCCGGAAAAACCCTTCTGAGTCCGTCCAGCAGGGATCTCCACATCGCTGTTCGGTTCCCGAAGCCTCCGGAACCCGCAGCAATCACCGTGCGCACCACTGGCACGGGAGCCAACGATCGCAGCGTCCTGGCCACCTCTGCC
>JBJOPY010000047.1:0-21242 GCA_046050405.1 Bacteroidota bacterium | reverse complement strand
CAGGTAGATGCCCGGGGATACGCGGTTTCCAGCACTGTCGTTTCCGTCCCAGATGGCTTGTCCGCCCATGGCATTCATCGCCCGCACGAGTCTTCCGGACACGGTTGTGATCTTGACCTCTACATCTTTGAAGGAACTCGTGATCGCGATCGGACCGTCGTAATCCCCTTGGATGGGGTTCGGATAGACGTACAGGCTGTCGCTGTTCTCCCGGCCTCCGATCGCCTCCCCCATCAGGCTGAGCGTGCCCTTCGTCGTCCCGATGAATATCTCCCCCGATTGCTGGTCGATCTGGACTTCGACGACCTGATTGCTGAAGAGAGGGCTGTTCTCCATCGTGAAATGCTGCAATAGCTTGTTGCCCTGTGGATTTACCAGGTAGAGGCCATTTTCCGTTCCGATCCATTTGCGATTGTTGCCATCGACAGCGATGGCATTTACTTTCTGGTCGCGGAGCAGGCAATAACCCTCGATAATAGGGCAGGATGCATCGGCAAAGGTCGGATTGAAGACGGTGCCGGGGTTGGCAAACACAGCAATGCCTTCCAGGGTGCCTACCCAGATCTGGCCGCGGAGATCTTTTGCCAGGGCATTCACCGTATTGGTGGGGAGCCCGCCCTTCCCCATTTCCGAGGTCAAGTTCTTGATCTTGTCGTCACTGGTGATGTCCAGGGTTCCGTTCTCATTGAATACAGTGATGCCCATGCCCTGATTGTTGATCCATTTGTTCCCCCGGTCATCGATCACCAGCCCGATGGGATACATTCCAGGGATCGAGATCGGGTGCCATACGGAATCTGCCGAGCTGAGGACATTCAGGTTGTAAGCGGCGAGGATTCCCGTGGCCCATACGTTTTTCGCAGGATCCACTGCAATTCCACTGACCCTGATGGAGTTGCCGACACCGCCGTTCAGGCTGGAATTCACAGGAGTCCACACATGCGTGATTTTGCCAGCCTTCAGGCGAATCAATCCGTGGTTCCAGCTGCCCATGTAGCACACGCTGTCCTCCAATTGGTACGCACACCTTGCAAATTCAGCCCAGACTGAATCCCGGGACAGCTCATCGTCGACATCGAAGCGATACCAGCCTTTCATAGGATGGAAATGCCAGAATCCATCTGTGTTGCCTGCCGGGGCCGATGGTCCCGCCTTGCCCTCGGGGGCGATGTAGAACTCCCGGTTGCCAGCAGCGATGGCGGTAACCTTCTGGGTATAGGGCCCAGGTGGATAGGCATATTCGATGGAGTCGAACACCCCCAGGTACTTGCTGAGTCCATTGACCGTATCACCGATCATCACAAGGGATGAATCCGCGTAGCCACTCGTGGTACTGCCCCTTGCAAAGACCAGTCTCTGCTGACCGTCCGGATCCACGATCCGGATCACCGAGGCGAAATTCAGCACCAGGTAATCACCCCAGGCGTGCATGTACCTCCACTTCTGTGGAGGGATCGGGGCTACACTCCAGACGGGGCTTCCGACTGGTCGCTGGAAGATCGTGTCGTCGACCTCGGCATAGACCTTGGTGCTTGTCCCTGCGAGAAACTTGCATGTTCCGTGGCCAAGGCCGTTTTTATGGGTGACCTCCTTCCAGACAGCCGGCAATGTGATGTTGGGTTCCTGGACAGAAGCGCACCAGATTCCGTGCTCCCCGACGGCAGCAAAGATGGTATCCCCCAGCAGCAGCAGGTCCCGTACGGCCACGCCCATGGGATTGTCCCCGATTTTCGTCACCGTGGCATGCGTTTCATCCTTGTCGATGTCATAGACCACGATTCCAAACTCCGTGGCGACATAGAGCATGTCACCACGGGAGCTGAATTTGTTGACCGACTTCGCAGGGAACAGTTCAGAACGCTTGATGTCTCCGATGTAGGCAAACCCGTCGTCTGGATGGGTGAAGCTGTTGATCGTCCCGTCCGCGAATCCGAGGAAGAACTTCCCGCTGGGCGGATGGTGGTAGATGGCAGACGGATCGACCTCGCTCATTCCCTCCACCGTGGTATAGGAGCGCGTTTGCTTTGTCACGATGTCATAGGTGAACATGCCACCTTTGGTGATGGCATAGAATTGATTTCCAGCTTTCACCAGCTCCTTGGGAGAATTGTGGCTCGGGTAGGCTGTCCAGCTTCCCACGGGTGCGATTCTCTGTCCGCTGAGTGAAAAAGGAGCCATCCCAATCACCCAGGATGCCAGCCAAGCGAAGATCGCAGTTACATGGGAATGGCGAACGAAACTCATTTCGGTACCATATTTTCCAAAACCGCAACCTTGGTGATGCCCGTTCCCCGTCCATCATCGTCGGCGACGATTGCCAGGTAGATTCCGGGAGCCACCAAGGATCCTTGGGCATCCCGCAAGTCCCAGGGGACCTCTCCGCCATGCGATTCAAGCTCCCTTACGAGGCGGCCGGAGACGGAAGTGATCTTCACCTTTGAAAATCTTCTCATCCCCTTGATCATCACGGGCAGGTTCTGATCCAGTATTGCAGGATTGGGGTAGGCGTAGAGGTCATCCGTGTTCGGTCTGCCGTCGATCGCATCGCCGACGTAGCCAATGGTTCCTTTTGCCGTGCCGAAAAAAACCTCTCCGGTCCATGCATCGATCGCAATGGATTGCACCGCATCGTCCAGCAACGGTGAATTGGCTTTCGTGAAATGCTTCAGAACTTCCGTCCCGTCCATGCTCACCAGGAAGGCCCCGTTCTCAGTCGCGATCCATTTGCGATTGTAGCCATCGACCACGATGTCATTCACCTGCTGGTCACGGAATAGGCAATATCCCTCTATGATCGGGCAGGCGGCGTCCTGGAAGTCTGAAGTCCACAGGAGGGTGGGATCATAGATGATGGCGACGCCTTCGCTCGTTCCAATCCATATCTGGAGGTCATGATCCTGTGCGATGCAATACACCGTGGAATTGGGCAGGCCACCCTTCCCGAGAGCAGTCGTGAGTGAAAGCCAGCGATCGTCGCCCAGGTTGTCAGGGGTGAAGTTGTCGTTGAAGACGACGATGCCCACGCCATTGTCGATGATCCATTTGTTGCCCAATTCATCGGCCATCAGCCCGAACGCATTCAAGCTCACGGGAGACTGGAAACTCAGCCATTGCCCGTCTGGGCTGAGCATGTTCAGCGGACGGGGGTTCAGATACAGTGAAATCCATAGGTTCCCGGCATTGTCAAACTGAAGTCCACTGATCAAGTGGTTATTGGGGGGGCTGCCTGTGAGGCCGCTGTTCGTGGCATTGTAGGTGCGCACCACCTGTCCGTGAAGCATCTCCACCATCCCTTCCCCCCATGAGCCGACCATGCATCGCCCCGATTGAGGGTCGATGGCCACCTTGTAGAAGTCCTGGTACACATCCCCCTCCGTCAGGGCTCCATTGCGATGGTCGCTGATTTTCCATCCGCCATTGTGAAGGGAAAAATAGGGAATGCCGCTTTTGTCATAGCTCCGCGCAGAGCTGCCTACCCGACCTTTCGGGGCGATGTAAAGCTCGCCCTTGTGGGCTGCCAAGTCCACAACCCGGTTGTTGCGCGGGCCCGGCGACCCGAGGGTAGAGATGCCTGTCAACCCGAACTTGACGATTTGCAACCCTGAAAATCGGTCGCCCAGCAGCATGTAGCCTAATGTGTGGATGTAGTTGCTGTTGATGGTTCCTCCATTGTTCAAGGAGACTATGTTGCTGTCCGGGTAGAGCACCTGGGCAGATGAAGGCAGATTCGTGCCATATACATTTCCGTATGAAGCATTCAGGTAGTTCCAATCGGCGATGTCGAAACTGGAATGGCTCCAGTTCTGCCCCGGGCGTTTCTGAAAGATGGTGTCCTCCACCAAGACGAAAAGAAGGTCTCCCGTGGCACATAGAAACCTGCTCGATCCTTCGGGAAGCCCCAGCTGTTTCGACTCCCTTTCCCAGACGCCTGGAAAGGTGAGGTTCGGAAGGGTAATGTCTGCGGACCAAACACCCCGGGTACCCATGGCCGCCCAAAGCTTTCCCTCTGAAACGACCAGGGAGTTCACAGGGCTTCCGATGGGGTTCGTCCCAATCTTGGTCACCGAATAGCGGGTTTCACCTTTAGGGATGTCATAGACCACGATGCCGAAATCTGTGGCCAGGTAGAGCAGTCCATCTCGGACATAGAGCCGATTGATGCGCTTGGTGGCGAATTTCTCGTTTCGCTGGATGTCGGTGATATAATGCAGCATCCCATCGGCGTCGAAATAATTGACCATCCCGTCCATGTAACCAATGAAGACACTGCGGGTCAATGGGTCTGCAAGGATCGCCGTCCCTTCCACGCTGCTCAGGCCATCCTCCCTGCCGAAGGAGCGGATGGAATCATTCCGAACATTGTAGAAAATGAGTCCACCTTCCGTGATGGCATAGATCGAGTCCCCCAATCCAGTGATTTCGATCACGTTCTTCAGGCTGGTGTAGGATTTCCATCCTCCCACGGAAGTGATCAAGCCTTCATTCTGACCGAAGAACCCATTGTACCAGGCCATCACTGGAAGCACCAGCAGGAATATCTTACTCTGCGATCTCAAAATTAGATCCTCATGTGAGGCAATGACCGTTCCCCGAGCTGGAACGGGATCAAAGTTAATGAATTCTTAGGGGCAGCTTTAGGCAAAATCGGGTAGCGAATACCATCGGAAGCCCGTCCTTTGGTATTTCTGCGGAGAAATGGTGGACTTAGGCTTGTGCCACAGCCCCTCCCGATGACGATCGGCTGTGTGGCAGCGCCATGCCTGGTGTAGCGATATCTGGAAGCTACAAAAGTGCCCCAGAAGGATCGGCAACCCATGATTGATCGTACCCTCCTATCGGACGGTCAGAAATATCATCAGCTTGTACGGCCACATTTCTCCTTCCAAGTATCAAGTTCTTATCTTGCATCCGATTGAAAAGGTATTCACTGCAAATAAGCCGATGGGCCTGTCATTTGTTCCTGGCAGCGTTCCTGGCAAATGCTGCGAACAAGTTTTTCGTGGCCGACCTGGACCATGAGCTTCAGTATGGGTTTTATGCGCGAATCTTTGACTTCCAGGGAGATGCACCGGATCAGTACCGGATTCTACCGCTTCTCCCGCTCAAGCTCCTTTGCCGGTTTTTCCCCTTCAACCATTCGGTGCTCATTTACAACCTAGTCTTCGGTTTCATTGTGCTGGAGTTGCTATGGCAGATGTCGAGCGGATTCGAGCTTCGGACTCGGCACGGGTTGAGTTTCGGGTTGTCGGTGCTTTACATTTTCATGCAATACACCGGTTGGCGACCGGATACGATGGGGCTTCTTTGCTTGTCCTTCGCGGCTGCCTGGTCCCTGAGATTTCTGAAAGCGTCCGATGGGAAGCTGCTGCTGTACGGGCTGTCAGTGCTGTTGCTGAGCGGCAGCAGGGCAGACATCGCACTGGTTTACGCATTGTTCGCTACTTTCTACTGCGGAAGGCTGTATGCGATCTGGATCCCCATGCCGGTGATCGTGCAGGTGCTGATGCAAGAGGTGATCTTCCCCAGCACGCAGTATTATTCGAAGGTCTTCATGCTCTGGGACAATCTTCGTCTGCATTATCTGCTGTACAACCCTGCTACTTGCCTGGCATTGGCTGCGCTCGTGGCCTTTTGGAATCCGATCGTGCATTTTGTCAGGAGGACATCGGGAAGAAGTCTATATTTTTATATACTTGCTACAGGTTATTTTCTTCTGGTCCTGGTGATCGGGCGAGTGAATGAATATCGATTGTATCTCCCGTTGGTTCCGATATTGTTGATCATCGCCCATGAGTCAAGGCACGCTGAGAGAAAATAACAAATTGGCACTGTTTGATTTTGACGGTACACTGACCCGGAAGGACACCATGTTTGTGTTCATCGCCTTTGCGAGAGGCCATCATCGGCTCTGGTGGAGCTTGCTGGTTTTAAGCCCCCTCTTGGTTCTTACAAAGCTGGGTCATTATTCCCCGGAGGCGGCCAAAAAAAGGCTTCTGCGGTTTCATTTCAGTGGATGGACGGCTGAACGACTGCAGAAGCTGGGGGAGACATTCTGCCATGAACACTTGCCAAGGCTGTTTCGGGAGGATGCCTTGGATAAACTCAATTTTCATCGTTCCAGGGGCCACGTCGTATACGTGGTGACTGCTTCCTTGGAACTCTGGGTAAGTCCGTGGTTACGTCTTCAGGGCATTCCCGGGATATGCACGAAGGTGGCTTGGGTGGATGGAAAGTTCACCGGTGAATTTGAAGGGGCGAATTGCAATGGGCCCGAGAAAGCGCGTCGGATCCGTGATTGCATCGACCTGATATCCTTTGACCGAATCTACGCCTATGGAGATTCCAAGGGGGACAGGGAGATGTTCGCTTTGGCACACCGGTCTTTTTTTCGCAAATTCAAGTAATCGCCCACTCGAAACGCGAGCCAAGTCTCCACTTTCCCCACATCGGGAACGTATGGGCATGGACTGGTTACGGTTCACGGTGCCTTCATGCACAGCCACGGCAGGGTAAGGGCGCATGGGAATGTTTCATGCGGTCCATGCCAATGGCCGGCTGGACATGTACTCCTTTCCTACTTCAGGAGGGGCCTTCTCGTTCGGTGTCCTTGATGGAGGTGTGAGCTCGAATCTGGAACAGCGGCCCGCCCCCGGGAAAGATGCAAGCTTTGCGGCTTCCCTATTGTACTGCCACTTGTACCTTTGCGGAATGTCTGACATGAAATCGCCCATGTTTCTCCATCCCGGTCCCGTCACCGTGCCGCCGTTTGTTTTGGATGCCATTGGCAAGCCAGTGGTTCATCATCGTACTGCGGCTTTCGAATCTTTTTTCGAGAAGTTCCAGGAGGATCTTCGGTATGTATTCCAGACCTCCGAACCTGTCATAGCTATGCCAGGTTCAGGAACCTTCGGCATGGAGGCAGCCATATTCAGTGTTTTCAAGCCGGGCGATCAAGTTGCGATCCCCGCAATGGGCAAGTTTTCACAGCGATGGGCAGCATTTGGGATTTCGTTGGGCTTGGATGTGGTGCCGCTGGGCGTGGCCTGGGGACATTGTATCACATTGGAAAACGTAAGGCACGTACTCTCCGAATATCCCAACCTGAAGGGCTGGGTGCTGACCCACATCGAAACCTCCACGGGGATGGCCATTGACCTGGAGGAGATTGCCTTCGCCATCAAGCAGGCAGCCCCAGGCCAGGTGATTGTCGTGGATGCGGTCTGTTCGGTAGGGATTCAGGCAATCTACACGGACGCTTGGCAGCTGGACGTCGTGGTCGCTGCGAGCCAGAAGGGATTGTCAAACCCCGCCGGGACCGTCTATGTGGCTGTCAGTCCCTTGGCGGTGAAATGCCTGGACTACCCAGAGGCGGCGGATTATCGCTGCCTCGGTCATTACCATCGTTACCTCATGCATGGATCCTACCCATTCACTCCTCCCGTACAGTTGTTCTATGGGGTGAAGGCGGCTTTGGAGCGGATTCGGGCAGAATCGCTGCCGGTGATATGGAACCGAACGCATGAGATGAGCAGGTACTTCAAAGGCGCAGTGCTGGGAATCGGCGGGACTATTTTCGGAGAGGGGAATGCAGATTCACTGACAGTCTTCGGTTTCGGGAGGACGAGCCACGAAGCCATCCGGGAGATGCTCGTTCGAGACCACGGAATCGAGTTGGGGGATGGCCAGGATCAGCTTCAGGACCTGGTGATTCGGGTAGGTCATTTCGGGGAAGCCAGCGTTCAGAGGATGGAAGTCTGCGTGGCTGCATTGGAAAAGGTCGTGAAGGAACTCGCAAAATGAACGTCCTGCTGATCGACCGTTTTTCCCCGGAATTGCTGGCAGGCATTGCCGCATTGGGGGTTAATTGGCGTTATGAACCTGAGTGGGCCGCCAGGGATGTATATGCGCATCTCAGTCCGTTTGAAATCCTGGTGATGAACAGCAAGGTTCGCGCAGACGCGGAACTGCTTGCACATGGTCCGAACCTCAAGATGATCTGCAGGGCAGGCGTTGGCATGGATCATTTCGATCTGCCCCTGCTCGAGCAGCGTGGCATCAAGGCCTTCAGCACCCCTGGAGCCAACGCGATTCCAGTGGCGGAGCAGGCTGCCGGTATGCTCCTCAGCCTCATGCACAGCATCGCAAGGGCTGATCGCCAGGTGCATGAATGGAGATGGCTGAGGGAAGAAAACTGTGGAACCGAACTTTATGGGAAAACCGTTGGGATCATCGGGTATGGCAACACAGGCAGCAGCTTTGCACGTTGCCTGTCCGGGTTTGGGTGCAGGGTTCTAGCCTATGACAAATACAAGTCCGGCTACGGGAATCCGTTGGTGGAAGAGGTGCCATTGGAGGCCATTTTCGATGAGGCTCAGATCCTGAGCCTGCACATTCCCCTGACAGCTGAGACCACTGGATGGGTGAATGCAGAATTCATCTCGCGGTTTCTTCATCCGATATGGTTCCTCAATCTGGCTCGTGGGCCCATCGTTCCGCTGGAAGATCTCATTCTTTCCCTGGAATCGGGAAAAGTGATTGCTGCTGGACTGGATGTGCTGGAGAATGAGAATATCGGGGACTTGACCGCATCCGAGCGGAATCGTCTCTCCCGCCTACTGCAGATGGACAGGGTGATCCTCACCCCGCACATCGGCGGAAGGAGTCGCGAAAGCCTCGCAAGAATCACCGAACGCCTCCTGGAAGGTATTGCAGAATTTGTACGAGGACATCCGACCGCTTAGCCCGGTCGGGATGCCATTCGGGAGGGTCACTTCCTGGATTCCTTTTCCAGCAGCCAGGCTTCGAATCTGAGAAGCTCGCCTGTGGCGGGATCGAAGGGAACAGTTTGGTGAAACTCCTGCAACTCCGCAAATTGTCTTGCGGCAGAAACAACCGTTTTCTGGATGTCCAGGCCGTTCCTTTGCCATTCCATGAGTATCTGGATCAGCTTCATCGAGCGGTAGAGTTCATCGGTTTTTTGCGTCCGTTTCACAAATTGTCGCAGATTCAGAATCTTCGACTCGATCAAATCGCGCATGCCAGCCTCATACAAGGCCATGATTTCCAGCATTCGAAAGGTGAGGTTCCATCCCATCTTGTCACGCAGGAGGGCGGTCGCATCATTTAGCGTGCGCAAGGCCTCGCTGTAATTTTTCATTTGGAAGAGCAGGCACGACTGATGGTAGTACCAGAGTGCCTCCCGGAAAGGGGACACCTTGAATCTCGGGTGGGAAAACGCCTCCAGAAGGATCTCCTTCGCCTTTGCCCAGTTTTTTTGGAAGTAGGCGATGCGGAATGCTGTTCCCAGTACGATCAGGTAGTTGGTCTCGTCCTTGGAGAAATGCGCCAGTGTCTCCTCGGCGGACTTTTCAGCTTCGGTAAGATCTCCCTTGCGAAGGGTGGTCTCCGTGAGCTGGAAATGGGCATTCCCCATCTTTTGCTTGGACTTGACCGCAGGTTCGCTTCGGATCAGCTCCAGCTGGAGCCTACAGTAGTGTTGTGCCACACTATAACGATAGGTGTACTGGTGAATAAGAATGCTGGAAAGCAAGAAGTAGTACCTGGCAATCGGAGAGTCCGTTTCATTGGCGATCATCTCGATCCTTGCTATTTTCTGTTCGATGGCAGCAAGCTGGTCGTCCTTGAGCGAGGTCTGGGAGAGAGTATTGGTGACCGCGTAGTGGTGGATCGCGGCTTCATTCACCAGGTGGTTGACCTGGTTGAGCCGGAGGAGCTCATCCGTACCCTTCTCGAACTCCCTGGTCGAAACATTTACACTCCGGCTCCGGTACAGAAGCATCTGGGACTGGAAGTGCTCGCTGTGAAGGCTGAACTTCCGACTCGTGGCCACCACCTGCAGCAGAAGGTTCTTGCTCACCTTGTAGGCTCCCCTACCGAGAAGGATTTCCCCTTGTAGCAAACGCTTCTTGGATTGGAGCGAGGCATTGGTATGGTCTGCATCGTAACTGGAGATGCTCTTGTCATCCAGAATCACATCCTCCAGAATCCGTTTCAGGCGCGACTTCGTCACCCGGAAAGCATTGTCGGGCGACTTCCCGTAGATTTTTTCAGAAAAAAAATTTTCATCCTTCCCCTTGTTCCGCGTAACCAGTTCAAACAGTTTCCCGACCTTTTCGAACTCAAAGATGGAACCCTTCAAATGGTTCCGAACCTGCCTGATTTCGTTGTTCTTTAGCTTTTTGAGAATGTCATAGATGAGTTCCATGGTGAATAATTCTTATGAATGATGGGCATGAAGTTAGTGTTCTTACCGTTTGGATGGTGTAATTGATTGCGAAAATTGTGTGCTGTGGTGAACAAACTTGTTTCTACCTTAGCGGAGGTCAAGGGAGCCTACTGGGCACCTTGAGGTTTTGGTAGGTGGGTTTTACATTGGAAAGAGTGATCTGGTTCGTGCTCCAAAGGTGGCTCCAAGCCGAAGGGTTCTGAAATTGTTCGGGCACATTTGGAATAATGAAACCTTGGATTTTATCTTTAGCCTCTGTTTGGTTCTAAAAAGTGGATTAACTTTTAATGCGGATGGAATTATGATTAAACGAGTTGGAATTTGGCTAGGGCTTTGCCTGCTCTTCTGCTCGGGGGCATTTGCACAGTCGGATGCAGGTAAGATCAAAGGTACGGTGAGAGACGAGAGCGGTGAACCGGTCGAGTATGCAACCGTCGTGATCCTATCGAATGGCATCATCAAGGGTGGAGCGAATACCAACGAAAACGGTGAATTCAGCATCGCACCCGTAGAACCTGGAACCTATGAAGTGAGAGCTTCCTTTGCCGGCAATACGATCAATGCGACCGGCATCGTGGTGGCTGCAAATAAAACGGTGGATGTTCCCCTTGCCATCGAGACCGGGGTGGAAATGAAAGAGGTAAAAATCACGGAGACCATCCCGATCGACAACACTACGGTCGGTGGGTCACTGTCGGGGGCGGATGTCAAGAACATCGGCATACGGAACATCAACACGCTCGCGGCAATCGTGCCGGGCGTCTATCAGAGCGATGACGGCAATGCCCTCAGCATGCGGGGGGGCCGCAGCAGTTCCACGGTGTATTTCGTGGACGGCGTCAAGGTGCGCGGCACGCTCAACCTGCCGCAGAAGTCCATTGGTCAGCTCACGGTCATCACCGGCGGTACACCTGCCGAATACGGGGACGTAACCGGGGGGATCATCTCCATCACCACTTCCTCCCCCAGCTATCAGCTATCGGGAGGCGGCGAATACCTCACCTCTCAGTTTCTGGATCCCTATGGATACAACCTCGCAGCGGTGAATCTGTCAGGGCCTATCATTTCCAAGTACATCGACTCGATCGACTACAACAAGCCAATCCTGGGATTCTTCGTTGCGGGAGAGTACCAGCATGAGAAGGACCGGGATCCTGCCCAGGGTGGGATCAGTGTCCTGAAAAAGGAATTCTACGAGGATTTTCAACAAAACCCGCTGCAACTCGCGGAAAACGGGAACTTCTTCCTGCAGCGCACCAACTTCACCACGGAGGACATGGTGGAGCACTCCAAGTTCAAGCCCAACAATCAGGGTCAAACCGTCAGAATCAATGGCCGCCTGGATTTTCAGCCATCTGACAATATCATTGTCAAATTCGGCGGCGGGTTCGTAGACCTCAATTCACGGGGCTTCAGCATCACCAATTCCTTGTTTGCCTCCGAAGCCAACGGTCTGACACATGGCCGCCAATACAACGGCTGGGGGCGTTTCCAGCAAACCTTCAAATCCGATGAGGGGAGCCCATTCCAGAATCTGTTCTATCAACTGCAAATGGACTGGTCAAGGTTCGACCTAGAGGGCATGGACCAGAATCACCGGCGTAACATCTGGGACTATGGATACATCGGCAAATTCGACTTTGACCGCAGGGAAAATTATCGCTGGGTAAGTCCCAGTGATGACACCCACAATTCGGATGTGTCGTCAGCAGGGTACTACCAGACTGTGGGCTTCTCACCTGAAAATCTGAGTTTTGATCCGAGCAATTCCAAGAATCCACTTCAAGCCAACTATAACAGGTTCGTTTTCGACTATATTGGGCAAAACGGGATTCTAAACCCATTTTCTGGAACCCGGGATTATGAAGTGAGGAATCTGGACTTGCTGTTATATTATGGCGGTTTGCGGAATGGAGATGCCGTACGGCAGGTCTACTCACTCTACAGTGGCTCTGGCACGAGCCCAGGCGGCTATTCAAAAACGAGCTACGATCAAGCCCGCCTGACGGGCCAGGCCTCCGCTGAGATCAAAGGCCATGCCCTCAAGGTCGGCTTCGAATTTGAACAACGGACCGAGCGATTCTATGCGGTCAATGCCCGGGGCCTCTGGCCATATATTCGCCAGCTGACCAACCGCCATCTCTCCGGCATCAATCCAGATGTAAACAGCTGGGAGCTGGTGATGGTAGATGGACAGTTCCAGGACACGGTGCATGCACCGTCCTTCTATGAGCCGTCCGACCAGAGCAGCTTCGACAAGAATCTTCGCAACCGGCTTGGATTGCCCATCGACGGAACGGATTTCATCGTCACCGACAACCTGGATCCCAGCACCTTCGATATCAGGATGTTCAGTGCCGATGAGCTGCTCAACGATGGCAATCAGTATGTAAATTACTACGGCTACAACTTCGCTGGCGAGAAAACGAAGAGAAGTCCTGTTGAAAATTTCTTCACCGACAAGCAGAACCGCCCCATGAATGCCTTTGCCCCGACCTACATCTCGGGCTTCGTGCAGGACAAGTTCGAGATTGAGGACATCATTTTCAACATCGGAGTCAGGGTGGATCGGTTTGACGCCAACCAAAAGGTGCTGAAGGATCCCTATGTTCTATTTCCGGCCTACACTGCGGGAGAGGCCCGTTCCCTGGGATACAATGTCGCGTCCAATATCCCTGACGACTGGGTGCCGTACATGAACGATGCAGAGAATCCCTCGCAGGATGGTGTCTTGGGCTATCGTGATCCGAATAAGAACATCTGGTACGACAAAACTGGCACCCCCACCAGCTCTGCAAGTTTGCGTGCAGGCGGTGAAGTCCAGCCATTCTTGAAGTCAGACAAGATTGACATTCAGTCCTTCAAGGACTACACCCCACAAGTGGTTGTCATGCCCCGCTTGTCCTTCTCATTCCCGATTTCGGGGGAGGCGGTGTTTTTTGCGCACTATGACATCCTGGCACAGCGCCCGGGGAGTACGGGCGCCTCAGGAGGGTCAGCACTCGCGGGACAACTCACAGACTACTACTTCCTTCAGAACAGCTCCACCATCACGGTCACGAATCCCAACCTTCGCCCGGAGCGCACCATCGATTATGAGGTTGGCTTCAAGCAGAAGCTGAGTGATTTCATGGCACTGTCGATCTCGGCATTCTATCGCGAAATGCGCGACATGCTGCAAATCACCAATTTCCAGGACGCTTACCCGACTACGTATTCGACCTTCAGCAACATTGACTTCGGAACCGTCAAGGGTTTTTCGTTCTCCCTGAACATGATCCGCATGCGGAACGTCCGCTTGTCGGCGAGCTATACCTTGCAATTTGCCCAAGGTACCGGTTCGAGCTTCACTTCCAGCAGGAACGCACTGAGTGCCGTTGATGGCTTCACAGCCATCCGCACCTTGCTCCCGTTGGATTTTGACCAGCGCCATCGGATATCCGGAAACATTGACTATCGCTTCTACGGCGATGACAACAAGGGGCCTGGGATCACACTTGGAGAGAAGACCATCTATCCCCTCGCCAACGCGGGAGCCAACCTAACCTTCTACATGGGTTCGGGAACGCCGTATTCCGTGAACGCACTCGCCAACTCGGCTGACGTTCAGAGTGGTGTCAACGATAACATTCAGTTGGCAGGAACACCCAACGGAAGCCGCCTTCCTTGGCAGCTGCGCTTCGATGCCAAGGTAGACAAGGACTTCCTGATCGGAGGGAAGGCCAAGCTCGACGGGAACGGAAAAGAGATGTCAGATGGTAAAGGAAATGCCATCAAGTCAAAGCAGTATTCCTTCAACGTGTACCTTCAGCTTCTCAATGCACTGAACACACGGAACGTCCTGAATGTGTACAAGACCTCAGGCCTGCCACAGGATGATGGATACCTGAGTACGGGGGTGGGCCAGCAAGCCATCGATGCAGCGATCGACGGGAATGCATTCTCCTACCTCTACACGCTCCGGATGCAAAATCCAAACAACTACAGCCTCCCGCGTCGCATTCGTCTGGGGGTTCAATTTAACTTCTAATCTTGACGATGATGAAGATGAGAAATTTCAATTTCAAAGCTGCCTTGGCACTTGTTTGCCTATCCTTGGCGGGGACTACCACGCTATTTTCCAAGGAAAACATCGGGCAAAAGGTGGCCAATGGGAAAGGATTGCGCACAACGGCAAACTGTGCACCTGCCAGCTCAAGCATTGAGCTGGATATCAACAACGTTCGTGCCTTGATTCACAATGGTGGCGACATGTGGTGGGATCTGGTCAATAACCCTCGCTACGAGGTGCCTAAGCTTCCAGTGGATCAGCGTGCCTCCGCAAGGTATTCATCCTTCTCAGGGTCGGTCTGGATCGGTGGCGTCGATGAAAGCGGGCAGCTCCGCGTCGCGGCAATGACCTATCGGCAGAGTGGCAATGACTTTTGGCCGGGTCCCTTGACTGCCAATGGGGCAACGATTGATCAAGCGACTTGTGCCGCTTGGGACAAGCATTATGAGATCAAGAAGGAAGAAATCCTGGCCTTCCGCAGTGACCATCTCAATTCCGTCACGACAGGGGCGCCCCTGGATCTCGACAAATACCCTGCGGTGAAGTCATGGCCAGCCTTTGGGTACGATGCAGATGGCAACCGTGTAGCAATGGCACCCTTCGTGGATGTGGACGGGGATCCCCTGAACTACACGCCGGGCGCAGGGGACTATCCTGACATCACACCCTGCCCTGGGGGGGGCTCGCCGGATCAGGCGATCTGGTGGGTGATCAACGACAAGGGCGACGTTCACAGCGAGACCGGCGGTGAGGCAATTGGCCTGGAAATCCAGATGATGGCTTTTGCATTTGCGACCACCGATGAAGTGAACAGCATGACCTTTTACAAATACAAGATCACAAACAAGAGCACACTGAAGCTCAAGGACACCTACATCGGCCAGTGGGTGGACTCTGATCTGGGCAACTGGTCTGATGACTATGTGGGCTGCGATACTACGCGCGGACTTGGGTTCACCTACAACGGTGATGCGAATGATGAAACCGCCCAAGGATATGGCCTCAATCCGCCGGCCTTTGGGTTGGACTTCTTCCAAGGGCCTATCGGGGATGATGGCAACCGCCTGGACATGCAGCATTTCGTGTATTACTCCAATGATTGGTCACTTCGTGGAAACCCGGAGGCCGCCGCGCATTACTATGGCTACCTCCGTGGCTACTGGAAGGATGGCTCCCGAATGGTGGACAACGGGCGTGATGGTTACTCGGTAACAGCTCCGGGGCCCGACACGGATTACCTGTTCCCCGGGGATCCGGGATGGTGCGGCGGCGGCGGCGACGGCGGTTGGTCGGAGGTTTCCGCCAATCTCACTCCCTATGACCGCCGGTTCTTGCAGTCCGCAGGGCCGTTCACGTTGCAACCCGGCGCGGTGAATGACATCATCGTAGGTGCAGTCTGGCAGCGGGCATACTTCAATGATCAACTGGGCTCAGTTTGCGCCCTGTTGACCGCCGACGACATCGCACAGAGCTTGTTTGACAACTGTTTCCGCCTCCTGGAAGGCCCGGACGCCCCTGTGCTCACTGTGAACGAGTACGACCAGAAGTTGTTGATCAACTGGGACTACAGCGATCCCCTGGCCTACAACAACTATCACGAGAGCTATCTCCAAGCGGATCCAAGCCTCAAGGCACAAGGGTTGGCAGACTCGCTTTTCGCCTTCGAAGGTTATCTGATTTATCAATTGGCGGATGCCTCGGTGGCGGCAAGTGATGTTTTCGATACCGACAAAGCGAGGATCGTGGCACAGTGCGACCTGAAAAATGGCGTTTCCACCATCGTGAATCGTACCTCAAGCACTGTCCCGGGGATGAGCGATCCTGTGATCGTGGATGTCGTGATGGTCCAGGGGGCCGATGAAGGAATCTTCCATAGCATTGAGGTCACGGAAGATCTCTTTGCAGCAGGTTCTGACCGTCGGCTTCATAACTATACGACCTACTACTTCGCCGCCCTGGCCTATGCTTACAACAATACTCCCACCGGTGGACGTAAATTTGTGCAGGGCAACCGATTCTTCAAGAGCTATTCCGCGATTCCTCACAAGATCGACTTCGAGTCCTTCGGAACCGTGCTGAACTCGGAGTATGATTCAGGCCTGGAAGTCACCCAGATTGCAGGGGTTTGCAACGGTGGGAATTTCGTGGAAATCAATGCTGCCACCTTGAATTCCATCTTGGCTTCCGACTCCGTGGGCAGCATCACCTACCTGCCGAATCATGCACCCATCATAGTGAAGGTTGTCGATCCCAAATCCGTGAAAAAGGGGAGTTATCGCCTCGAGGTGGTGAAAAAGGTATATGATGGGAAGGCGACCACGATCCGCTCGGACTCGGTGACCATCATTGACTCGACATTTACCGAGTGGTTCCTCTTGGAAGGTGCGGATACGATATACAAGTCCACCTATGTTCAGCGCACCCAGACCGGAGTCCTTGGAAATTCCACGACCAACCGGCCGGAGCCCTTGTCCGGCATGGAAAGGATCATCTCCGGACATGGCATCTCCATTGTGGTTCAAGACGTGGAGGAGGCTGGAAACAGCCAGATAGATGGCGTGATCGGCGCCTCCCTTACATTCGACGATCCCTTGCAGGCGTGGCTATCTGGGGTGCCTGACCTGGATGGGGTCGAAACATGGGACTGGATTCTTGCAGGGTCTGATACGACTACGGACCGTGGTGCACGCGAATCGGACGATATCTACCGCGACAATCACGTTTATGATCCAGAGGAGCACTTCGAAGGATTGGTTCCAGGGTGGGCACCTTTCTGCCTTGCCAAGCAGTTTATCAATACCGAAGGCGTTGAAGTTCGGCCCGGGGTCGACATTAGGCGCACCGCCTCTGGTTCGGGCATCAAAGCGGACAGAATCACCAACCTGAGCCAGCTGCCGGATGTGGACATCGTCTTCACCCCGGACGTGAGCAAATGGTCGAAATGCCTAGTGATCGAAACCACGCCCTCGAAATCCCTCGGAAGTGGAGCATGGCCAATGGCTGCCCGCTGGGACTACCCTGTCGTCAATGCAGGCGACATCACGAAGAACACGAGTGCCGACCTTGTCACCGAGCAAGGGAAGGGGTGGTTCCCAGGATATGCCGTCGACGTCAACACGGGCCGCCGCCTGAATATCTTCTTCGGCGAGAACTCATGGGACCGTGACAACAACGGAACCGACATGCTCTGGAATCCCACATCCTCCATCGGCAGTGCCGAGGGAACTATCGCCGGTGGCAGACATTATGTGTATGTCACCCGGCAGACCTACGACGGGTGTGAATATCTCTACAGCTATCTCTCCAATGGCACGTTGCCTACCACTGGAACAGGATCGTTGCTTTTCCTGGATCAAAACGATCCATTCACGGACATGCGCGTAGCCTACGAGCTTGTCGCATGGGTGGGCTGTCCGGTGCTGAGCACCGGGTATAGCTTCACGGATCCGAAGTCAATCCCGACTACCGCCCGCGTCAAGCTGCGCGTGAACCAGCCGATTCGTTCCCGTGCCGGTACCACGGACCATCCGATCTTCACCTTCAGCACAGACGCGCTGGCATCGGAGACAGGGGTGCATGATGTCGCTGTGAATTCGCTTTTGAACAATGTCCGCGTCGTCCCGAACCCGTACTATGCCTTCAGCAAGTACGAGCAGTCACAGTTGCAGACAGTGGTGAAGATGACCAACCTGCCGAGGAAGTGCGTGATCAAGATTTACAGCCTGAGCGGTACCTTGGTCAGGACATACATCAAGGAGAATGACGAGCCTTATCAAAACTGGGATCTCAAGAACTCAAATGGTACGCCGGTGGCTTCCGGGGCTTACATCATTCATGTGGATGCTGGGGAACTCGGCGAGACCGTGGTGAAATTCTTCGCTGTGATGCCAGAAATTGACCTGAATGCGTTCTAACATTCAACGGAAAGGAAAAATGAAAAAATTTGCAACAATCGGTTTGGTCTTGTTGGGTGCAGCGACGCAGGTGTTCGCTGGGAATCCCGAGCGGGCGGGACAGGCGGGTGCCACGCAGTTGCTCGTCAATACCTGGGGCCGTTCCAGCGGCTTCAACGGCATCAATATCGGCAGCACCTCTGGCGTCGAGAGTGTGATCACCAATCCCGCAGGACTGGCCATGACACGGAGGACCGAGCTGGTCTTTGCCCACACCCAGTATCTCAGTGGCTCAGGGATCAGTGTCAACAGTTTCGGCCTCTCACAAGCCTTGAAAAAGGCTGGCGTGATCGGCCTCTACGTGACCGCTTTCAATGTCGGCAAGTTCATTCGTACCACGGAGGAAAATCCTGAGGGCAACCTCGGAACATTCACTCCTCAATTCATGAACCTCGGGATGACCTATGGCAAAAAGTTCACGGATCACATCTCCGTGGGAGCCACCATCAAATTGGTCCATGAAGGGATCAACAATGTCGGGGCGAATGGTGTCGCCTTTGATGCAGGCGTGCAGTACCGTACCAATCTCGGAAAGGATTCGCTCCACGAGGACAAGATAAAGATCGGCATATGCCTGCGAAACATAGGTTCCTCCATGCGTTACGGAGGGGACGGGCTGTCATTCCGGGCCAATCGAGATCCCAACTTCACCTCGCTTTCCAGCCGTCCCTCGGCACAGTTCGAGATGCCTTCAGTTTTGGCGATGGGTCTTTCCTACGATTTCTACCTGTCAGAGGCCCATCGTTTGACTGCCTTGGGAGCGTTTGTCTCCAATTCCTTCACCAGGGACAACCTCGGGCTTGGGCTGGAGTACGGGTTCAAGAAGTACTTCATGCTCCGGTACAGTTTCCTGTACGAGAAGAATATCATGAATTCCAGCAGGACCACTGCCTGGACGGGTCACGCCCTCGGCTGCACCTTCGAGTTGCCCTTCAAGGCGGGAAAGGACCACTTCTCGAGCTTCGGACTTGACTACAGCTATCGTACGAC
Organism: Bacteroidota bacterium; assembly: GCA_046050405.1. Classification (GTDB taxonomy): domain Bacteria; phylum Bacteroidota; class Bacteroidia; order J057; family JADKCL01; genus JADKCL01. The sequence goes on along the minus strand of JBJOPY010000047.1, from coordinate 2,002 downwards.
CAATCCGTTCTCAGGAACGCACGTGATCGGAGTGAGAATCGATCTCTAATCCGAAAAAGTACTAGATTTGCATAGTGGATTGGCTTCTGTCAGTCCACTATGTTTATTTAGAGATGTTCCCTTATGTTTCTACAGGACTGCAATGGCAGATAGTCAATACTTTACACAAGCCGGGCTTGAGAAACTTCGATCCGAGCTCATCGAGCTCAAGACGACTGGCAGGAAGAAGATCGCGGCAGCGATAGCGGAGGCACGCGAGAAGGGAGACCTCAAGGAGAACGCAGAGTACGATGCTGCCAAGCATGCCCAGGGGCTCCATGAGGCTGAGATTGCACGGTTGGAGGCCATCATCGCCAATGCCAAGATCATCGATGAATCCCTCCTCGACACCTCCAAGGTGCATATAATGAGCACGGTCAGGCTGAGGAACAAGAAGAACGGGTCGGAGATGAGTTACAAGCTCGTCTCCCCCAAGGAGGCAGACATGCGGTCAGGGAAGATCTCGGTGGAGTCGCCGGTCGGCAAGGGCTTGCTGGGCAAGTCCAAGGGGGACATCGCGGAGATAGAGGTTCCCGCAGGGAAAATGGAGTTCGAAATCTTGGAAATTACTTACGAATAGGCATGGCGAGCATTTTCAGCAGGATTGCAACCGGGGAGATTCCAGCGCACCGCATTGCCGAGACGGAGGACTTCCTCGCCTTTCTGGACATTACGCCCATTCGGGAAGGCCATACCTTGGTGATCCCCAAAAAGGAAGTCGATTACATCTTCGACCTGGACGATGAGGCCTACATTGGCTTGCAGCTTTTCGCGAAGGCGGTCGCTGAAGCCATCAAGAAGACCATCCCATGCAGGAAGGTGGGCGTGGCGGTGGTCGGCCTGGAGGTTCCTCACTGCCATATCCATCTGGTTCCGATCGACGGGGTCTCGGACTTCAAATTCCAAGGGGAAAGGCTGAAGCCGACTTCCGAAGCACTTGCGGAGACCGCATCCAGAATCCGGAAAAATCTCCCCGGGTAGGGAGAGGGATGGCCTGAAACGCTGCAGGGTACCCGGAAATTCATTTTGCACTTTTCAGTCTTGCAGGATTGTTGGCGACAAACGAGCCCCAACTTCCCCCGCTTCGCTTCTGTGCAGAAGCCTTTTCCTTTTTCTTCTGAAGCGTGGTGGCAGCTGCAACGGTACTGCCCTGCAAGAAATGGCATACGGCCACCGCAATGCCATCGCTGGCATCCAGGGGATAGTGCTCGTGGTCGAACTTGAAGCCCAGCAGCCGCTCGACCATCGCATTGACCTGGTTCTTGCTGGCGTTTCCATTGCCAGTGATGGCCATCTTCACCTTTTTCGGGGCATACTCGACAATTGGAACCTCCTTTTGCAATGCCGCCGCCATTGCGACTCCTTGGGCCCTCCCCAGCTTGAGCATCGATTGCACATTTTTCCCATGGAAGGGGGCTTCGATCGCTAGCTCATCCGGCAGAAACTCCGTGATGAGGCTTGCCGTCCGCTCGAAGATCCGCTTCAGCTTCAGGGGATGGTCCGTCCCCATTTTCCGCAGATCTATGATGCCGTAATTCAGCAGCTTCACCTTTCTCCCATGGCATTGCAGGATGCCATAACCTGTGATGCTGGTTCCAGGGTCGATGCCAAGGATGATGCGCTCCCGGGACTCTTTTTCGGTCATATGCTTAAAAGTAGGGAGAAGTGGGTTAATTTGGGAAAATGTTTCGCGTGTTACTCATCATTCAGATTTTATGGTCCTGAAATTCTGGGGCGCAGCTCACACGGTCACCGGCAGCATGCACCTCATCACACTTGCCAATGGCAAGAAGATCCTGCTGGAGTGCGGCCTGTATCAGGGCAGCGAGGGATTCGCGCAGGCGCTCAACAGGGATTTTCCCTGTGAACCCTCCGAAATCGCGCTGGTGATCCTTTCACATGCCCACATCGATCACTGTGGCAATATCCCCCAACTTGTGAAGCAGGGTTTCGACGGGAGAGT
>JBJOPY010000046.1:0-3466 GCA_046050405.1 Bacteroidota bacterium | reverse complement strand
CCATTGGGCGGCGAGCCCCCGGATTTCAGAGTGCCCAGCCAGGTTCCGGTAAATGATCCATGCCGGATCGGTCTCATAGTCTGGCAATATCCTGTTGCTGAAGTAGTTGTAGAACGCATCCACATCCACTGTGGCAGCACTGCTGCCGATGTTGAACACGTGGTTGCAGTTCAGGTTGGCATTGTAGGATTGCTCCGGGCTCAGGTTCCCCACGATCAGGACCCGGCGTGCGCCGGTGAGTGCGGAATGCTCCTCCGTGAATAGATTCACCGTTCGGAATCCTCTGCCGGCGGTAAGTCGCAGGTTGGTGAATGCTGTCGGACGCAGGCGCAGGTTCATGCGGGGACTCAGGATGAGGCGATGCTGTGGATGGTAGTCGAGGCGCGTACCGATCAATGCCGTGAGCCGGTTTCCGAGCTCGATTTCGTCTTGGAGGAAGATGCCGGGCAAGGTGGAACGGTCCGCCCCATAAAACGTGGCGGGGGTATTGTCCTGGTAGTAATTGTACCGGAGGGTGCCACCATTCTGGAGGCTGTGCCTGCCGGCCACCTTCTGCCACAACAGGGCTGCATATCCGTGGAACTGCCTCGCCAGGAAATGTGTGGTTCCATAGTAGCTGTCCTGGAAATGGTCGGCAGCGGAGAAGTCGAGCCGGATGTTCTCCTGGGAGATCGGCAACTGGTAGCTGCCGAGCGCCTCCCATCGCCGTGTTTGGATGGATTCTCCGTACCGGGTACCGGAGCCCTCATCCCCGCGCTGCCATTGCAGTTCCCCGCCGAACCTGTCCTCGTGGTAGTATTTCAGGGCAAGGGTGGCGATCCGGTGATCCTGGCGAGCGATTGTACATTTGTTGAACAGTGCAAGCCGGTTGCTGAGCGGGACATCCGTGAAGTTGTCGGCGTTATGGTCGATACGGTTGCCCAGGTGGTGCAGGTTTCCGCTGAGGAGGGCGGTGGCCTTCCCCAGCTTGGCGGATGCTGCGAGGTCGCCATTCAGTTCCCCTTGGCTGCTGGCATTGGCATCGAGTCCCAGGATGGGCATCCGGTGCGGATCCCGCGTGACCACGTTGACGACTCCTCCCATGGCTTCTGCCCCGAACATCGCACCCGCCGGGCCCTTGATGATCTCAATGCGCTCTATCATCGACTGCGGGATGCCATTCAAGGCATAGACCGATCCCAGGGAGGAAACAATGGGCATGCCATCGATCAATACCAGCGTGTAGGGACCCTCCATGCCATTGATATGGATGTCATTGGTTCCACAGACCCCGCAGTTGATCTGCTGCCGCATCCCATTCACATAGTCGATCGTCTCCATCAGGCCATTGTTACCGGGGATGGTGCGCATGAATTCCCGGCCTACGATCTGGGTCTTGATGGAGGTGTTCGCATATTGCAGGCCCGGTTTCTCGGAGGTGATCCGAATGTCCTCGCCTTCACGGCTCCGCAGCGGAATCGTCAGGATGGTTCCCGGCTCGCATTCCACCGTGTAAGGCTCGTAACCTGCATAGCTGATGTGGAGGCGCAGCTTTTGGTCGCCCCTGGTTTCACTGATCGTGAATCTTCCGAGAGAATCGGTCAATGCACCCCTCCGCCCTCCCTCCACTTGGACGATTGCACCGGGCAAGGGTTCGAGGCTGAGCGCGTCCTGAACGGTTCCCGAGATTTGTCCGAAACCCATCTGCGGTGCGAATGCACCGATGAGGCAATACCACACCCGCAAGAAACGCCAATGAATCGGACTTCTGAGACACATCCTTTGAATTCAACGCTTTGGAATCCAAGGCAAAGCTAAGCCAATCGGAAGGAATGGAAGATGGATGCTCGGTGAGGGATGGTGCGGTCATGGCGGTTGTCACCACCGAGCGCGAACACGGGTCGTCCATCCCCATTCAGGCATTCTGCGGCTTGTCCTCGTCCGCAGGAAAACAGGGCATCCGAAGGCCTGCTGCGTCGGGTTCATGCGGGTAGGATGGAAGGCAAACCTTGCTGGAGCCCCCTGGTCTGCCACACTGAAAAGCGAAGCGATCCCCCGCGCTGACAGCCAAGACGGGAAGGTCTCCCTCAGCGCTTGCCACGCATCATGGGCATGTTCTGCATGCTCATTCCCTTTTTGCCGAGTTTGTTCATCGTCTTCATCATCTTCTTCATCTCCCCGAATTGCTTCAGGAGCTGATTGACTTCCTGGACGGTCGTTCCGCTGCCATCGGCGATCCGTTTCCTGCGGCTGCCGCTGATCAATGCTGGATTGCTGCGCTCCTCCCTGTTCATGGACAGGATCATCGCTTCGATGTGCTTGAAGGCATCGTCGGGGATTTCCATGTCCCGGATCGCCTTGCCCACACCGGGGATCATCCCGAGGAGATCCTTCATGTTGCCCATGCGCTTGAGGGAGGACAGCTGCTGCAGGAAGTCATCGAAGTCAAACTGGTTCTTGCGCATTTTGGCTTGAAGGCGCTTGCTTTCCTCCTCGTCAAACTGCTCCTGTGCCCGCTCCACGAGGGTGACCACGTCGCCCATGCCCAGGATCCGCGAAGCCATCCGCTCTGGGTGGAAGCGGTCGAGTGCGTTCATCTTCTCCCCGGAGGAGATGAACTTGATCGGCTTGTCCACGACTGTGCGAATCGAGATGGCCGCGCCGCCGCGGGTATCGCCGTCCAGCTTCGTCAAAACCACCCCATCGAAGTCGAGGCGGTCATTGAAGGTCTTGGCGGTATTGACCGCGTCCTGGCCCGTCATCGCATCCACCACGAAGAGGATCTCATCGGGATGGATCGCGGACTTGACAGCGGCGATCTCGTCCATCATCCGTTCATCCACCGCGAGTCGGCCTGCCGTATCCACGATGACCGTGTCCTTGCCGTTTTTGCGTGCATGTTCGATCGCGTTCCGGGCGATCTGGACGGCGTCCTTGTTTTCTGTTTCCTTGTAGATGTCGACACCGACTTGCTCGGACAGCACCGTCAGCTGGTCGATGGCGGCCGGGCGGTACACGTCGCAGGCCACGACCATCGGATTGCGCCCCTTGCCTTTGAGGTATTTTGCGAGTTTGCCGGTGAAGGTGGTCTTCCCGGATCCCTGCAGGCCTGCGATCAGGATCACGGTCGGTGGCTTGCTGTTGATCTTGATGTCCTCGCCCTTCCCGCCCATGAGCCGCGTGAGTTCATCATGGACGATCTTGACCATGAGCTGGCTGGGGGAGACGGAGATCAGGATGTCCTGCCCCAAGGCTTTGTCCTTCACGTCATTCGTGAAGTCCTTTGCCACCTTGTAATTCACGTCTGCATCCACGAGTGCGCGGCGAATTTCCTTCATCATCTCCGCGATGTTCAGCTCGGTGATCTTGTGTGTATGACGGATTTGTTGGCGATTCGGTTGTTTCATAAGGATCCGGAGGTGCGCTGCTGAAAATGGCAAGCATGATGAAACTGGATGTGGTGCCGGTGCTGAGCGTGTCGGACGAC
>JBJOPY010000045.1:0-4768 GCA_046050405.1 Bacteroidota bacterium | reverse complement strand
AGTACTTCATCACCAGCCTGTCCGGCGGGGCGGAAGTGGTCGCAGGGGCCATCCGCTCCCACTGGGGAGTGGAGAACTCGCTCCATTGGAGCCTGGATGTGACATTCCGGGAAGACGATTCGAGGAAGAGGGCCGACAATTCAGCACAAAACTTCGCCCTGGTCAGGAAGATTGCCCTCAACCTCCTGAAGGCTGACAAGTCGATCAAGATCGGAATCAAGGGCAAAAGGCTCAAAGCAGGATGGGACACCCAATACTTGCTCAAAATCCTTCAATTTTAATGCGTTTGCCCTGCCCATGGCCCCCAGACACTTTTCATCTCATTTACGGGCAGATCCTTTCTGATCGTGGGAGCATATCGCCTTTTCATGTGCTAGCACTGATGGCTTCGGAGGCTGGCAGGGGATCGTCCCTGACGGTGACATGGTAGTGGCTTTCCCGAGAGGGGATGAGGGTGAAATCTCCCAATGCCGTTGACACTGGGGGCGTCAGGGTGGGAGGACAGTGGTTCCAGGGAGCATCGCAGGTGCTCCGAAGCGAAGCAGCATGACTAACCCCCACTTGCCACAGCGCATCTTTCGCGGGCTGGCTGGAAATGGGGGTTCATCATTTGTCTCGAATAATCGTGTATTCCGTTTATTTGTTTTTCAATTCAACAATGAAATTCATGTCCACTGAAACATCATCTGCCGGGGAGGCCCAGAAACTCAAGAAGGTCACCACGGCGCGTCTGACGGAAATGAAGGCGAGAGGGGAGAAAATCTCGATGCTGACCGCCTACGATTACTCCTTTGCCCGGATCCTTGACCAAGCTGGGGTGGATGTGCTGCTGGTAGGCGACTCTGCAAGCAATGTCATCCACGGCCATGAGACCACAGTGCCGATCACCCTGGATCAGATGATCGACCATGCTGCGGCAGTGGTTCGCGGCGTCGAGCGAGCGCTCGTCGTGGTGGACATGCCCTTCGGGACTTATCAAGGCAATAGCAAAGTGGCCCTGGAGAGTGCCATCCGGATCATGAAGCGGTCGGGTGGCCACAGTGTGAAGATGGAAGGGGGTGAATTCATCATGGATTCCGTGAAGCGCATCCTCTCGGCGGGGATTCCAGTGATGGGGCACCTGGGACTGACTCCACAGTCGATCTACAAGTTTGGGTCATATACCGTCCGGGCGACCGAAGAGGAAGAGGCCGCGCAACTCGTGAGCGATGCCCTCAGGCTACAGGATGCTGGGATCTTCGCCTTGATTCTGGAGAAAATCCCCTCTGCGTTGGCTGCCCGGGTGGCGGGACAGCTCACGATTCCCGTCATCGGCATCGGTGCAGGGCCACACATGGACGGGCAGGTTCTCGTGACACATGACATGCTCGGCATCAACCATGAATTCTCCCCCAGGTTCCTGAGGCGCTATGCACAGCTCTACGATGTGATGAAGGGTGCGTTCGAGGCCTATATCCGGGATGTAAAGTCTGGGGACTTCCCTTCGGAGGATGAATCCTATTGATGCGTATAGGGGGGATGGTCCACAGACAATTTTTCTGGTTTCATCCATGTTCCCCATCAGCCTTTATTCCTTAACTTTGCGCCGCATTCGTAAAAAGTCGGAGAATCAATTATGGTAAATTTATTGGACTACAAAGTGAAGGACATCTCGCTGGCAGAGTGGGGCCGGAAGGAAATCCGCCTTGCCGAGGCTGAAATGCCGGGATTGATGGCTATTCGCGAAGAATACCGTGGGCAGAAGCCGCTGGCGGGTGCCCGTATCGCAGGTTGCCTTCACATGACCATACAGACAGCCGTCCTCATCGAGACCCTGGTGGAGCTGGGCGCCCAGGTGCGCTGGTCGTCTTGCAACATCTTCAGCACACAGGACCACGCTGCTGCCGCGATCGCCGCCGCTGGCATCCCCGTGTTTGCCTGGAAGGGTGAAACCCTTGCTGAGGCAGACTGGTGCATCGAGCAGACACTCTGGTTTGGCGAGCACCGCGAACCGCTGAACATGATCCTGGACGACGGAGGCGACTTGACGAACATGGTGCTGGACCATTACCCTGAGATCGTGTCCGGCATACGCGGCCTCTCAGAGGAGACCACCACGGGTGTACACCGCCTATACGAGCGTCAGAAGAAGGGTACCCTCCCCATGCCTGCGATCAATGTCAACGACTCGGTCACCAAGTCGAAGTTCGACAACAAGTACGGCTGCCGCGAGTCACTGGTGGATGCGATTCGCCGGGCGACAGACGTGATGATGGCTGGAAAAGTGGCTGTGGTCGCTGGTTATGGAGACGTGGGCAAAGGCTCCGCCGAGTCACTCCGTGGGGCTGGCGCACGCGTGATCGTGACCGAAATCGACCCGATCTGCGCGTTGCAGGCCGCCATGGAAGGCTTCGAGGTGAAGCCAATGGACAAGGCCGTCCCTGAAGCCGACATCATCGTCACCGCCACCGGAAATCTGAATGTCGTGGATGATAGGCATTTCCGGATAATGAAGGACAAGGCCATCGTCTGCAACATCGGCCATTTCGACAATGAGATCAACATGGCTTGGCTGAATGAGAATTATGGCCATACGAAAGATACTGTGAAGCCCCAAGTGGACATCTTCACAGTGGACGGGAAAGACATCATCATCTTGGCGGAAGGCCGCCTCGTCAACCTCGGATGTGCGACTGGACATCCCAGCTTCGTGATGAGTAATAGCTTCAGCAATCAGACGCTTGCCCAGATCGAACTCTGGAACAACTCCAAAAACTACGAAAACAAGGTGTATGTCCTTCCAAAGCATCTGGACGAGAAAGTGGCAAGGATGCACCTCGCCAAGATCGGCGTGGAACTGGAGTCACTGACGACCGAGCAGGCCGCCTACATTGATGTCCCCGTTCAAGGTCCCTACAAGCCTGACTACTATCGCTACTAAGTGATCCGTCACCTCGGAATATGAACAAAGGGGTTGGCGGAAGTCAACCCCTTTTCATAGACGGGAGGGGAGGAAATGAAGGAGAGCTGGCACGATGCGTAAAAATCTTGGATTCAGTTCCTCATGGGGCATGGTTCGTTCGCTACGCGCTGCACCCCTTCCCTGAAACAGCGATGGCAATCCCTATCCTGACAGCACAATTTCCATCCTGAATGCCTGGGCAGCACCTGTTGGACATCGGTCGATTATTGCCTCCCTTCTTGCGCTTCAAGTGCAGCATGATCGGCCTTGTCATGGCTTGGATGGCCGCCGCGACCATTGGCAAGTCACAATCAACGAATGCCTGCTTCCCGATATGGAATGGCTTCGTGCAAGAATGGCAATACCCGCACCGCATGGAGCGGATGGGAGATTGGGTGGCGGTGTCGGGGAACCTCGGAGAATGCAAGGCCAGACTCAGCCATGCAGCCGCAGGCGGATACGGGGCGGATCAGGCCGACTTCACCCAATACTATACTTGGATTCAGACCAGTCTCGTGGATTTCCGGGAAGGAGTCACCTCCCTTTCATTGGCCGGAAAGGAAGGAATGTACATTGCCGTCGTGGCAGAGGAAGCTGTCGACTTTCCGCCCGAGAAAAAAGATGAAGGATCGGAATTCGAAGTGCTTCTGAATGGATTCGACCTGTGTGCGGCGCAGGGGGCGGAAGCCGACAATGTCCACGCACTGGACATGGAGATTGACAGTGTATGGCGCACACCCTCCGACTCGCGCCTGCACTTTCGGGTTCGGGCAGCTGTACGGTTATCCTGCTCCTCGCGCGAATGTGAGATGCTCAACAGTGTCGTGGAATACAACTTGCGAATCCATTGGATTGCGCTGAAGGGACAGGGTTTTCATAGCCTTCGCAGCACTTATGGCAGCAGCCGCAGCTGGGGAAGGGCAGATACGGCTGCCCCCCTCCCCATCCCGAAGGTCGCACTGCTTGGGGACGGGCATTACCCCCGTGCATGCGCCGGGATCACCGGGCTGCACCTTCAGCTGGACAGGGAGCAGCACCTTCTGGGATGGGAAAGCCGTATTCAGCCTATCACCTATCGCGACGGGCTGCTTACGCTGGGACTGCGGATGGACTTTTGGCAATCCCAGCCTCCGCCGCATCCACCGTCCGGGCAGCGGAACCCCGCCAGGCTGAGGCCTTCAGCACATGCCCCGCTGCACACCAAGCCAGGGAACATGGTCTGGGAAATGGAGGTGGCCCTGCTGCAATTTGAAGACGCGGAGATTGACCAGCGCCTCCACAAGGGAAGTCTGGAATGGAAGGCCAGCAGGAAATCCAGGCCGGCACCCACCAGCCAGGAAGCAGTGCATACCGTTCAGGTGGAACGTTGAGCAATACTTCCGTGCCTGATGATGGGCCTGCATGCACCGACACCCATGTGTGGGTGATCCTCAGGGAGGGAAGTGAATCCCATGTTGCTCCAAATGAGCAGAAAAAATCGCAGATGCCTGAGTCACCCTCAGCACGCGCACCCACCCATACCCGACAAGTGGACAGGTGGACGTGGTGCTGAGCTGTCAGGACTGCACTGGGGACGCCACTTATGAGCTGAAGGTGTCCGACCTGACGGGTCGGGTGCTAGTGACGGCCGGAGTCCGCATGGAGAACGGCGAGGGCAGCGCCAGGCTGAACCTCGGCGACTATAGTGCTGGAGTGTACCTGATCACGGTGAACGAACTCGTCCACCGGGTCATGAAGCAGTAGGCGCCGCTGGCCTAGCCTGGAAATGCAATGCAATGGCCGCCCCCCTCGGGGGCGGCCATTTGTTTCGGTGCAAGCCCGGGTTCA
>JBJOPY010000044.1:0-10382 GCA_046050405.1 Bacteroidota bacterium | reverse complement strand
TTTTTTACGCGAGGAAGAGTTTGTTTTGTGGACTCATGGATTGCCCACGTTTTTGATAACACCTTTATCGTTGATGCAATCAAATCTTCAACCGAATATTTTCGACCAAGTTTCTTTTCGTTAGAACCGAATTCAGCATTGAAGTGCAACTTTGATGTAAAAATATTCGTTCGGGGTTTTGAATTTCAGTTTTTTTCTGGGTTGGTCGTTGAGCTTGTTTTGGATGTCCTTCAGGATTCGTTCGGCGACATGGTCGGCGCCCCGTTGCCCGAGCAGGGTGATGACGGTGAAGAAGGGATTTCCACCCGGCCATGATCGCCATGGTGCTCAGGTGGCTCTTTCCGACTATGGTGTCGCTCAGTCCCCGAACATGTCTTAACGGTCGACCGAGGGCGGCCGATTCCCCATGCCAACCCTTCCGGTGATGTGCCTTTGCCCCTGCGCTTTCGGTGGAGGTGGTGGGTTCTACGAAGGCTTTTGTAGAGATCCCCGCCCCTGCCTTTGTCCTCGTAAACAAACTGGTGGATCGTCTCATGGGAGGCCATAGGTATGCTTTCCCTGTCCGCCCTGCCCTTGACCTGTTCAGGTCTACATTTCTCTTCGGTGAGCTTCCTGCGGATATGCGCCTCAATTTGCCCTCGATGAACTTGCCGCGTCCCTTATTCCGCGCCCTTGCCGAGGCACGTTCCTGGGCGGGTTTTGCAGTGTAAAGCCAGTAGAAACCTGTCGAGCAATTTCGCCCCGATTCACGGCTGACGGTGAACCTGTCCACTTCAAGTTTAAGGCAATGGCCGATTGGTTGTAGCCTTGCTTCCTCAGGGTGGCTATCACAACCCTTTGTTCTTCAACCAATTGTTGATACAGTTTCATACACTCACTTTTCAAGTTGTTTTGAAAGTGTTGCCATTCCTGTTTGAAATAGGTTTTCTTGTATGATTTCAGGTTAGTGCGTTCTGACGTACTCAAAGCCTTTATAGACATTGATGACCACTGGGATAAACCCCAGGAGACCAAGAATTCTAGATTGGTCATACATTGTCATCACGTATGTGCCGGCAACTGAAATCAGCATCATGAGGGTGAGTGCGATGGTCAGGAGTATTTTTTTCTTCTTGGTCATTTTAGAATTTCACGTTAGTGCGTTCTGAGGTACTCAAATCCTTTATAGACATTGATGACCACCGGGATAAACAATGAAATGCCAAAGAATCTAAGACTGTCATATTCTGTCATCAGGTATGTGCCAGCAATTGAAATCAGCATCATGAGGGTGAGTGCTATCGTCAGGATATTTTTTTCTTCTTGGTCATTTTTTCAAGTGATAGCTTGAACCTGTGAAAGAAACCCTGATTCCGTCCGCTGGAGACTGATTCACCATGCCTAAGCTTCTTTCAATCCACGAAAATAAAGAAAGGCATCAAACTATGTTTGAGAAAACTTTTTTACACGCCAAGCCAATTGCTGAAAACCGCCCAAGGATACATCCATCCCGCCCTCCCTCACCACCGAACCTGCCCCCGGTTGAGTTCATCCGCCCATCCCACGGCTAAAAAAATCCCTAGATTTGCCGCTTGGTTTCAGGTAGGAGGAAGAAAATGAGAAGGACAGTTGCGGTTTTATTCCTGTTGATGGGCTTGGTGTCCTGCCATCAGCAAATGCCCACCGATGCGGGTGCGCACCATGGGGAAATGGTCGCTGCCGACTCCATCGAGGCATCCGAAGGCGAGGCCGGGAAGGCAGAGGCGGCGCTGCCTGACCCCGATGCGGTTGGAAACTTTGGCGATCCCGTGACCGCCGAGGGTGCGATCCCTTCCACCGATCTCCTGGAGAAGCTCAATGGCCGTGACAGCATCCGCGTCAAAGTCAAAGGAAGCATCAGTTCCTGCTGCCAGGCCAAGGGCTGCTGGCTGAAGATGCCCTTGGCATCCGGCCAGGAAATGACGGTGAAGTTCAAGGACTATGGCTTCTTCGTTCCGAAGAATTCGGCGGGAAAGCCCGTCGTGATCGACGGATGGGTCTACCAGGAGACGGTTTCGGTGGAGGAGCTCAGGCACATCGCAGAGGACGCTGGCAAATCCGAGGCGGAAATCACCAAGATCACCCGGCCAGAAGCGCAGGTGGCCTTCACGGCAGACGGCATCCTGATCGAAGCGTCTGGGGATCGTGCGGATTGAGGGGGAGGCTTTCACGATGATATCAACAATGGTTTAGAAGATGATACAGGTAAAGACGGAAGAATTTCTCGCCCAACTGGGCATCCAGGAGCAGAATCCCTGCTGGATCACCGGCCTCGAATCCGGCCATGCAAAGGCTGGGGCCTATGTTACCGTGAATTCCCCCGCCGACGGGTGCCTCCTGGGTTCCGTGCAGATGGCCGGACAGGAAGAATACGCCGCGGTGATGGCCAAGGCCCAGGCAGCATTCCTGCACTGGAGAATGGTTCCGGCACCCAAGCGCGGCGAAATCGTCCGTCAGATGGGCGATGCGCTTCGTCAGAACAAGGAGGCCCTGGGCAAGCTGGTGACCATGGAAATGGGCAAGATCTACCAGGAGGGCCTGGGCGAGGTACAGGAGATGATCGACATCTGCGACTTTGCCGTGGGGCTCAGCCGTCAGCTGTATGGCCTGACGATGCACAGCGAGCGCCAGATGCACCGCATGTATGAGCAGTGGCATCCGCTGGGCGTGGTGGGGATCATCTCCGCCTTCAACTTCCCGGTGGCGGTCTGGGCTTGGAACGCGATGCTGGCCGCTGTGTGCGGCAATGTCTCGGTATGGAAGCCCAGCGAGAAGACACCCCTGACAGCGATTGCCTGCCTGCATATCGTTCAGGAGGTGTTGCGGCGCAATGGCCTGCCGGAGGGCATCATGAGCGTGGTGGTGGGAGACCGCGCCATCGGGGAGGCCATGAGCGCTGACCAGCGCGTGGCACTGGTCTCTGCCACGGGCAGCACCCGCATGGGCAAGGCGGTCGCGCAGGCGGTCGCTGCACGCCTTGGCAAGTCGCTGCTGGAGCTGGGCGGAAACAACGCCGTCATCATCACCCCGCATGCCGACTTGAAGCTGGCAATTCCAGCGGTCGTGTTCGGATCCGTGGGAACCTGTGGGCAACGCTGTACCTCCACCCGCCGCCTGATCATTCACGAGTCGGTGTATGACAGTGTCAAGGAAAGCCTGCTGAAGGCATATACTTCCCTGCGTGCCAAGGTCGGGCACCCGCTCGGGAAAAATACCCTGATCGGCCCCCTCATCGACCGCCAAGCCGTGGCGACGATGCAGCACCGGCTGGAAGAAGTCCACAAGGAGGGCGGAAGGCTGATCTTCGGCGGTGAAGTGCTGACAGGATCGGGCTATGAGACGGGTACATACGTCGTCCCTGCGATCGTGGAGGCCCGCAACGGCTTCGCTTCGGTGCAGGAAGAGACATTTGCCCCGATCCTCTACCTCCTGAAGTACAAGACGATGGACGAGGCAATCGCCCTGCAGAACGATGTCCCCCAAGGCCTGAGTTCCTCTATCTTCAGCGAAAACATGAAGGAAGTCGAGCATTTCCTCAGTGCCAAAGGGAGCGACTGCGGCATCGCCAATGCCAACATCGGCACGAGCGGTGCCGAGATCGGCGGTGCATTTGGTGGAGAGAAGGAGACAGGGGGAGGACGGGAGTCCGGATCGGATGCCTGGAAGGCGTATATGCGCCGCCAAACCAATACGCTCAATTGGTCGGAAGACCTGCCCCTTGCCCAGGGCATCGTCTTCGAGATCTAGGGTTGTTGCGGTGGGAAGGCACGTCTGCCCGTGTCCCATGCACAGGGGCAGACGTGTCCCAGTTTCCTCGATTCCCATCCCCATCTTCCATCCCCTTGCCCTCCCGCTCCAAATGAGGGGATGCGCCAGTCTGCACTGAAAAATGCGAGGGCCGCCTGGCCGGTGCATTGCACTCACCTGCGCCACCACAAGCGCCAAATGCGCCTCGAAGTCAGCGCCATAGTAATCCAGAGTTGTTGACCCCGTGTCCTGGACAGAAGCTCCAGGCAAGGGCTGCCTTGGCCAAGGTTCCCATCCTCCGCGGGGAGGCCCGGATCACCTATACCACCCATGCCACCTGAATCCATGCTTGGAACTGTACTCCAATGCCGGGCTGGGAAGGTGGATGAAGGACAGGGCGTTCAGGACCATCCTCAGTGCACCCGATTGGGTTGGGATGGCGGCGAGGTCGATGTCCGGGCTGAGATAATACTGACGGTATTCCCGCTCCCGTATCTCGGGTGTAAGGCCGCGGTCGTAGCCCCCGAGGAGTCCGTTTGCGCCGTAGCCGACAGCGATATTCAGCCATTTTGGATACTTGTCCTTGAAGCTTCCCGCCGGCAAGAACGAGGCAACCCTGAAACTCAGCCAATATGTTTGGCCATTGTAGTCTTTCAGGTACCTGGAATACCGGTCTCCGAACAGGTCGGGCCGCAGGTCTGCATACCCGGAAGGATGGTAGGAGAACTTGACCTGGATGCGCTGCTCCGCCCATAGCATCTCGTTCGCGAATGCCACTGCGCCGCCACCCAGGTCGGCTGCGATGTCACCCCACGAGGCTCCCCACTTGTCCGCAAACCCGTCCAGCAGTTCTATGGGCACCATGGCCAATCCTCCCATCAAGCCACCATAGAAGGCTGATTTCTGACGGCTGAGCCCACCCCATTTGAGCAAGCCGATCTGGCAGCGGGCACCCTGGTAACCCCCCAGGAAATGTCCCATCTTGTCCATCTGGGCCCATTCATGGTTGTCATTGAAGAAGTGGAACCTCGTGGAGGGATAATTCTGGTACCACGCGAGCGCCAAACCCGTGTAGGCCATTGCGTAGCCTCCCAGCGTCGTCGCCACCGAGACCAGCACCCGCTTCCTGTTCAGGGCCGTGTCTTGCAGAAAGAATGACGAATCTCCCCGGATGAACAGGTTCTTGGCCGGCTGCCAGTTGTAGGGCAGGGTGGGCTGCGCCTGCAGGTGAAGCATTCCCAGCAGGGCCATGATCGGAAGCAAGCGTATCCGCCGCTGCATGAGCGCATCAGCCGCTCCCCTCATCCCCTGCGAATCGTGGCGACAGTGGCATCCAGGATCGCCTCGGCTCCTGCGCGTGTGGTGCTCTCGGCATACACGCGCAGGACCGGTTCAGTCCCTGAAGGCCGGACCATGACCCATTGCTCATCGGCAAAGTCGAACTTGTATCCATCCAGGTCATGGGTGCGCAAGACCTGGTAAGGCCCGAACTCTCCGAAGCTCCCGCCTTTCAGGCGCTCCACGATGGCATGCTTCTCCGTTTCCGGCAGATGAAGGTCGCGCCGCTGAAAACTGAACGGGCCGACGATCTCCTCCACCTCCTGCACCAGCTCGGTGAGCTTTTTGCCGGACCGAGCCATCATTTCCAGGATCATCAGGCCGATGTAGATGCCATCCCGCTCCGGCACATGCCCTGCGACCGCGATGCCCCCCGACTCTTCTCCCCCCACCAATACGCTTTCGTGGAGCATGATCTCGCAGATGTATTTGAAGCCAACCTTGGTGCACTCCACAGGCAGGCCGTAAAGACGGGCCATCTTGCCCACCTTCGGGGTCACGGAAAAGGTATGGACGACCTTGCCCGTCAATCCCTTGACCTTGTGCAGGTAATGGATCAGCAGGAGGATGATGTGATGGCTGTCCACGAAATGGCCCTGCTCGTCGAACAGGCCGATCCGGTCTGCATCCCCATCCGTTGCAAGGCCATAATCGAGTCCCTCGCTGCGGATCAAGGCCTGAAATTCCAGCAGATTCTTTTCGATCGGCTCCGGGGCCGTGCCATGAAAGGAGGGATTGTACTCGGCATGGAGCATCGTCGCATCGGGGAGCAGCTTCCGAAACACCCGCTGGCCCGCACCATACATCGCGTCGTAGCCGATCCTCAGCCCGGATTGGCGGATCAATGCAAGGTCGAAATTCTCCCGGAGATGGTTCAGGTACAGGGCCTCCATGTCGAAATGCCGGATCCATCCACGGCCTTCCAACTCCGAAATCGTCAGCGGATAGGTTCCTGCCACATCAGGAATCCGATGCTCGACCTCTGCCACGATGCCCGGCAGTGCAGGGCCCCCGAATTCGCCCTTGATCTTGAATCCGCTGTACTCCGGTGGATTGTGGCTGGCTGTGATGACGATCCCCGCACTGGCCTGCCGCTTGCTGACCGCCAAGGAGACCATGGGTGTACTGACAAACCGCTGCGCCACGAAGACTTGAATCCCATGGCTTGCCAAGACCCGGGCGACCTGGTCCGAAAAGAACTGTCCATGGAACCGGCAGTCATAGCCAATCATCACGCTAGGGTTGGCAAAGCTCGCCTGGAGCCAGGCAGCCATGCCCTCGGTGACCCTGGTGAGGTTCTCCACCGTGAATCCTTCCGCGATGATGGCCCGCCAGCCGTCGGTGCCAAATTTGATGGGTAGCATACGCATTTCCTGAATAGTGGCCGGCAAATTACGGATTTTGCCACAACCTGCACCCGTTCTGAAGCCATCGACCGTCACAAATGGGACCAACCCACTTTCGGTGCACTCCGTGCGGGTGGCGAGCTGCTCGCAGCCATTCGAATCCGCTCAGTTCCATGTCGATCGAAAAGTATCGTGAAAATTCGCTGGACTGATTTGGGATGTTGGGGCGGAGCCATTAATTTTGAGGGGCTGGGCGATCTGTTTCTTCCCGGCCGCTGTTCACATTGTATCATCTTTATACTCACGCTATGTCAAGAAAAATTGCTGGAATCCTCGCCTTGCTGCTGCTGTGCACTGCAGCCATTGCCCAAACCACAAGTCTCAAGGTCAACTTCAAGTTTGTGAATCTTGTGGAAGGCTATGACCACATCTGCAAGACCGAAGTCTTCATTGACGGGGAATCAAAAGGTGTCTCCCCGGAGGTGAAGGAGTCTGTCGGCGCCACCTTCACAGTGGATGATGTGCCTGTCGGGAAGCATGACATCCGCGTCGTGAACTACGCCCTGTATGAGGGCAACTGGGAGGAACACCTCGTGGAAAACAATTACAGCATCGACTGCCTTTTCGAGGAATCGGGCCATGATTTCAAAGCGAAACCTTGCAAGCTTTTCCTGGTCTTCGACATTGACGATCGTACCTTGGCAGGATGGAAAAAGGCTCCCAAGGTGAAGAAGAAAAAGTAAAAGGCAACCGTGGGCTAATTTCCCCTTGGAACATCCCCTAGACGAGTATGCTGGGCTCCCCCATAAGCACCGTCATTGCTGGCCGTCATCTCTTGCGGTGATCCCTCACGCCATTGGTCGCCGACCAGGAGAAGGCCCAGCGAGGATGCCAATGATGTTTCCTTTTTGCACATCCAGGGACAATTAATCGATACCCTTGATTCCGCTCCACTAATTTTGTGGATCACCAAGGCGGCTTTGAACCCAAGCGGTTCGATCGACGATGAAGTTCAAGAATGCGATATTCTATGTGACAGTTACAGGTGCCGCCGCTGGGGTGCTTTACTGGCTCTTGGAAGCTGGGGAACGCTTGCCCAACGAGGCTCCACTGACACGGCCCTTGATGGAGGTCGGTTCATGGGTCATGCTCCTGGACAGCCTCTGGAGCAACGTCACGCATCCACTGGCCATCTTGCTTGCGCAGATCATTGCGGTCATTTTCGTGGCGCGGATATTCGGATGGGTCTGCAAACGAATAGGGCAGCCTACGGTCGTCGGAGAAATACTCGCAGGCATTGCCCTCGGGCCTTCCCTGCTCGGCGAGTACCTGCCCCATGTATCTGAACTATTGTTTCCCCCCGACTCCTTGGGAAATCTTCAGTTCCTGTCGCAGATCGGGCTCATCCTGTTCATGTTTGTCATCGGCATGGAGCTGGACTTGAAGGTTCTCCGAAACCGGGCGCAGGATGCCGTGGTGGTCAGCCATGCCAGCATTGTCTTTCCTTTTGTTCTGGGGGTAGGGCTTGCCTATTATCTCTATGCCGACTTCGCCCCACCCGGGGTGAAGTTCACCTCCTTTGCCCTGTTTCTAGGGATTGCCATGAGCGTTACCGCCTTTCCAGTTTTGGCACGGATCGTTCAGGAGCGAGGCTTGAGCAAAACCAAGCTTGGCGCGATCGCCATCACCTGTGCAGCCGCTGACGATATCACGGCTTGGTGCATGCTGGCGGGCGTTATTGCCATCGTCAAGGCGGGCTCATTTGTCAGCGCATTTTACCTCATCCTGATGGCAGCGGGGTATCTGGTGATCATGATCTGGGTGTTGCGCCCGTTTCTGAAACGCGTAGGTGACCTGCATCCCACCAATGAAAACCTGAGCAAGCACATCGTTGCCATCTTTTTCCTGGGACTGTTGATCTCCGCATTTGCCACCGAGTCCATTGGGATCCACGCCTTGTTCGGGGCATTCATGGCGGGTGCGATCATGCCGGACAACGTCAAATTCCGGACGACCTTCATCGAGAAGGTGGAGGATGTCTCACTCGTGCTGCTTCTGCCACTCTTTTTTGTCTTCACTGGACTGCGTACACGCATCGGACTCCTGAACGACTTGCACATGTGGGAGCTCTCAGGGCTGATCATCCTGGTCGCGGTCGTCGGGAAGTTTCTTGGAAGCGCAGTGGCTGCAAGGTTCGTCGGCCAGGGCTGGAAGGACAGCCTCTCGATCGGTGCGCTGATGAACACCCGTGGATTGATGGAGCTCGTCGTGTTGAACATTGGCTATGACCTGGGAGTCCTGGAGCCCACAGTGTTTGCCATGATGGTGATCATGGCCTTGGTCACCACCTTCATGACCGGCCCTGCCCTCAGCCTGATCAATTGGCTCTTCAAATCTGCAGAAGAAGAAGGCGAACTCAAGCCCGAAACCTACAAGCTGCTCGTGTCATTTGCCAACCCCGAACGTGGCCGCACATTGCTCCGCCTGGCCAATAGCATCGTTGGAAGGCAGCAGGGACAGTCCAAGGTCACTGCCATGCACCTGACGCTCAGTGATGAACTGCATCAATACAACTTCGATGACTACGAGAAGGAGGCCTTCACTCCGATCCAGGAGGAAGCCGCGCTGCTCGGCCAGGAAATGAGCATCATGTTCAAACCAAGCCATGACATCGATGCAGACATCACGCAAGCAGCAAATGAAGGGAGGTATGACCTCTTGCTCGTCGGTGTCGGACAATCCATCTTCGAAGGGAGCCTATTGGGTAAGTTGCTGGGATTCACCACCCGCATCATCAACCCGGACTTGATCGTGAACAAGGTCACTGGCAAGGAGAAGCTCTTCGAGAACTCCCCTTTTGATGAGCGAATGCGCTTTATCCTGGCAAGGACGCAAGTTCCGGTCGGGATTCTGATCGACAAGCAGCTGAAGGCGATCCAGGAGGTCTTCGTCCCGGTGCTCCATCCCAATGACCGACAGCTTTTCTTCTATGCGGAGAAGATCGGGAAAAACACGGGATCCAAGATCACGGTCTTCGACCCCACCGGCCTCGTGAAAAACAAGCGGGATAACAAGGAAGCGCTTCGACAGCTTGAAAAGGAATGCCCCGGTCAAGTGGAGTTGATGGAAGGAACGGCACCAGATCTCGATCTGCTCCGCTCGCAGCATCTCATGCTGATCAGCCTGGAAAGCTGGAAGCACCTGCTTGAGCAACAAAGCGCATGGCTGAATGCTGCCCCATCGACCCTCATCCTTAGGAGGTAGCCAAGATTACCCTGCCTTGCGGCTCAGCCTTCCGCATGACCCGTGAGTGCGTCCTTGTAGGCTTCCAGGCACCGCTCCCTGCATGTCCTGTGATCGATGATCGGCTTTGGATAGGAGGGAGTCCCCCATTCCGGCACCCACTTCCGCACATATTCCATCCTGGGGTCGAACTTCAGCTGCTGGGCTTCGGGGTTGAAGATCCGGAAGTAGGGCGCGGCGTCCGTGCCGCAGCCTGCAGCCCATTGCCATCCGCCATTGTTGCTTGCGAGGTCGAAATCCAGGAGCTTCTCCGCAAAGTAGGCCTCCCCCCATCGCCAGTCGATCAGCAAGTGCTTGGTCAGAAAGCTTGCCGTGATCATCCGGGCCCGGTTGTGCATGAAACCTGTCGCATTGAGCTCCCGGATTCCTGCATCCACGATCGGGTAGCCTGTACGGCCTTGGCGCCATGCTTCGAATTCCTGGGCGTCGTTTCGCCACTGGATTCCAGCATAAGCCGACTTGAACGGCCCATCGACCACGAAAGGAAAATGCTGCAGGATCATGGAGTAGAAATCCCGCCAGATGAGTTCATTCAGAAATGTTGCATTGAGGGCGGAAGCCCGTCGGGCGGTTTCCCGAATGCTGACCGTCCCAAACCTAAGGTGGATCCCCAAACGGGAGGTTCCGCGG
>JBJOPY010000043.1:0-4958 GCA_046050405.1 Bacteroidota bacterium | reverse complement strand
CCTTTTTCAGCAGGGTGGCGATCACAATCCTTTGTTCTTCACCCAGTTGTTGATACCTTTGCATACACACACTTTTTAACGGAAAGAAAGTTCCGGCTTTTGCCGGACTTTCTTTTCAATTTGTTTTGAATGTGTTGCACTTCTTGTTTGAACATAGGCTATCAATTTGGGAAACCAAGCAGAAATTTGTTGATGCCCTCCTGACCGTGAAGGAAAGGATTCTAATCGAGAGCCCGTGGATCAAACGCGCAACCCAGGAATATCTACCCAGCTTCGAGAAACTCCTGAAAGACAAAAAACAACTGGTGATTCTGTATGGAATCGAGGAAAAGGATGAACACGATAAGGTTACCCTGCAAAAAGTGGAGGCATTGCAGAAACAGTTTCCAAAAAATTTCATACTGATTCACTTACCAACCCATTTTTCTGAAATCGGGTCGAGGTTAACAGGAACGCACCGGAAATTGTTGATCAAGGATTACGATTACTTCATTTCTGGCAGTTTCAATTTCCTTTCCTTTGGAAAAAATGAAAAGCAGCAGGTTGCGAATGAGGAGTCGACGTTGATCGCGAAAGGTGTGAAGGAGAGGTGGGAGAGGATTTTTAGTGAGTATTCGATAAAAATTATTCCGTAAAATTTATTAAATTGACAATCAAGATAATACGAACAAATGGAATTGGAAATTTGATTTCAACCTAATCAATGGACGGATTCCACAAATTGATTTGGAATGTCGTTCAGCTAATCGGAAACGACGGGAAATCCTTCAGGGGGAGGGATATCCCGTCCCTCTCCGCCTGCCATCCGGCACCGCCTGCCGATGGGGGTGGCCGCCCTCCCCAAATGAAAATCCCGTAATTTTGCCCGAAATAATCCCCATGGGGCGAAGCAGGTTCCAGAAAATAGAATCGGAGGACAGCGATGCCTTCACGCGGATCGTGGGAGCGTCCCATGTCCTGGATTCCGCCGAGGCCATGGAGTCCTATGCACACGACTACACCGAGGACTACCATTTCATGCCTGAACTCGTGGTGCGGCCCGGAAACACGGCAGAGGTGGCCGCGATCCTCCGGCATTGCCATGCACGGAACATCGCCGTCACCCCTGCAGGTGCCCGTACCGGCCTGAGCGGAGGCATGCTGGCGGTCGAGGGGGGGCTCATCTTGGCCACGGACCGCCTGAACCGCATCCTCCACATCGACGAACGCAACCTCCAAGTCACCACCCAGCCAGGGGTGATCACCCAGGTGCTCCAGGATGCCGTGAGGGCGGTCGGCCTGTTTTATCCTGTCGATCCTGCCAGCCGGGGTTCCTGCTTCATCGGGGGGAACATCGCCGAGAACTCCGGCGGCCTTCGCGCCGTGAAGTACGGCATCGTGAAGGACTACGTCCTTGACCTCGAGGTGGTGCTGCCGTCAGGGGACATCATCCATACTGGCGCAAAAACCCTCAAGAACGCCACCGGCTACCATCTCACCCAACTGATGGTGGGCAGTGAAGGCACGCTCGGCATCGTCACCGAGGCCACCCTGCGCCTGATCCCCCACCCCACCCACCAGCGGGTCATGCTGGCCCCGTTCGCATCGGCGGAAATGGCATGCGAGGCGGTTTCAGCGATCTTCAGGGCAGGGATCATGCCTTCCGCGATGGAGTTCATGGAAAAGGAGGCCATCGACCTCGCCCAGGATTACCTGGATGAATTTCCCTTTGACACGGCCTCCATCGAAGCCCATCTCCTGATAGAGGTGGATGGCAGCGATCCTGAACAGACCATGGCAGCGTGCGAGAAGATCCATGCCGTACTGGAGGAGCATGAATGCGGTGAAATCCTCCTGGCAGACTCCTCCGAGGAGCAAAACCGTCTCTGGAAAGTGCGCCGTACCATCGGGGAGGCTACCCGCGCGGGCCGCATCGTCAAGGAGGAGGACACCGTGGTCCCCCGCGCAGAACTCGCCAAGCTCTGGCGCTGCATCAAAGCCACCGCCCGGAAACATGGGATAGAGGCGTTTTGCTTCGGCCATGCCGGCGACGGCAACCTGCACGTCCACCTCCCCCGTCCCAGGGAAGCCCCTGGCGACTGGGCCAGGAGGACAGATCTTGCCGTCAGGGAAATCTTCGCGTACACCGTTTCACTGGGAGGGACATTGAGCGGCGAACACGGAATCGGGATGGCGCAGAAAGCCTACATGGAAATCGCCTTTTCGGAGGCCGAACTGAATTTGATGAGGGCCATCAAGCATGCCTTCGACCCGAAGGGAATCCTGAACCCGGGAAAAATGTTTCCGTGAGGGTGGCCGTCAATGCCTGCCAAGGCCTTTCGTGGGCGGGTGCCCGGCCGGAGCCCCCTGCCAGGGATCAGCCCATTCCTGCCGCAGGGGGGCGGTGCTCCTCTCGGATGATGTCCGCAGGTGGATCCACGGGATGCATCCAGGAGATCGAATGGCCAATCATTTCAGGATGGCTTGTACAAGTGATCCCAATCCAGCCATTGCTTGACTTTCCCGAGATCCAGGAAATCCCCTTGGCCCGAAGCCTCGATCGTCAGGAAGTAGCGGTCGTCCATGCCCATGAACACCCAGGCGAGCTGCTTCCGACGGTTGAAACTCGACCAGCAGAAGAACTCCTTGGCCAATGACGGCGCCAACCCCTCCACGGTGCGTTTCTCCTCCTTTACGCCGCCGATCTCCACCCCCTGGGCCAGGTTGTAACGCTGCAGGTTCACGCGGAAAAAGTCGGGATTTGCGACATAATCGCCGAGGGTCAGCTCGATGTAGTCATCCTTGGCATTGAAAAACACCTTGTTGGCTTCGGCAAATGAAAACAGCGGTGAAGCGAACCTGTTGGATTCGCTGGACTCAAGCCTGTATCCGGGTATTTCGTTCTTGAGGACCATGCGCAATGCCTGATGGTCTGCAAGGGTGGTATCGAGGGCAAGTGCCCTGCGCTGGACACGGTCCTCGAAGCCGGCGAGGGGCTTCATTCCAGCCGTGTCCGGGTGAACGGCGGGAATCTCCTGGGAAGGGGCCTGAACACTCGGCGTGTCGCTGCAACCCGCAATAAGCCAAGCGATGCCGGTGGCCGCAAGCAGGGCACTCCGCATGGAGCTTCTGAGCAATACGGCACCCGCCCTGAGGGCAGTTGCACACGGGACCTCTGGCACCGCTTGCTTGCCCTTCCTGCACCCTCCAGCCGATTTCATGCCGCGTATCTTCATTTCTCCGACAAAGATATGGACTGAGGGGCGACTGGCAAGCCACAAAAGTGAAGGACATGGCGCGGGGAAATGCCGCATCCAGCGGTCAAACCGACAGCACCCTCACCAAATCCACGAGGGCCATGTTCATGGCATTGTGCTGCTTGACGGCATACTCGAACGGGGTCTCGCTGATCTCACCGCGCATCTTGCCGAGCATGAGGCTGTGTTTGCCTGCGATCAACGCCTTCACGGCTGCATGGCCCAGCTCAGAAGCCTGGACACGGTCCATGCAGGAGGGACTCCCCCCGCGCTGAATGTGCCCGAGGATGGTGACGCGGGTATCGTAATGGCTGAGGTGGGACTTGACCTTCTCCGCGATGGCGAATGCGCCCCCTGCCTCATCACCCTCCGCCACCACGATGATGCTGGACGACTTTTTCCGGCTCCAGCCGGTCTCCAGCACCTGGATCAAGGCATCGATGTCCGTCTTGGTCTCTGGAATCAACACCGCCTCCGCCCCCGCCCCGATTCCTGCATTCAGCGCAATGAAACCAGCATCCCGGCCCATCACCTCCACAAAAAACAGCCTGTCGTGGCTGGCAGCCGTGTCGCGGATCTTGTCGATGGAATAGACGGCGGTGTTCAGTGCGGTATCATAGCCGATGGTGTAGTCCGTCCCATAGAGGTCATTGTCAATCGTCCCGGGTGTGGCGATGAACGGAATCCCATGCTCCTCGTAGAAAATCCGTGCCCCCGTGCAGGTGCCATCCCCACCGATGGCCACGACACCCTCCACCCCGAACCGCCGCAGGTTGTCTGCTGCCACCCTGCGTCCCTCCACCGTACGGAACCGCTCGCTGCGAGCTGTTTTCAGAATCGTCCCGCCACGGTGAATGATATCGCTCACCGATCCGGAACCCATCTCCACGAAATCCCCGTCGATCATGCCTTCATAGCCTCGCATGATTCCCATCACGCGCAGCCCCTCGAAGATGGCAGTGCGCACCACCGCACGGATGCAGGCATTCATCCCGGGTGAATCCCCACCCGAGCTGAACACCCCGATCGTTTTCATTTTACGCATGCTGCGAAGTTAAATCAGGACTTTGAGATTTCCAGGGAAGATCCGCTTCTGGGACATTGTCCCATTTTCAACGCCGGGGAAATCGCTGTCGGCGGGGGTTGTGCGGAGGACTCCTCCGATGGGCTCAAAACCAAACGCCCATGGCAGCGATCACCTCCATGCGGTACGCAAGGTGCTGCTGGTTCCAATAGAAGAGCTGCTGCTGCCGAAGCGACTGCAAGCAACGGCTCTCCAGGCGCAGGTAGGAGTGCGAAACGGGCTTGAATTCCACACCCGCCGTACCTCCGATGATTTGAATGCCCCTCATCCGATCATTTCCATTCCCCAAGGGGCCGGTCAGCATTTCTTGGCGGTCCTGGAAAAATTCGCCACGTCCATAGAACCCAAACCGCTTGAGTTTGTATTTCGCCATCAAGGTTCCGCTGAATGCGAAGGCAGTCTCGGTGCTGTCCATCAGGGCTGAGTTCCCTTGCATCACAGCATTGGCCTCGGCCCCGACCTCTACACGGCTTCCCCTGTACACATAATAGGCATTGTTGTACAAGCGGGGCCTTCGGTACGCAAGGCTGTCCGGGGATTCGTCGGAATAGAGCACATTGAAGACGACCGCCGACTTCTGATTCCAGGCATAGGTCGCGGATGTTCCCAGGGCCTTGTTGCTGTTGTTCTCCACGAAA
>JBJOPY010000042.1:0-3830 GCA_046050405.1 Bacteroidota bacterium | reverse complement strand
GGCTCGAAGAGCCAGGTCACCACGTCGTCCGGGTCGGGGGCGCGGCCCTCGACGGACTTCCATTCGTGGAGCAGGACGTCCCCGTCCCAGACGAAGCGGGTGGTGGCCCGCCCGGCCTTCTTCCAGAGCCGCCGCCCCAGGGCGTCGTAGGCGAAGGTAACCTCCAGCCCGTCCGGGCGGGCTTCCTTCGCAAAACGAGATCCATCCTCCCCGGCTGGAGGCCTTCTTGCCAGTCTTTCCGGGACGGTGCCACCGTCCCGGATCGCCGGAACGGCAGGGGAGAGGCTGTCCCCCGTGCAATCCTCGCTGATCTGATGCGGGGGGATGGGTTTGCGGTATCTGGCCAGAAACAGCCTCAGTGGGATGTATTCATCGCTTTTGAACTTCAATGAAATGATTGAGGACGGGAGTGAATGCGGGGACTAGCAGTTGACTTCCAGAACCCATCCAGCATGGAAGGCCACACCATCCATCGATTGCGATGGGAAATGCTTGCGTCCCAGGTCTCGGGGTGAATTATTGCCTATTTCATCCCGAGATTGCCCTGGACGAAGAAGCAGGCCTGCCCCAAGTGTTGCATTCCCCAAGTTTTCCTTAATTTTCGCCCAGATTTCAAGGAAACATTGCTATAAATCAATTATTAAAGTATGCTTAAGAAACCTTTTATGATGCTGGTGGGCACCTTGATTGGCTTGCGCCTCATCGCAGGGATGCCTCATCCTGTGCCTGTGCCGCCCAATGAAGGCATGTGGCTGCCCCACCTTATCCAAACGCTGAATTTCTCGGAGATGCAGCGCATGGGCTTCAAGCTCTCCGCCGAGGACATCTACAGTGTGAACAGGTCCTGTTTGAAAGACGCCGTCGTGCAGTTGGGAGGGTTCTGCACCGCAGAGGTCGTGTCCGCCGAGGGATTGCTCTTCACCAATCACCATTGTGCTTATGATGCCGTCGCATCGCATAGCTCTGTGGACCATGACTACCTTACCAATGGCTTCTGGGCCATGTCCAAGTCGGAGGAACTGCCGAACGAAGGCCTGACGGTTTCTTTTTTACAGCGAATCGAGGATGTCACGGCGCGCTTGGACTCGGCAACTACCGGACTGGAGGACGAAGACGCGGAAGCCAAGCGCGAAGAGGAGATCGGCAAAATAGAAAAAGAAGCCAGTGAAGGGGAGAAATACCGTGCAGAGGTGAAGCCGATGTTCAACGGCAATGAATATCTGCTGTTCGTGTATGAAGTCTTCCGTGACATCCGCCTAGTGGGGGCTCCCCCCTCCAGCATCGGAAAGTTTGGCGGTGATACCGACAACTGGATGTGGCCGAGGCAAACGGGTGACTTCTCCATCCTGCGGGTCTATGCAGACAAAGACAACAAACCCGCCGCCTATTCCCCGGACAATGTCCCCTACAAGCCGAAGCACTTTCTCCCGGTTTCCATCAAGGGATTGAAAGAAGGTGATTTTGCCATGACCATGGGCTACCCTGGAAGCACAGACCGCTACTTGAGTTCGCACGCCATCGATTTTCAATACAAAAACACCAACCCATTGATCGTGAAATTGCTGGGCGAGCGCCTCCGCATCATGAAGGCCGACATGGATGCCGACCCGAAGGTGAGAATCATGCTGGCGAGCAACTATGCGTCCTTGGCCAATACCTACAAGTACTTTTTGGGACAAAACCGCGGATTGGATCGCCGAGGGCTCATCGAGGAGCGTCAGGGGATGGAAGCGGAGTTCATGAAATGGGTCAATGCAGATCCAGTGCGCCAGCAGAAATATGGATCCGTGCTTGCTCAATTCAAGGAGAACTATGAAAAAAATGAGGCTGTTCTCAAACTTTCGAGCTACATGAACATGGCAGCCTTTGCTCCTGGCCTGGTGACCTACGGCATTGCGTACTGGAGGCTGCTGCGTACCATGGAATCCAGCCCTGAGGACACAGGCCCCTGGGAACCGCAGATCGAGTCCCTGAAGGAGGGCCTAGAGGAACATTTCAAGGAATACAATCTGCACACGGACCAGAACATCTTTGCCCGCATGTCCGAACTGCTATACACCGATCTCCCCGAGGACTACCGACCGACCGTGTTTTCCGGCAAGAACTTCGCCAAGGCGAAGGCAAAAGGAGACATGAACAGGTTCCAGGCCTATGCCTCCAAAGTTTACCAAAACAGCATCCTGGCCGACCCCACCCGTGCTGCTGCCTTTCTCGACAAGCCCAGCAAAAAGGAATTGGAAGCAGATCCGGGTCTTGAGTTTGTGTCCAGCGTGCTCAGTCTATATTTTTCCAAGCTGGGTGCCGACCAACGCATGTTCGATGCGATCAACAGTGCAAGCATGAAGACGTATGAAGCTGGCATGCACGAAATGAATCCGAACAAGAAATGGTATCCTGACGCCAACTTCACAATGAGGGTCAGCTATGGCAAAATGATCCCGTATGACCCGCGTGATGGTGTCAGCTACAAATCCCAGACTTTCGGGGAGGGTATCCTGGAGAAGGAGGTCAAGGACGACGAAGAGTTCGATGTGCCTGACAAGCTCCATGATTTGCTGACAAAAAAGGACTTCGGACGCTATGGTCAAAACAACCGGTTGCCGCTCTGTTTCTTGACGGACAACGACATCACTGGCGGAAACTCAGGCTCTCCTGTGATCAATGGCAATGGAGAACTGGTCGGAATCGCATTTGATGGGAACTGGGAATCGATGACAGGGGACTTGGTATTTGACCCGGGCGTGCAGCGGACGATCAGCGTAGATATTCGCTACGTGCTATTCGTCATCGAAAAGTATGCCGGAGCCAGCAATCTGATCAATGAGTTGAAAATTGTACAGTGAGACGCTGAAGTAGGTGGATTGGCGGCCAAGACAGACAGCTTGGCCGCCAATTTTCATTCTATACGCTCCTGACCGGGATGGGGCGACCCGTCACCTTCCCGCAGGCTGGGTGATTCCCATCGATAGGGAGGTTCTCCGGATGATCATTGCGATGGAAGGGAATTTCTTTGAAATTGTTGAAAAAACAAGCATCTTTATCCACGATTTGCGTAATTCACAGAAACCCTCTTCAATCGGAAAGTGATCAAACGTTTAGGTTGTGTGCTCGTCTTGGTCTTCTGGGCAGCCTTCGCTTCGGCGGGGGGCGATGGCTCTGTGGCCGAGGTGAAGGTCATTCATGCCGAAGGAATGATCTTCTACCATGAGACTTATGTCTATTGGAGCACCGAATATGAACGCTCCGCATGCGACTTTCTGATAGAGGCAAGCGAGGATGCCAGGGAGTGGAGGATTAGAGGCCGGGTCAGGAGCAAGGGTGCACCCGATAGACATGCCGAGTACAATTTCGTTGATTCAAAGGACGAAAAACTCAAGTTCTACCGAATTCGAAAGGCGGATGGCAAGGGTCAAATGGAGACGCTGTCCGAGTTTACCCTGGATGATTATAGCATCCATGTGATGCTGGAGGAGGTGGTCATTGACGCGGAGAAAAAACTATTGATCGACTACCGGGTGGATCAAGACCAGGAGTTGATCGTCAGGATTTACAACCGAATCGGCGAGCAAGTCGTGACGAAGGTGATGCCTTTCACCTTGGCGGGTGAGTACCTCTATCAACTCGATATCGGCCATCTCAGGAAAGACCGCTATCTTCTGGTTGTAACGCAGGCACTCCTCGACAAGTCCGTTGCCGAAATCGCCTTTCAAGTCAAAAATTGAGCCGAAACCTCCAATTTTCAAAGTCATAAATGGCGTTGTTGGAGCTGCTGTCGCGCGCATATCGAATGGATTGGATACCGTTCGAGACGATGATCGAATCATATTCAT
>JBJOPY010000041.1:0-6508 GCA_046050405.1 Bacteroidota bacterium | reverse complement strand
TCGGCAGTAGAAATGTACCATCAAATGTTCGATGCATTATTGGCCAAACCATCCGAGGCATGAGGGCGAAGAACACAGAATACCCCTTCTGACAGCAACACTTCGCCTTGATTATGCGCATATTGGGCGGCTCTCTGAAAGCCTGCCGGACGATACCCACTCTCAAGCCAGATGGAAGCGCCTCCATCCCCACTTGGAACCCAATGCACTGAAAAATGCCGCAACGAGGCGACTCGCGGGAAGGCTCTGGATGTTGCTGCCAATGAACCAGTGGCATCGGTTTCCCTGACATTTTTTCCTGCCTTGAGATTCCTCCTGAAGACATGGGATCCGAGGGTTGCTGAGCCGGCAACGCATCGGGGCGGTAGGGAATACAGGTGCAAGATGACACCTGGCCAGCCCAAGCTGCCAACGGGCATCGGGTCTATCCGCGCAGCGATGTGGTGAACCACCAATTTATACCGTCGGGTCGAATGTTTTTAGGGAGGATTCAAAAGTGTCTGCCCGCCTTTTTCCTAATTTTGCCGCCCAATGGATCAGCAGATGCCACCGAGGATCGATCTCTCCCGCTTCAACAACGATTGGTATGATATCGGCGCGAGCAAATTCAAATGGCTCCTATGGTTCATCGCCAACGGGATGTTTGTAAACACACCGCTGAATCCTTTCAATGCGCTCCGGATTTTTGTGTTAAGGGCATTTGGGGCCAAGATCGGATTGGGTGTGGTCGTGAAGCCTCGGGTAAATGTAAAGTTTCCATGGAAACTGGAGATCGGCGACAACAGTTGGATTGGGGAGGCTGTATGGATCGAGAACCAGGACAGGGTTACCATCGGGAGCAATTGCTGCCTTTCCCAGGGGGTGGTGATGATGGCTGGAAACCACAACTATAAAAAAGTGACCTTTGACCTCATGGTGAAACCGATCGTCCTCGAGGATGGGGTATGGCTATGCACATGCTCCATTGTCACCCAAGGAGTCACCTGCCGTAGCCATGCGGTACTGGGGGTCGCCTCCGTCGCAAGCACAGATCTCGAGGCCTATACCATCTACGCTGGAAATCCTTGCCGGGAAATCCGCAAACGGGTGATGGAAACCGAATGAAGGTCAGCATCATCACCGTGGTCTACAATGCAGAATCCACGATCGCCTCGGCGGTCGATTCCGTCGTCCAGCAAGATTATCCTGACATCGAGCACATTGTGATCGATGGCGGAAGCAACGACGGCACGGTTGACATCTTGAAAAGCTACGGAACCAAGATCACTGTTCTGGTTTCCGAGTGCGACGAAGGGGTCTATGACGCCATGAACAAGGGTCTCGCCCGGGCCACTGGCGACGTGGTCGGCATTCTCAATGCGGATGATTTTTACACCAGCAATGATGTGGTATCGGCCGTGGTGGCAGAACTGGAGCATACGGGGAAGGACAGCGTGATCGGCGACCTCATCTTCGTAAAGCCCGGGAAACTTGATCGTGTCGTCCGGTTTTACAGTTCGGAAGGATTCTCCCTCAGGAGGTTTGAGTACGGAGACATGCCACCACACCCGACATTTTTTGTGAAGCGGGAGATTTACCAGCGACTCGGGAACTTTGATACAAGGTACAGGATCACAAGTGACTTCGACCTGATGCTACGTTTTCTGTACAAGGAGAGGATCACATGGACGTACCTGCCGAAGGTCATGGTCACCATGCGGATGGGCGGAATCTCGAACCAGGGCCTGAGGAGCAAGATCAAGCTCAACCGTGAAATCATGGCCGCCCTTCGCAGGAATGGGCTGCCTTCGGGACCACTGAGGGTCTATTCCAAGTATTTCACGAAGGTGTTCCAATTGTTCAAAAGACCGGAATCTTCGCCCAAGGGGCGGAAACTCTGATCTCCGCCACCTTTCCACAGCCATTTTAGCCGGCACTTGGAGGGAGCGTTTGAAAGACAGGCCGGGAATTCAGGCGATAGGAGACTGTTGCATCATTCCCGCCCGCAATTTTTCAATTCTACCCCCGTGTTTGACAGCGTCAAAACATTGTGGATTGATTTTCAGTTGATGCACAGCCAGTCCCGCAAAGCCAAATTTCCCCTTGCTTTTTTCATGAGGATGGTGTGATTTTCAGGAATTTTGCCATCCATCGCATTGTGCGGCACCTGCACCGCCTAGTGGATGACCGAAGGCAACGGTGCAGCAATTTCAAAATATTTATGATCACTTCCGCATCGGGATCGCATGACTTTTATGTAGTTTGGGGATCGAATTAGGATTCCCATGAATGCAACAACTGACACTCTCCCCCGGAAAAAGACACTCAACCTGCTGGATGCCACATTGATCGTGGCGGGCTCCATGATCGGATCGGGTGTCTTCATCGTGGCGGCCGACATGGGGCGCCAAGTCGGCGGCCCCGGCATGATGATGGCACTCTGGGTCATCACGGGTATTATGACCGTATTCGCAGCCCTGAGCTACGGCGAGCTTGCAGGCATGTACCCTCGGGCCGGCGGCCAGTATATTTATCTCAAGGAGGCCTACAATCCCTTCGTGGGGTTCCTCTACGGATGGACCATGTTCACGGTGATCCAGACGGGAACCATCGCAGCGGTCGCGGTCGCCTTTGCCAAATACACAGGGCAAATCTTCCCCGTTTTCAGCGAGACCAACATCCTGATCCAAATCGGCAGCTTCAAGCTCACGTCCGCGCAGTTGCTCGGGATCGCCTCCATTCTCGTTTTGACCTTCCTGAACGCCCAAGGCATCAACTATGGCAAGCTCATCCTGCGTACGTTCACCTCCACCAAGCTCATCGCACTGTTCGGGCTCATCATCCTGGGCTTGCTTGTATTCCGCCGTCCAGAGGTCTGGGAGGGCAACCTTGCACGCTTCTGGGAGGTCGGCAGCTACGATACCGACAAGACCACCGGTGCCATGACCTTCACCACGCTCTCCACCTTGGGCCTTCTCTCCGCGATGGGAGTCGGCTTGGTCGGCTCCCTCTTCAGCAGCGACGCCTGGAACAATGTCACCTTCATCGCGGGCGAAATCGACCATCCCAAGCGGAGCATCCCCTTGAGCCTCTTTTATGGCACCTCCATCGTGATCGGGCTCTACATCCTGGTGAACCTCGCCTACCTGAACCTGCTGCCCTTCCATGGCGATCCCACCGCGGCGACGGTGGTCGGCAAGGGAATCATTTTCGCTGAGAAAGACCGGGTGGCCACGGGGGCGGTCGCCCAGATGATCAGTGGTGACACTGCCGTGACCATCATGGCGGTCTTGATCATGATCTCCACGTTTGGCTGTAACAATGGCATCATCCTCTCCGGTGCCCGCGTCTATCAAGCAATGGCCGGCGACGGGCTCTTCTTCCGGCAAATGACCGCCAACAACCGCAAGGGCGTACCCGGAATGGCCCTTTGGATCCAATGCATCTGGGCCTCCTTGCTTTGTATCAGTGGCAAATACGGCGAGCTCCTCGACTATGTCATCTTCGCCGTGATGATCTTTTACATCCTGACGATCCTCGGCATCTTCATCCTCCGCCAGAAAAACCCACTCGTCGAGCGGCCCTACAAAGCCTTCGGCTACCCCGTCGTCCCCGCAGTCTACCTGCTCATGGCCGCTGCATTCTGTATCAACCTGCTGTTCATGAAGCCGGACTATAGCTTTCCAGGACTGGTGATTGTATTGGTGGGGATTCCGGTTTACTTTATCTGGAGGCGAAAGGCATAGCGGCGGCATCTGGCCATCGACGCTGTGGCCTCCCCCTCTGCGGGATCATGCTGCCACCGGCCGCTGATCGTTGAAAATTGGGAATCTGGAACCATTTCAGTCAAATCCGCGATTGCGATGACACCTCGGAATTGCCATATTTGACCCAAGGGAGCCATGACGCCTTGGTGCATCGATCCCTGCAAGCATTTTGGATTTTACGGTATAGGAACCTGTGTGAATCTTCCGTCAACGACTCCGAAAGTGAGTCTCTCTTCGAACCCAGACAAAAATCAACACCAACCTTCCCATTCCCTCGTATCTTTTCGACCCATTGATAGAATCGCAGGATGCAGCCTCAAAACCCATTCTCCTCCGCCGTCCAGCAGCAAGGCCTGAGTGCCGCAGAAGCAGCAGATCGCCTGAACCAGCATGGATACAACGAACTCCCATCCTCCAAGCCGAAGACGCTGTTGCAGATCGCCTTGTCGGTGCTCATCGAGCCAATGTTCATTTTGCTGGTGTCCTGCGGGGTTTTGTACCTGGTCCTGGGGGACATGGAAGGTGGGATGGTGCTGCTGCTGTTTGTCCTAGTGGTGATCGGGATCACGATTTACCAGGAGCGGAAGACCGAGCGCGCCCTGGATGTACTGAAGGGGATGGCAAGTCCACGGGCACTGGTGATACGCGACGGACAGGAGGTGCGCATCCCCGGGCGCGAGGTGGTCGTGGGCGATCTGCTCGTACTGAGGGAAGGCGATAGAATCCCTGCGGACGCACAGCTGCTGAATTCCCTGAACTTGTCAGTGGATGAGTCGCTGCTGACGGGGGAATCACTGCCCGTACGGAAGGACGAGGCAGCATCAACCGAGGAGGGCAGGACACTGTACAGCAGTACATTGGTGGTGCAAGGGATCGGGCTGGCAGAGGCGGTGCTGGCGGGTGTTCAGACACGCATTGGGAAGATCGGAGGAGCCATGGAATCCGTAGGCGACGAAAAGACCTTGCTGGAAAAGGAAATGGGCAGGCTGGTGAAACGGATGAGCGTCCTCGCATTGGTGACTTGCCTGCTCGTGGTCGTGGTCTTTTACCTGGTTCGTGGAGGCTTATTGAAGGCACTGCTGGCAGGGCTTTCACTGGCGATGGCAATGTTGCCGGAGGAGTTTCCTGTCGTGTTCACGGTGTTCACTGCGCTGGGTGCCTGGCGGATTTCTAAAAGCAACGTGCTGACAACCAATGGATCTGCAATCGAGACCTTGGGAGCGGCTACCATCCTCTGCACGGACAAGACCGGGACTCTGACCCAAAACAAAATGTCCGTGAGGTGTCTGTACGCGCATGGAAAGCGACTGAACCTGAAGGATTCTGTCTCGGAGGAGGTTCCTGAAGATTTCCACATCCTGGTGGAATACGGTATTCTGGCGAGCCAGACCGACCCTTTCGATCCCATGGAAAAGGCCATTCAAGTCCTTGGCAGGCAGGAGCACGTGGAGTCGGAACACATTCACCTTGACTGGGAGCTACTGAAGGAGTTTCCGCTGAGCAAGGAAATAATGGCGATGTCGCGGGCATTCCGTCAGCCCGGGCAAGCCGAACGGGTGATCGCGGCCAAGGGTGCGCCAGAGGCGATATTCGACCTTTGCCATTTCTCAGATGCCGAAATGGAGCACTATCATCAGGTCATTCACGGCATCGCGGCGGAGGGGCTGCGGGTGATCGCCGTGGCACGGAGCAAAATCGAATCCTCCGAGCTTCCCGAGATCCAGCATGATTTCGACTTCGAATTCTGCGGATTGATCGGCCTGGCGGATCCGATACGTCCGGAAGTGCCAGGCGCGGTGGCCGAATGCCGCAGCGCAGGCGTGGAGGTGGTGATGATCACCGGAGACTACCCGGAGACGGCGGTGAGCATCGCCAAGGAAATCGGACTTTCCGCACCCTACGAAGTGATGACAGGCACGGAACTGTCAGTGCTTTCGGATGCAGAATTGCAGGAAAGGCTCAAGCATGTGAGAATCTTTGCCCGCGTGGCACCCGAGCAGAAGCTGCGACTGGTGCAGGCCTTCCGTGCCAACGGTGAAGTGGTGGCCATGACAGGGGACGGAGTGAATGACGCGCCAGCCCTGAAGGCCGCCCATATCGGCGTTGCGATGGGGAAAAAGGGAACCGACGTGGCCCGGGAATCGGCCGCACTGGTATTGCTCGACGACCATTTTGCCTCGATCGTCTCGGCCATCCGGCTGGGGCGCCGCATCTACGACAACATCCAGAAGGCATTCGGCTACATTCTCTCCATCCATATCCCGATTGCAGGCTTGGCGTTCGTGCCGGTGATGTTTGCCCATCTGCCATTGTTGCTTTGGCCGGTGCACATTGCCTTTCTGGAGTTGATCATCGACCCTGCAAGCTCGGTGGCCTTCGAAGGAATCCCGGAGGAGGAAGGAATCATGAAACGAGGACCGCGCAAGCAAGGCGAGAAGTTCTTCGGTGGCAGGCGAACCTTGCGCAGCATCCTCAATGGAACAGTAATGCTAGGGATCCTTCTCCTGATTTTCTTCCTCAGTCCCGAACTTGGCTGCAATGCCGGCCAAACTCGCACGTTGACCTTTCTATCGCTGATCCTAGGAAATGTTGCTTTGATCCTGACGGGGATTTCAGCTGAGGATTCCATTCTCAAGTCACTTCGAAGGACGAATGCAGCCACAGGATGGCTCCTGATGGGCATTTCTTTCTTTGTGGGAATGATGCTGGCGATACCATGGCTTCGTGGATTGTTCCAGTTGTCGCTGTTTCCCCTGCACCTC
>JBJOPY010000040.1:0-4411 GCA_046050405.1 Bacteroidota bacterium | reverse complement strand
GACTGCCGGAAATGATGGACACGACCTTCGGATGGCGGTTCATCAACCCTGCCCTCAGCAAACTACATCATCCCTATGCCATGGGGGAAACTGCCGAGAACCTCGCCACCCAGTACAGCATCAGCCGCGAGGAGCAAGACCGGTTCGCCTACGACAGCCAGATGAAGTACCGTGCCGCCCACGAAGCCGGACGGTTTGCCGACGAGATCGTCCCCGTGATGCTGCCCCAGAAGAAAGGCGACCCGATCGCCTTTGCCGTGGATGAGCATCCCCGCATGGACACCACGATGGAGTCCCTCGCGAAGCTTCGCCCGGCCTTCAAGGAGGGCGGCTCCGTGACCGCCGGCAACAGCTCCGGCATCAATGACGGTGCAGCGGCCCTGCTACTCTGCGACGAGGACGCACTCAGAAGGTACCACCTCATCCCCATCGCCCGCGTTGTCTCCAGTGCCGTCGCGGGGGTCGAACCCTCGACCATGGGCATCGGCCCGGTGCCCGCCACACAGAAGGCCTTGCAGCGCAGTGGACTGACGATCGGTGACATCGGCTTGGTGGAGCTGAATGAGGCCTTCGCAGCCCAGAGCATTCCCTGCATCCGGGACCTGGGGCTGGATCCCGGGATCGTCAACGTCAATGGCGGTGCCATCGCTCTCGGCCACCCACTCGGCTGCTCCGGTGCGCGCATCCTGGCCACGCTCGTGCATGAGATGAAACGCAGGCCAACGGTAAGGTATGGACTTGCGACCATGTGCATCGGGGTCGGCCAGGGCGCGGCCATGATCGTGGAGAAATGTTGAGGATCGGGGCTGGCGCACGAAAAGCGAAGCAGGGCCCATTGCATCCCCATTGGTTCCAGCAAGACAACGAGGTCACATGCCCCGCTACGTCGTAGATGTAAGGTTCAACGGCACCGCCTATGCAGGCTGGCAGGTGCAAGAGGGGCTATCCACGGTACAAGGCCACCTGGAGGACGCCCTCTCCAAGATCCTACGCACCCCCATCACCACCTACGGGGCAGGCCGCACGGACGCAGGCGTACATGCCCTGCAACTCCCTGCCCAATTCGACTACGATGCTCACCTGCACCCCCATTTCCATAAAGCCGTGAATGCCGTCCTCCCGAAGGACATCGCCATCACCCGTGTGTACAGGGCCCTCCCACCCGATTTCCATGTGCGCTTCCATGGAATCGCCCGGGCATATCGCTACCAAATGATCTTCCAGAAGGATCCCCTGCGCCAGAACTTCAGCAAATGGGTCATGGAAAAAATCAACGTGGAGGCCATGATGGCCGCCGCCCCCATCGTGATGGAATACGAATCCTTCGAATCCTTCACCAAGAGCAATGGCAACCAAAAAACCCACCTCTGCACCATCACCCAGTCCCATTTCGAATGGGAAGGCGACATGCTCGTCTATCATATCCGGGCCAACCGCTTCCTCAGGGGCATGGTGCGCACGATCGTAGGCACACTGCTCGCCATTGGCAAGGGCCAGCTCGACCAGGAGGGTTTCCGAAGGATCATCGAATCCAAGGACCGGAGACGGGCTGGCACCGCCGAGCTGCCTTGCGGATTGTACCTGAGCGAGGTCGCCTACCAGGATGGGAGCTTGGAGGAAATCCATTTCCCGAGGCAGTAGGCGGCAAATACACCTCGCTCTCAAGGCTTTCTGCTCCTGGCCCCCTCCTCCCATCCCCTGCACCCCAGGGTACGGGACTTTCGGACTTTGCCACGGCTTCCCAACAAATCACAAATTGAGATCTCATCCCACAAAGCCTGCCCTTCCCCTGTTCTGACCGGAGGATTTCCCTACTTTTGCGCTAGAGATAGAAGTAGAAATCCTTGTCCACTCCCGCCACACCCAAGGAAGCCGTCAAGGGCTCCGCTTTTGACTGGGCGATCATCCAGCGGCTGCTGCGGTACATCCGGCCTTATCGCGGACGTTTCCTGCTAGTGCTGGGGCTCACCTTGCTGAGCGCGGCGCTGGCGCCGCTGATCCCCTACCTGTTCCAGTACATCCTGGACAAACCTACGGTGCAGGGCAATGTCACCGGGGTCAGGTGGTGGATCTTGGTTTCGGTGGGCTTGCTGACCGTGCGTGCATTCATCCTTTACCTGATTACCTACCTCACCGGCTGGCTCGGGCAGGTGATCGTCCGTGACATTCGCATCAAAGTCTTCGATCATATCACGGGGATGAAGCTGCGCTTCTTCGATACAAACCCTGTGGGGATGCTGCAGACGCGCACCGTGAGCGATGTCGAAACCCTGAATGACATCTTCAGCGAAGGCCTCGCCAATATCCTGGAGGAGTTGCTGACGCTCGTGTTCATCCTGGCGGTGATGCTGGCCACGAGTTGGAGGCTGACATTGGTGGTGATGATCAGCATCCCGGTTCTACTCGCGGCGACCTACGTCTTCAAAAATGCCGTGAAATCCGCCTTCCAAGGTGTGCGCAAATACGTAAGCCTCATGAACACTTTCTTGCAGGAGCATATCACCGGCATGCTGGTGATCCAGATCTTTAACCGTGAAAAGGTGGAGTACGAGCGCTTCGAGCAGCTGAACCGTGCGCATGAGAAGGCGAACCTCAAATCCGTCACTGCTTACAGCATCTTTTTCCCTGTGGTGGAGATCGTCACTGCCTTCGCGCAAGCGCTGCTGGTATGGTATGGCGTCGGCAGTGTGCTCCACGGCTACCTGAGTTTCGGGGTCATGGTGGCCTTCCTGATGTACATCAACATGTTTTTCAGGCCGATCCGAATGCTGGCCGATCAGTTCAACACCCTTCAATTGGGCATGGTCAGCGCAGAACGGATCTTCAAGATTCTCGACCATGACGAGAAGACGGCCAACGAAGGCAAAATGATGGCCCCGCCCAAGGACACTGATCTCGTCATAGAATTTGACCGGGTTTCCTTCGCCTACATCGACCAGGACTGGGTGCTGCGCGATGTGAGTTTCACTGTCAATTCAGGCCAGAAAGTGGCATTCGTCGGTGCCACCGGAGCCGGGAAGTCCACCATCATCAACCTGCTAACCCGGTTCTACGACATCCATCGCGGGAGAATCTCCATCAATGGCCACGGCATCGAGTCCTACGACCTCAGCCAGCTCCGCCAGTTGGTGGGGCTGGTCTTGCAGGATGTCTTCTTGTTTTCGGGGACGGTGTATGAAAACATCACGCTGAACCACCCGGAGATCAGTCTCGAACAGGCCCAGCGCGCCGCCGAAATAGTGGGGGCGGACAGATTTATCCGTCAGCTTCCGGGCGGATACATGTACAATGTCCAGGAACGCGGCGCGACCCTGAGTGCGGGACAGCGCCAACTGATCGCGTTTGCGCGCGTGATTGCATTCGACCCCAGGATCCTGATCCTGGACGAGGCCACCTCCAGCATCGACACGGAATCGGAGGAGATGATTCAAGCCGCCATCGATAAGGTCTTGGCTGGACGCACCTCCATCATCGTGGCGCACCGCCTCTCCACGATTCAGAAGGCCGATCAGATCCTGGTGATGGAAAAAGGCCAAATCGTAGAGCGGGGGAACCATCAGACCCTGCTAGAGAAAAACGGCCTCTACAAACGCCTCTATACCTTGCAGTTTGCGGAAACAGGGGTTGCATAGTCCCTGTTCCTCACCCCCCAATCCTGGCCATTCTCGTGGATTCAGGCGCGGCCGCGAGACGATCCTCCCCTCTCCCATCCCCTCCGATGGGAAACATGGCCTGACGCAGGGGGAATTTCCCAGCTGCTGAATGGATCTGGGGTATTCTCGCAAGGGAGATTGAAGCTCCTTCGCTGTTGGGCTTATCGGGAGATGGCCTCCATTCTGAATTGGCGAGCCTTGGCAAGCAGCTTTCCCAGTGATCCGTATGCCGGAATCCTCACCCGACCGCTCAACTTACTCGGGGAAGATCGGGTTCATCGTCAGAAAACCACTTGACGGATACATAAGGCATCCGTTTGCTGTGAGCTTCAGGCGTAGTCATTTTTCCGCATGCTTTTTCACCCTATATTTGACGCCATGTCCCCTTACTTGGTCGTTATACCGACTTACAATGAAAAGGAGAATGTGGAGCTGATGGTTCGGAGAATCTTCGAGCTTGAGAAACAGTTTCACATTCTGATCGTCGATGACGGTTCCCCCGATGGCACTGCAGCCATCGTCCATGGGCTCCGGAAAGAGTTCCCTGACCGCCTTCACATTGAGGAGCGCGCTGGCAAGCAAGGCCTCGGAACGGCGTATGTACATGGATTCAAGTGGGGAATGGAAAAAGGCTATACGTATCTGTTCGAGATGGACTGCGACTTTAGCCACCATCCGAAAGACCTGCCGTTGCTCTTGGCGGCCTGTGAGGACGACGGCTATGGCATGTCCATCGGTTCCAGGTACACCAAGGGGGG
>JBJOPY010000039.1:0-3297 GCA_046050405.1 Bacteroidota bacterium | reverse complement strand
CTTCGCGGCCATGATTTCCGTCGCCATGATCAGGCATTACGTCGTGAAATGTTTATGAGACACAACCTAGACATCAGCCTTGCCAACATCTTGGGGACAAGTTACGGGATGATCCATTGCGACCCGCCCGCTGGCCAGAAGAAAAACCGGTGGCCATCCTCCTGAAGGCCCTGGGGCTTCCCCACGGGCAGATTTCGGAACTTGCCCACTGCCCTCCGAACCCGGTGACCCACCGCCGCCGGCAAGTTCAACGAAGGCGGGCTGGAGGGACTGGTGGTGGACGACCGCCATGGCAGGACACCTAGGGCTTTTCGGGGAGGGAGGAAGCCCTCCGTGACGCGCTTTCCAAGGAGGTGAACATGAATTCGACCCGTGCGGTCAGGGTGATGGAGAGGGTATGCGGCGGACGCATGCGACGCTCGACGGCCATCCGGTGGATGCGGGCGCTGGGGAGGCGCTTCCGCAAGGCGATGGCCATCCCGGCCAAGGCCGATCCGGCTGCCCAGTTCGGATTTTTGACCGTAAACGACCATGCCCAGGCAATCGACCATTTCATCCATGAAGTCAACACCGGATTCCATCAACGGGAAATGAACGCGCTCATCACCCGCCATTTTCAGCAATTCCAAGATTCACATTTTGCGGTGGCATGAAGTAGAGTACGTATTTTCGTACCTTCAATATTCGAGTTAGCACCTTGAGATCAAGTTATTCAATGAACGTATATGAGCATAGATTTCCAACTTATTCGCTGCATTTTGACAAAAAAATCAATCTCTGATTTCCAGGAAACCGTTGAAAATGAGGGAAGCATAACCTTCTCTTATACGATACAGGTTGGAGAGAAAGTCTTCCCGCTTAAATTTTGTGGAGCTTGTTTCACAGAACAATTGATTGGGTCATTCAAAACCGAATACTCCGGATTAATTGTTCCGCACGCAATGATTGGGCATTTGTTGAATGGCAAACTGGATCGGCATTTAGGAGAAGTCATCCATTGGGAGGGAGATGAGAGCCATCTTGGTGGATTACCCTCCTTCAAGCGAACCATTGAAAGTCTGTATTATCCGAAGACACCCCAGGAAAAACTGAATGATACCTTTTTATACGTTTGTAAGCTCCCGGCTTTTGAGGGTGACATTTTTTCCTCCACCGATCTTACCAGTAGAGAAGATCAGTGGGGTAGGTTATACTTCAAAAGCTGGGAAGAATGTGAATACTACCTGGAGACCCTGCGTGAACGGGGATTGCTCAACTTGATAGATAAATATAAGACGCCAGGATCATTCCCAGTAAAAAAATACACGATTGCATTTCAGGGCCTTCTCTACCAAATTGAACTTCAAGAGAAAGGCCAGAATTCCAACAAAGTCTTCATTGCGATGTGCTTTCACGAAGAGATGGACGGAATCCGGAAGGCGATCAAAGCTGCCTGCAAATCCACGGGCTTCGAGCCCATCCTGATCGATGAAGTGGATCACAACACCACCATCAACGATGCCATGATCAATGAGATCAAATCATGCCGGTTTTGCATAGCAGACCTTTCCAAGGGGCGCAATGCAGTCTATTGGGAATCTGGATTTGCGCTGGGGCTTGGGAAGCAAGTGATCCTTACATGCCAGGAATCGGATCAGGATGAAATAGCCTTTGACACGATGGCATTTCCGC
The DNA here is from genome assembly GCA_046050405.1 of Bacteroidota bacterium. Lineage (GTDB taxonomy): Bacteria > Bacteroidota > Bacteroidia > J057 > JADKCL01 > JADKCL01. The sequence continues at coordinate 1,626 of JBJOPY010000039.1, read as the reverse complement.
GTATCATCTACAAGGATGTTCAGCAGCTGGAAAAGTTGCTCATAGACCGGATCAAGGCCCGACTCTGAGTCGGCTTGGACCACACTTCTCCCCGGCAATCATGGCAGGACCACCTGCAGGGAATAGTCTCCCACGGCCATGGTGGCCTGCATGTCGCAGCCACCCCCTCCATAATCCAGGGATCGCCTGAGGAGGCCTTGGGGGGTAATGCCCCAAATGCCGGATACGGGAAATGGGCAAACGGTGTGGACACGCAGGGGATGGTCCACCTGGGCTGTGAAGCTGAGGGAGTTCCGTGCGATGCCGTTGGCCGAGCCGGTGACCGCGTAGGCATAGGTGCCCGGGTCAGGGCGGCCCTCGCCTTCCACCCAGGCGGTGGTATGCGTCCCGCTCCAGGTGATCGTCCCGCTGCCGGGATGGACGAGAACCGCGTCGTTGACGACCGTGCGCCAGTTGCGGTGATTGTTCGCATCGCGGGGATTCACAGTGACCGATTGGGTAAAGGTGAACGCATACCCTGCCACGGTATAGCCTTGCGGGGAGATGACGACCGTGCTTCCCGGATCCTTCCACTTGCCGGTGAAGTTGGCAATGAGCCGGCCGGCGCGGAGGCGACCGTCGATGCAGTTGGCCCCGCTGCCGAAGTCCACTGTCAGGCGCATGGTACCAGGGCCAGTACGCTGCACGGACGCTACGGTGGAGGGGCAGAAAATGCGTTGCGTTCCGGAAACCCCGCCATAGATGGCGGTATCCGCCATGCCTTCGAAGTCTATCAGGTGGCGAATGGCATGGAATTCGGAGTCCACGAAGCTGTGATCGACGGTGGTGGTGACCTCGCCGTCCCAGGATTGCTGATCATGGTTGCAGGCACTGCAGAGCAGAAGCATTCCCCAGGCGAGTCTCCGCATGCCCCGCTGGACATTCCCTAGCATCTGTTCCATGGGTGGATCGATCATCTGGCCCCGCTTCCTGGCGGACCTTCTCAGAATCTCATTTTCTTCATCTGTTGCTCTCTCATGTATGCCCCATGCTGGGGATGGTTGCAGTTCTTGCGGGGATCTCCCGCACAGGAAGCCACGGTGCCCATCAGCATGGCACCGGCGAGCAAGACCAGCATGCTGCTTTTCCAGTCAATGCCCAAGATATGTCGAGAATTACGCATCCAATGCAATATATACGGTGGGGAATCGTGGTGCGTTGCAAGCCGCGCGCAGGGATCCTCCCCCCGGCAAACCTTACTCGATCTTCTTCCAACCGGCTTCGCCGATCAGCTCCTCCAGCTTGGCTTCGAGTTCCCTGAGCTCCTTCGGGGCCTCGCGGATGTCATGGACGCTCTTGGTCTTGCCGTCCATGGTGACGGTGGTCCTGACGCTGGGGAGATCGGCAACGCCTCCGCCATACTCATCCTGAAAGTCCCAGAAATGGGCATCGTTGATGGCTTGGCTGAGTGCTTCGACCGTTTTGGCTTCGAGCGTCTTGGTGTAATCCCCCATCAATTCCACGGCGTGGCGTCCATTGTATTTGGCATTGCCCTTCCCGTCCACCTGGATGCTGTAGGCGCGGCAGGTGCCCCGGCAGCCGGAGTGGAAAATTTCCAGGCTGAAGTCGCTTGCGACCTTGCTGCTG
>JBJOPY010000038.1:0-4491 GCA_046050405.1 Bacteroidota bacterium | reverse complement strand
CGTCATAGACCGATGATGGCAAATTTACTGGATGGCTTGCGGCAGACTCCAGTTTCTGAATGCGCCAGGCTTCCAGCGTATTAAAGTACTTTTTCTCGCCCTGGGGGTTCGTCCATTCACGACCGCGGAGATTGAAGGTGACCTCAATCTTCTCCCCCACAGCGAAATTGTCGATCAGCGAGACACGGTCTTGGACCATCTGGAACGTGACGTACTGCGGATACAGCGGGTTGTCAACGTATTCGACGACAAAATCGCGCTTCTTGAAAGTGTCTGAGATCTGTTGCGTCTCAAACTTCGCATGCAATTTTCCTTCAATCACCATAAGTCAAACTACTTTCGGAAATGTTAAAGTATTGTAAACAGGACAAATGTACGAAGTATGCCTGTGCAATGATTGGAAAAAATTCCCCAAAAGTAACCGCACTGGTGGGAAAAACTTACTCGAAATCGGAGGTCTCCACCCCGCTGGAGGCATGGATGAGCTGTTTCACGGACATCTCCGCCTCGTCCAGGTATCTGCGGCAGTCCGCGATCAGGGCTGTGCCTTGGCTGAAGAGCTGGATGTTTTCATCGAAGTCATTGGCCCCCATCTGCATTTTCTGCAATATTTCGCGGATCTCCCGCAGTTTTTCCTCCAATGAGAAGGTTTCATTTTCCGACATGGTCTTCTTCCTTTTGTTGTACGATGGAGATCGTCCTTCCCCTCGAATAATAGGTGGTGATGGGGTCGCCCTCGGCAAGGGTGGCGGCGTCCAGGACAGGATGCCCGCCGCTCGTGGTGATGCTGAAGCCCCTTGCCAGCACGGCCCTGAAATCGTAGCCTTGCAGCTGCAACTCCATCATTTTCAATGTGTTCCGATGACCCTCGATGAGGGAAAGCCCAGCATGCTCCAGCCTGCGATGGAGTTCCTCCACCATTTGCCGCTTCAGGGCGGCAGCGGACATCAGGCGGGCCTGGAGTTGCCCTTCCAGGCTGAGGACCTGTTGCCTGGCGGTCTCCAAGCGGTGCAGCAGCGTCGCTTCCATCTGCCGGCCATAGTCATCCAGCATTTGCTGCCTGACCTCGATGAAGTGCCTGAGGTGGTACCCCAGCTGCATCTCCGCCCGCTGCAGGGCTTCCCGCAGTTCGGAGGCCAGGGGCACCGCCAATTCGGCGGCGGCTGTCGGGGTGGCTGCCCGAAGGTCGGCCGCGAAGTCCGCAATCGTGACATCCGTCTCGTGTCCGATCCCTGCCACCACCGGCACCGCAGATGCCGCGATGGCCCTCGCCACCGCCTCCTCATTGAAGCACCATAGGTCCTCCAATGCGCCTCCGCCCCGTGCCAGAATGATCACATCCAGCCCCGGAACTGCATTCAGCAGGGCCAGGCTGCGCACGATCGAGTCCCTGCCCGCATCGCCCTGCACGACCGTGGGGGCCAGCAGCACCTCCACATGCGGATACCGCCGGCGGAGGGTGTCCAGAATGTCCCGGATGACCGCACCCGTGGGGGAGGTCGCCAGGCCGATCCGCCGTGGATACAGGGGGAGGGGCCGCTTCCTCCCTGCATCAAACAGTCCCTCTGCCTTCAACCTTTCCTTCAGGGCAAGGTATCTTGCGTGCAGATCCCCTTCCCCCGCCAGCCGCAGTTCCCGGACGATGAGTTGGTAGCTTCCCCGGGGGGGATAGAGACTGAGCTTGCCGCGGACCTCGATCCTCGCGCCATGCCGGGGCATGGTGCGGAGGTAGCGGAGGGCGACACCCTTGAACATGGCGCAGCTGAGCTGTGCTTCCTCGTCCTTCAGGGTGAAATAGACATGCCCGGAGCTGTGCTGTGTCAGGTTGCTGACCTCACCGTACACACGTGCGTCCTGCAGGACTGGATCCCCTTCCAAGTGTTGCCGGATGTACTGTGTCAGGGCACCAACGGAATATGCGGGACGGTCAGGCATGGTGCAAAGGTAGGGAGATTCGCCGATCCCCGTCTTGGCCTGTGATGTGGCAGGCAGGGCAATCGCCGCCCGCCCCGGTCTGTGAGCGCATTTGTCCGGCGTGGATGGCCGCCCACCCCTGGCCGTTGCCCGCGCTCGGTGCCTGGGGGCCGGCCCTACCACAAGGGCACCCCCTCCAGGCATTTCTCCAGGGCGACCTTCATTCGCCGTATCCCCAGGTCGATGTCTGCTAGGCCGGTGCAGGAAAATGACAGCCGGATGCTGCCTCCGAAATGCTTCCCGAAGGCACTGCCAAATACCGTGGCGACGCCCTCCTCCATGAATCGCTGGAAGACATACTGGTCGCGGTCGGCGGCGGGGACATGCCCGGGGACGAAGGCGGAGAAGTCCGGGAAGAAGTAGAATGCCCCCTGCGGACGATTCACGGGCAGCCCCTCGATATCACTCAGGGCATCATGGAGGTAGTCGCGGCGGCGTTCGTATTCCTGAAGGATGGGGGCCAGGAAGGCGGACTCCGCAGCCGCATTGTCGAGTGCCTCCGCACCGGCATGCTGCAGGAAGGTCACCACCCCGGCCGTCTGGCTGTAGTCCCCGAGGCGCAGCATTTTCGCGATCCCCGGGTCGCGGCAGACGATGTACCCCAGGCGCCACCCCGTCATCGCATAGGTTTTGCTGAGGGTGTAGCAACCGAGGATGAATTCCTTGTTCAGGGCCATCGGGCTGAAGTAGTCGATGCCGTCGAATACGATGCGTTCGTAAGCCTCGTCCGAGATCAAGTACACGCCGTGTTTCTCACAGAGGTCGGCGATGGCGCGGATTTCCTGCTCCGTGAACACCTTCCCGGTGGGATTCTGGGGGGTGTTCAGGTAAAAGAAGGCGATGTCCTGGAGTACCTGGTCCAGGGCTTCGTAGTGGATGGAGAAGTCCGGATTCAGTGGCACCTCTTGGAAATCCACCTGGCAATACGGGACGAAATTCTCCAGCACGCAGCTCCAGCAGGGGGCAAAGCCTGCGCCGCGCTGACCCTCGAAGAGCTTGAACACGAGCTCCAGGGCCTCCTGGCCGCCATAGGTGACGATGACATCGTCCGCCTTGAGGTCCACCGCTCCATTCACGCGGGCCATCTTGCGGGCAATGGCTTCCTTGAAGACGGTCTCGCCGCCTGACTTGGGATACTTGGTATGGCCCAGCGCCAACGCCTTCCCGCAGGCCGCCGTGATGTAGTCTGGTGTCTGGAAGTTGATCTCCCCCCGCTGAAAATAGATGAAATCCTCGCCTGTCCGGGCCTTGAAGGCAGGTGCCAGACCGCGGGCACGTTCGGAAATGGACACGATGGGAGACAATTCCAGGGTGGCAAGGCTCTTGCTGAAGCGGGTGGACTGCATATTGGATTCAATCAAAATTTGACATCTAAAAAAGCGGACGCGAAGTTAAGGAAAAGAGATCGTGGGCACACGGATAAGTTGATCCGGGGTTCATTTGCCGCTTGGAGAAGGAAAAAACGACAAGGGATTCACCGGAAGGGTGCCCTTACGGTTCGGTCGCATGGAGCGGGTCATTTCCTGCATCGGAAGCATCCCCTGACCCGTCGGGCAGTTCCTCCTTCCCGGCAGGGGAAGCCTGCCCTTTCCTCCCCAGGGTTCGTTTCCGGAAGGCCCACCGGATCAAATCTGAACCCCTTACCACGATCCAAACCAGGAACACAAGCATCAGGGCGATCTGGATTTGATAATCCCAGAGCAGGTTCCAGATGTCCACCGCATTCTCCATGGTGCAATGATAGCATCCCCCATGCATTCGTGTGTAAAAACCTGTGGTGGATGGGGTGCAGTCCGGATATCAGCAGCATGAACCGCCACTCCCTTAAGAAATGGGGAAGGCGGGCTGCCAGCATGGCACTCTGCGGGCACCCTGGGGTCGGAATCACGAATTCCGTGCTGCTGGCAACTGGCCATGGCAGATCGCAGCCAGGCTGCACAAATTGCCTTGGCACCTCGTCAAACAACCTGTTCCCCCACTGCCATCCAGCGAAATCGAGGACAACCCCAGGGCGTGAATTTCCGTTATACAGGAATATGACAGGTGCACTTTGAGGCCATGAAGTGCAAGAGCTTATCCATCGGGACTGCGAAGGTGATCCATGGCCGGAATACATGGCAAAGCATCATGACCGCCAAGCCCAATGATTCGCCAGCCGTACACCATTCTATACCAGTTCACCCATATACGCACAGGACATGAACCCTCGTTTTTGCTTAGGTTTGCACGTGATGATCGGGAAACGGATTTGGAAGTCACGGATGAAAGGGGCCATCGTTGCCTTGGCGGCGCTACCGCTCCTGGCCGCCTCGCTGCCACTGGCGAACCGGCCCATGGTTCGCACTCCATTGGCATCAGGCGGAACGCCCCCCTCCAAGGCCCCTGGACTTGGGGCTTGGGCCCAAGCAACCCTGGACAGCATGACGCTGGACGAGAAGATCGGGCAGCTCTTCATGGTGGCCGCGTACAGCAACAAGGACGCTGAACACGAGGCCGCGATCGAGCGGCTGGTCCGCG
>JBJOPY010000037.1:0-7701 GCA_046050405.1 Bacteroidota bacterium | reverse complement strand
TACAGAGCAAAAGAAAAAGCTATCGGCATACCGATAGTAATAAACGATAAAAATTTCTTTAGTAAAACGGAAGAAGAACGATACAGTTTTTTAAAGCAATCCATTTTACAGAAGCTGGATTTATTGGCCGAAGTGGTAAAGAAGAAAAAACTTGACACGAAAATGGATTTGCTCAAAGCAGATTTGCAGAAATTATTGAGTTGAATTCGGCCTTGACTTCAAAGTGCTAAGACAATAATGGAAAAGTTGATAGAATGAAAATACACACTAAAGGGGGTCATGATTGGCAAAGGAAGGTGAACAATTGAGGGACGGCAACGTCCTGCTCCACGAATGGAAGTCCGTCGAGGGCCGCGCCCCCGACCCGGACGACGTGGTGACCGGACGATTCGTCCCCGCGGCCAAGCTGAAGGGCGACCGCCGGTACTCCATCCCCGCCGATCCCCTCGGCACCCCCACCCGGATCCATGACGGGGAGGGCGGACTGGTCAAGGGCGAGATCCACGCAGGAGATCCCCGATGGATATTCAAGTAGCCCATTCCGACGTATGGTAGGATGGTTATGGGGATCATTGCCAGTCGTGTTTGACAGAGGATGTACAGGATGGCGAGGAGCCTGGCAGAAGCATCAATGAGGAACTATCCGGGCGAATTCTACTGCAAGCCCGATCGGAGGCACCATGGATGCGGGTTGTTGGGACAAGGCCCGTGATCGCTGCAGCCTGCCACTGGAACCAACCTTAACCGCTTACGGGCAAAGTTTCCCATAAGCATACAAATCAATCAAACATTCCGGCGGCTGATCCGTTTAGGTTTCATAGTTTTGCATTCAGTAGAATGATTCTAAATAAGAACGGAGCGAATGAGTGAAAATCTCAAAGTGATCGAAGACATTGCAGGCCAGGAATACGCCTACGGCTTCGTCACGGACATCGAGAGCGACCGCGCCCCCAAGGGGCTGACGGAAGACATCGTGCGGCTCATCTCCGCGAAGAAGGGTGAGCCGGGATGGCTGCTGGACTGGCGGCTGAGATCCTTTCGCCATTGGCAGACGATGCGGGAGCCCCATTGGCAGAATGTGCATTACCCGCCGATCGACTACCAGGAGATCACCTACTACGCTGCGCCACGGAAGAAGCCGAAGCTGAACTCCCTGGACGAGGTGGATCCGGAGCTTCTCAAGACATTCGAGAAGCTCGGCATCTCCATCAACGAGCAGAAGGTGCTGGCGGGCGTCGCCGTGGACGTGGTCTGGGACAGCACCTCCGTCATGACGACGTTCAAGGAAAAGCTGAAGGAGCTCGGCGTCATCTTCATGAGCTTCGGCGAAGCCGCGCGGGAGCATCCCGAGCTCATCCGGAAGTACCTGGGTACGGTCGTCCCCTACAATGACAACTACTTCGCCGCGCTGAACTCGGCCGTGTTCAGTGACGGATCAGTCGTGTACATCCCCGAGGGTGTCCGCTGCCCGATGGAGCTGAGCACCTACTTCCGCATCAATGAAGCCAATACAGGGCAATTCGAACGGACCCTGATCGTGGCCGACAAGGGCAGCTATGTCAGCTACCTGGAGGGCTGCACCGCCCCGATGCGGGACGAGAACCAGCTGCATGCCGCCGTGGTGGAGCTCATCGCACTCGACGATGCCGAGATCAAGTACTCCACCGTCCAGAACTGGTATCCCGGCGACAAGGAGGGGAAAGGCGGAATCTACAACTTCGTCACCAAGCGGGGCAACTGCATCGGGAAGCGCTCCAAGATCAGCTGGACCCAGGTCGAGACCGGGAGCGCGATCACCTGGAAGTACCCGAGCTGCTACCTGACCGGGGACAATTCCGTGGGCGAATTCTACAGCGTCGCCCTCACGAACATGCACCAGCAGGCCGACACGGGCACCAAGATGGTGCACATCGGCAAGAACACGCGCAGCACCATCATCAGCAAGGGCATCTCCGCCGGGCGGAGCCAGAACTCCTACCGCGGCCTGGTGAAGATCCTGAAGTCTGCGGAGGGCGCACGGAACTTCTCGCAATGCGATTCCCTCCTCCTCGGCGACCAATGCGGGGCGCATACCTTCCCCTACATCGAGGTCAGCCATCCGAGCGGACAGGTGGAGCACGAGGCCACCACCAGCAAGATCGGGGAGGACCAGATCTTCTACTGCCGGCAGCGTGGCATCGACCAGGAGAAGGCGATCAGCCTGATCGTCAACGGATTCTCGAATGCCGTCCTGAAGAATCTCCCCATGGAGTTTGCAGTGGAGGCAAGGAAACTACTGGCAGTCAGCCTGGAAGGGAGCGTAGGATGAAGAAAGCGTTCAACTGGAGAGAAGCCCGAAGACCACAGCGCATACTGCCGTCAAGGGTTCATCACTAACTAAAAATCATAATGCTGGAAATCAAGAATTTGCAGGTGAGCGTGGAAGGAAAGCAAATCCTGAGGGGAATCGACCTGTCGGTCAAGGCCGGCGAAGTGCATGCCATCATGGGGCCGAACGGATCCGGGAAGAGCACCCTCGCCTCCCTGCTCGCGGGGCGGGAGGAGTACGAGGTGACGGAGGGCTCGGTGACCTTCATGGGGAGGGACCTCCTGGAACTGAGCGCCGAGGAGCGTGCATGGGCGGGAATCTTCCTCGCCTTCCAGTACCCCGTGGAGATTCCGGGAATCACCACCGTGACCTTCCTGAAGACCGCCCTGGAGGAAATCCGCAAGGCCCGGGGACTGGATCCACTCACTGCCAAGGAATTTCTGACCCGGATGCGGGAGAAGGCGAACCTCGTGGAGATCGATGCCAGGCTCATCCAGGAACGCTCCGTCAACGAGGGTTTCTCTGGAGGCGAGAAGAAGCGGAATGAAATCTTCCAAATGGCCATGCTGGAGCCCAAGCTGGCACTGCTGGATGAGACGGACTCCGGGCTGGACATTGATGCACTGAGGATTGTCGCCCATGGGGTGAACCAACTCAGGGGCGCGGACAATGCCGTGATCGTGGTCACCCATTACCAGCGGCTCCTGGATTACATCGTGCCCGATTACGTGCATGTCCTGTACCAGGGGCGGATCGTGAAGTCCGGTACCAAGGAGCTGGCCCTCGAACTCGAGGAAAAGGGCTATGACTGGGTCAAGGCAGAGGCGAACAACGTAACCGCAACCCAGGAGCAATGACCACCACGGTAGAGATAGCGTCCGAGGTCAGGGAGTGGGTCTCCAATTACGAGATGCTGCGCAGCGTATCACAAGGGGTGCCCCCTGCGGTGGCCGAGATGCGCGATGCCGCCATGCAATCCTTTGCAGCGATGGGATTCCCCACCACCCGGCAGGAGGAGTGGAAGTACACGAGCCTCCGGAGCCTGGCGGCAGGCGGATTCCCACCCGCATTCCATGCCGTACCGACGGGCATGGAATCCCATCCCGGAACCCTCCACGGCCGGGTTCTGCCTGCCGGGCTGGGCGGCGACATCATCGTCCTCGTGGATGGGCATTTCAATCCTCAGCTGTCCAGGATCCAGGAAGGCCGGATCCATGCCATGGGCCTGAAAAAAGCCATTGAATCCCGCAATGCCGCCGCACTCGCCCACCTGGGCAAGGTCGCAGCGCAGGAGGGGCATGCACTCGTGGCACTCAATACCGCCATGGCCACCGACGGCGCCTTCATCCACATTCCAGCCAAGTACACCTCCAAGGATCCCGTCATCCTCGTCCACCTCGGTTGCGGCGACCAGGTGGCCGTCAACGGACGCACCCTGGTCGTGGCCGAGGCCCACTCCGAGTCCAGGGTGCTGGAGATCTTCTACAACTGGGGCGGCGGAGCGGTCTGGAACAACCATGTGACCGAGGCCTCCGTGGGGGAGGGCGCGTCCCTCGAACTCTGCAGCATGCAGAATGCGGTCGGCGATGCCTACTCCCTGACCCACTTCGCCCAGGTACTCCAGGGCAAGGACAGCCATTTCCGCTCCCTGGTCATGACCTCCGGGGGAAGGCTGATGCGCAATGACCTGCAGGTGCGCCACCTCGGCACGGGATGTACGACCCACCTGAATGGGATGACGCTGCTCCGGGGGGACTCCCATGTCGATCACCATACGCTGGTGGACCATGCCCAGCCGCATTGCCAGAGCAACGAGACCTACAAGTCCGTGCTGGACGGCAACAGCACCTGCGTCTTCAACGGCAAGGTCATCGTGCGGCCCGGCGCACAGAAGACCAATGCCTTCCAGAGCAACAAAACCCTGCTGCTCTCGGCAGGCGCCACCGTGAACGCCAAGCCTCAGCTGGAGATCTTTGCCGACGACGTGAAATGCTCCCACGGGGCCACGACAGGCCGGCTGGATGAGACAGCCCTCTTTTACCTGCGCAGCAGGGGCATCTCCGCCCCGAGCGCAAGGGCCCTGCTCACCTATGCCTTCGGGGCCGAGGTGCTGGAGCAGACGACGGTCCCGGAACTGCGGGACCACCTGGAAGCCTTCCTCTTACAGCGACTCACCGGTGAATGACATGGCAGCATCCCCCTCCATCACGGTGAATGTGGCTCCCTTTGATGTGGAGCGGGTCCGGGCGGACTTTCCGCTCCTCCGGACGCTGGCCCAGGGCGGGGAACTGGTGTACCTGGACAATGCCGCCACCGCGCAAAAGCCTCAGTGCGTGATCGATGCGACCACGGACTTCTATACCCGCTCGAATGCGAACGTCCACCGCGGGATACACGCCCTGAGCGACCAATCCACCCGTCTCTACGAGGGAGCAAGGGACCGCGTCCGGGAATATCTGAATGCCGCCCACCGGCACGAGGTCATCTTCACCCGAGGCACCACGGAGAGCATCAACCTGGTGGCCAGCAGCTTCGGCCAATTGCTGAAGGCCGGGGATGAAATCCTGGTCTCGGGCATGGAGCACCATGCAAACATTGTCCCCTGGCACCTGCTGGCCTCCAGGATGGGCGTGCGCCTGAGGGCGATCCCCGTCACGGATGCCGGGGAACTGGACGTCGCGGCTGTCCCCGGATTGCTGAACCCACGCACCAGGCTGCTGTCCGTCTGCCATGTCTCCAATACGCTGGGCACCATCAACCCCGTCAAGGAACTGATCGCAATGGGCCATGCCGCAGGCATCCCCGTGCTGCTGGACGGGGCGCAGGCGATCCCCCACCTGCGAGTGGACGTGCGGGATCTGGATGTGGACTTCTATGCCTTCAGCGGACACAAGGTCTTCGGGCCGACCGGGACGGGGATCCTTTACGGCAAGGAAAAATGGCTGGAGAGGATGCCGCCCTACATGGGCGGCGGCGACATGATCGACCGCGTCACGCTGGAATCCACCACCTTCCATCATTTGCCGTACAAGTTCGAGGCCGGGACGCCCAATATCGCAGGATTCGCGGGCTTGGCAGCGGCGATCGACTACCTGAACGCGATGGACCACGCGGGGGCACTCGCCCATGAGCAGCGCCTGCTGCACCTGGCCACGGAGCGCCTGATGGAGATCCCGGGGATGAGGATCATCGGCACCGCCCCGGAAAAAGTCGCAGTGGTATCGTTCCTGATCGGCAAGCTACACCCCGGCGATGTCGGTGCCCTCCTGGACCATGCAGGGATTGCCGTGCGTTCAGGGCACCACTGCACCCAGCCGCTGATGGACCGGTTTCAAGTTCCCGGCACCGTGCGCGCCTCCTTTGCCTTTTACAATACGGAGGCCGAGGTGGATCGCCTGGTGCAGGGCCTCCATAAAGTGATCAAAATGTTCCAATGATCGAAACGAAAATGCAGCAGATCGATCCAGCGTTGGTACAAGACTTGGAAAACAGGGTCCTGGATGTCCTGAAGAGCATCTATGACCCGGAAATCCCCGTCAACATCTACGAGCTGGGCCTGATTTACGAGGTCGCCGTCACCCCCTTCGCGGATGTGCACATTCGCATGACCTTGACCTCCCCCAACTGTCCAGTGGCAGGAAGCCTGCCGGGGGAAATCCAAGCCAAGGTGGAGATCATCCCAGAGGTGCGCCACTGCGAGGTGGAGATCACCTTCGACCCCCCGTGGGACCAGAGCATGATGAGCGAGGAGGCCAGGCTGGAGATGGGGATGATGTGAGGGGAAGGCGGCGGCGGATGGCCGGCCAAGGCCTCCGATGCACACCGCCCCCTCGTTCCTGAAGTATATTTGCACACCTAATATAAGAATAGAAAGAATATGTATCCACCTGAACTGGTAAAACCAATGCGTGAGGAGCTCAGCACGAAGGGCTTCGAAGAGTTGCACACGGCTGAGGAAGTCGATGCAGTGATGCATGGAAAGGACAGCACGGTGCTCGTGATGGTCAATAGCGTCTGCGGCTGCGCTGCGGGTGCTGCCCGGCCCGGCATCCTGAAGGCGGTCGCCGCCTCCTCCAAACTGCCCAGCCGCCTGACGACGGTTTTCGCGGGCGTGGACCGCGAGGCCACCGACAAGGCGCGGGCCTACATGGCACCTTATCCTCCCTCCAGCCCCGCCATCGCCTTGTTCAAGGACGGCAACCTGGTGCACATGATCGAGCGCCGGCACATCGAGGGCCGCAGCGCGGACATGATCGCCGGCAATCTGCTGGCAGCCTTCGAGGAGCATTGCTGAGCCTCGGCGGGGCAGGATGAAGCAGGAAAGGAGGATCCCCCAGGTGTCCTCCTTTCCGTTCACGGCTGGACAATCGCCCTGGAATCCTCCCTGGGGAGGCAGGGCGTGCGGGCGGCCGGGGCAACAATCCATCGCTGGATGACAGGCAGGCCGCCCATATCGGCTCTTTAGTCCTCTTTTGGTTTGCATGGTAGTCACGAAGATCAGGGAATACACCGGGCATACAGCCGCCATTTACAGCCTGTGCAAGGCCGCCAGGGCAGGGCATTTCATCAGCTGCGGATCGGAGGGGATCGTCGCGGAATGGAACCTGGAGACGGGGGAAGGCAAGGGGATCGTCCAAGCCCCCGCCGCAGTGTTCTCCATCTGCATGCTCGCCGATCGGGATCTGCTGCTTCTCGGCCTGCAGACGGGCGAACTGGTCTTCGTGGATGTACGCAATGCCCAGACGATCAAGCGGGTAAGGCTTCATCAAGGCGCCATTTTCGACCTCCTCCCGCTCCATGACCGCCTGCATCTGCTGGCCTCCGGCGAGGATGGTGCGATCTCGGTCTGGAACCTGGACCGCATGGACCATCTCCATTACCAGCCGGTTTCGAAGAAGAGCCTGCGCACCATGGTGCACGATCCGGAGACCGGCGCCCTCTACGTGGGGGCAAGCGATGAATTGATCCGTGAGTTCGACCCCGGCCTCCGTCCCCGGCGGGAGTGGAAGGCACATTCCCCCTCCGTCTTCCGGCTGCTGATGGGGCAGGGGGGGAGGTTGGTTTCCACGGGTCGCGATGCGCACCTCCGGCTCTGGGATGTCCATGAGGGGGATCGCCCCGCCCTCCTCGCAGCGGTTCCCGCCCATCTCTTCGCAGTCAACGACCTCGTTTTCGGGCCCGATGGCCGGCTGTACAGCGGCAGCATGGACAAGAGCATCAAGGTCTGGAAGCCTGACGGCCTGGAATTGCTGAAAGTCATCAATTTCGAGAAGAACCAATGCCACTGGAACGGGGTCAACCGGCTGCTGTGGATCGAGGACACGCTGCTCTCGTGCAGCGATGACAGGAAGATCATGGCATGGAAGGTTCGCGAAGGCTGAATGCGGCGGGAC
>JBJOPY010000036.1:0-6267 GCA_046050405.1 Bacteroidota bacterium | reverse complement strand
TGGTGTTCGGCACCAAAGGTTTGGTCTGACCGTACCATTCGACGATGAAGCGATCCTCTGCGACACCCCGACTGTTCAGGTAGGTCTTGACGGCATTCGCACGATCCTTCGAGAGCGTCATGTTCGAGTTCGGGTTTCCTACGTTGTCAGTGTGGCCGGCAATACGCAGCTTCCAGTCGGGTCGATTGACGAGCAACTTGGCGAGCGAATCAAGCTCGTCCAAGGAGGTTGACCGAATGATCGCCTTTCCGCTCTCAAACTCAAGGTTACTGAAGGCTATGTCCAGCACCTTCTGTTCTTCGACGGTCAATTTTGGACAGCCTTTGTTTTCTGGGAGACCTGGTGTGCTCGGACAGTCATCGACATTGTCGGTCACGCCGTCACCATCGAGGTCACCATAAGGACAGCCTTGATTTTCCTTCGGCCCGGGTGTATCCACGCAGCGGTCTTCCTTGTCGAATACCCCGTCCTTGTCAAGGTCACCATAAGGACATCCGGAATTGTCCTTTGGCCCGAAGTCATCCACGCACTTGTCTTCATCATCGAATGTGCCGTCACCGTCCGTGTCTGGGCAACCCCTGTGCTCGAGCACGCCCGGTTTATCGGGGCAGAAGTCTTGACTGTCCACGATGCCATCACGGTCACGGTCTGGACAACCTTGGGTTTCCTTGGGACCGGGCTCATTTGGACACTTGTCTTCCGAGTCGACGATCTTGTCACCGTCCGTGTCTGGGCAACCCTGCAGTTCGGCCAGGCCAGCTACATCTACGCAATTGTCCAAGCTGTCAACCACATGGTCACTGTCCGTGTCAGGGCATCCGGAGAATTCCGCAATTCCTGGCACATCTGGGCAAGCATCATTGCCGTCGATGATTTTGTCGCCATCACGGTCTGGGCAGCCTTGGAATTCGGTGAGTCCCGGATCGTCCGGGCATTGGTCTTCCTTGTCAACGATCCCATCGCCATCACGATCCTTCGCTTTCCAGCCCATCGTCAGGTTGATGCCCATGTGCACATGACCTTGACGCACGGATTGTGGCGCAAACGGTGCCAGGATATTGTCCGTAACCGCATAGAGTTGTACAGGACCCGCATTGAGCGACAAGCCTACACCCGGGTTCAGGAGGGTTCGATTGGCGTAAGACCAGCTCGCCGACAGTTGCAGCCAACGTCCGAGTGCAATATTATAAGATGCAGTAACTGCTGGGCGGAAGGTACCCTTGTAGAGCTCGCCACAGAACAGAAGGCCTGCGTTCATCCGTTCGTTGATCAGGTAATTGGCTCCAACATAAAACCTTGGAATCGTAGGGGCAGTGTATGCGTCATGGCTGGTGTCAGGCGTGAATGTGGACGTCATGGAATCCAAAAGGGACGTTCCCAGTGAATCGAAGTAATTCCCGTTAATGCTGTCTGTTTCCTTGGGAAAATCATTGATGTTGATTCCCTTGAAGGTAAAGGAGGCATTGTCCGAACGGATATTGGTCGGGGTATCCTTCCAGCGGATGAAACCCAGGTCCACCACGCTCGCGCTGACTCTCATTTTCTCGGGAACCAGATCCCAACTCATGCCCAGGTCGATCCCTGCGCCGTGGTTCTTCCCAAAAAGATACTTGGTAGGGTTGAACTCGTTGCCCAGGGAATCGCCCCCCATCAAAAGGCCGATGGGCCCGGCACCGTTGACCATGAAGTCTGAATTGGCGGTCAGGAAGAACAGGTCCTGATCGGTGAACAAGGATAACTCGCTGCGAGGAGTGTAGAGGTTTGCGATGCCGTTCAGGTATTTCAGGCGACCGCCGATCTTCAGGCGACCATCGTCAAATACATCACGGGTATAGCCGAGTCCAAGCTCATGGTAAAGACCCGCATCCACACCAAGGCCTGAGAAGCTTGCCGAATTGCCAAGGTATCCTCCGTTACCCTTCCATACCAAGCCCAGAAAATCTTTGGGATAGGTAAATCGCATGTAACTTTTGGTCGTGGCATTCAGGCTGAAATAGCTCTTGCCGGACCGGAATCCAAAGGACAGGAGGTCGGTATTGAAATTGAGGGCAAGCAGGTTCTTGGCAGCCAACTTGTCCAGCATGTTGTCCACATTCAGGGTCAGTGAATCGTCGGATCCGAGCTGCACAAGGTTCTTCCATGCAAAACCACTATTGATTCCCTGCAGATAGATCGAAGACAGGACAGGCAAGCCAATGTTAACCTTCGTAGGAGGGGACAATGCCGGATTTTGGTACATCGACTGCGGTGTTCGGTTCATGTTGTACAGGGTGAGATCTGTCTGGGCGAAACCCATCGAACTCATGAGCAACATTATGAAAACCAAAAATTTATATTTCAGATGCATCTCTCTCAGTATTCAAGTTTTACCAAAAAAATTAAACATAAAACCATTGCAGGGTCAAAAGGCAACTTTCACCTTCGCCTTCACCATCATCCCCAGATACAAGTCGATGGTGTAATCGGAAAATACTTGGACATTGTAAAGCCCCATTTGGTAGGTGTCCACCCAACCCCTCGCCACCAGTTTGCGGAAGCCCTGGGCCTCAAGCTTTTTCAGCTTCGTACGGTCGATTACGATGTCCACGACAGTGCGCTTCTTCTGGGTTTGATCCACGTGATTGGGATAACCGGGTACCACGGGGGATTGAAACAATGGAACCCGTCCGCCCTCGAACAGAGAGTCGATCAAAACACCGGGATTGGTGGGACTAAGCGTCGAATCATAAAAATAAACCTGCCCAAAGGCATCTGCGGGGAAGCCATTGTCCATCGTCATGCGGATGGTGACAGATTCGATTTCCTCAATGTCACCGTTCAAAGGGAAGATATCGACCGCTGTGGTATCCGACCTCCGGAAATCTTTTGCGGTTCCGTCAAATGGAAGGAAGACCTCCATATCGAGACGCAGACGGCTCGTGTCGCGCAACCAGTTCACATTGGGTCCGGATCCTGGATTCATCATCGCAGAAAATTCGTAGTCCAGGCTCGTTGGACGTTTGTCGGCTACATCAATGAGATTGGAATTGGTACGGTTAATGTCAAAGGCGGTGGCTTTCGAAACTCCCGGGGTAGCATCATGAAGCAGCGTCGGCTGATTCGGCGGTGACAAGGAGCTCGTCAAAGCCAACCTTGTCGAGCTGCTGTAGAAATCCAAGTGGGAAACGTTCAGCTGAAGATCCGCGCCCGATCCATTGGTGAAGATCGCCTTCACCCGTGGATCCGCCCAACGGACAACCCCAGAGTTGCTAATGTCGTTCTCAAAAAATTTGATCGCAACGACTCCAGCGTAGGATGGTATGGGCTGCTGCTTCAAGTCACCCACGATGGTCCTGAACTTCATCCCTGTGATGGAGGTCGTGAATGTAATCGATTGGCCGGCGGTGCCACTTCCGCTGGAGCCTTGGATGGACAAATCGACAGTGACAGGGATTTGGTTGACTGCCGTGAAGTTAAGGATCCTTCCTGCCAAGGGAATCGTCATTTGGCTGGCACCGTTGATTGTCTGGGTGAACCCTACCCCTCCCATTGTCAATCCCGGAATCTGAATTTGCACGGTGGTCGGATATGTAAACTGCTTCGAAACGTCCAGAATCAAGTCTCCTCCCTGGAATTCAATGCTGGACAGTTCAGGATTCGTGCCCAGGTTAGAGACATCGAAGCCCATGTTGAAGCTCTGGGTAGGCACAGTGACCGTCCCTCCACCGCTCAGGGTGGTTTCGTCTGTGGGCAGAAGGCTATACGACTGCGTATTCACCTGATCCTGAAAAACGATCAATGAATCCGCAGAGACCGAGAAAATATTGCTCCTGTACTTGAGGGCCAGAATACCCGTCGTGTCGATCACGATGATTTCCTGCTGGCCAAGCCTGCTGAGTACTTCTGGAATAGTGATCTTCGATTGGATCAAAGGCACTGCCAGTTCGGGGTTCCAAGTGGCGTCCTTGATCCGATCCTGCTCGAAGTACTCTTTCTTGCAGGATTGTAAGGAAAGCAAACCAAATAGCGCACAACCCAGGCAAGCAATCACCCAGGACGCCCCGAAAACATCATTACGTACTTTACTGATCATACAATGAAATTTTACTTTTGGTATTCACTTTTTAAAGATAGTGGCAAATTTAAGAGACTATCTGGACTTTATGAAAACCTTCGGAAAAAAAGCAAATCCTTAACGCGAATCCCGATACTCTTGAGCTTGGGTCAGCTTAGCGCCCAGAGGGAACTGCGATCAGGACGATGCCTTCGAAGATTAGGATGCTCGGATGTAAGCCAAGCATTTTTGGCGGGGTACAGGGTGATCGCTTAGGAGGTCTCACATACCCGATGTGGTTCTCCTGGCTGCGGCCGTACTACAGTACTAGTGGAACTCACCTCCGCCACCCTCCCATCGACACCTTGTACTTCAGCGGTGATTCATTCCGCAACGATGAGCTGATCGCCTCCCTTGGAATTCAATCGCCCTCCCTCAGCCTGGCTCCCGAAATGACCGAACCTCACGCTTGAAATCCTGCCCTAAACAGCAAGGGATGGGTCATTCCAAAAGTTTGTTTCGAAGAATATATTTGTTCACATCGCCGCACACATTGAGTGCGACAAACACTTCAAATCCCAAAAAAGCAGGCCAGTTTACCCACCAATGTGGGAAACCTGGCCGAAATACCTCTCCGGTGCAGCAGCGGGTAAATGCCAGGGAACTCCACCAATTGTGTGCAATGAAATCGAAAGTTATCTCTAACTTTGTAAAAGGGGTATGTCCACGTACCCAAAAGACTACAGGTTTCTTATGAGTGATCAATATTCACCGGAAGGCGTGCATTTTGCGTCCTCAGCAGAGTTTTTGTCCCGCAAAAACAAGAATGCAGTACCCCATTCGCTACGGAGTGGCCGTATTCCTCCGCAGGCGCTGGAGATGGAGCAGGCTGTTATCGGTGCTTTGCTGCTGGAAAAAGATGCCCTGAACAAGATCGTGGATGTCTTGCGGCCGGAGATGTTCTATAAGGAAGGCCATGAGCTGATCTATGAATCGGTCAACAAACTCTTCCAGAACTCCGAACCGATCGACCTGCTCACGGTCAAGAACCACCTCAGCAATACCGGCATGCTGGAGGCTGCGGGTGGTGTCTATTACCTGACCGAGCTCACGAGCAAGGTCGCCTCGGCTGCCAATATCGAATACCATGCACGGGTGATCGCGCAGAAGTACCTCATGCGAGAACTCATCAAGATCGGGGACGGTGTGGTCAATGCGGCATTTGACGAGACGACGGATGTGTTTGACTTGCTGGACCGCACCGAGCAGGATCTCTTTTCGCTCTCCGAAACCAACCTTCGCCGGAACTACATGGCGATGGGAGACCTGGTGGTCTCCACCCTCAAGCGGCTTGAAGCTGTTCAGGGGACTGAAGGTGGCGTCACAGGTGTCGCTTCCGGATTCAGCTTGCTGGATCAAATGACCTCTGGTTTCCATCCTGCGGACCTCGTGATCATTGCCGCCAGGCCCGCGATGGGCAAGACGGCGTTCACCCTTACGATGGCACGCAATGCAGCGGTCAGGTTCGGGGTACCGACGGCCTTTTTCTCCCTCGAGATGGATGCAAGCCAGCTCGTTCAACGCCTCCTCTGCTCCGAGGCAGAAGTCGATGCCCAGAAAGTCCGTACGGGTCGCCTGGAACGATATGAATGGGAGCAACTCACGAATCGTATCGGCGCGCTGAGCAAAGCCCCTTTGTACATAGATGATACCCCGGCACTGTCCATCATGGACCTGCGTGCCAAGGGCCGCCGACTCAAGGCTGAGAAAAACATCGGCATGATCATCATCGACTATCTGCAGCTCATGACCGGCACTGTCAAGGGGGGAGGGAACCGAGAGCAGGAAATCGCGGGCATCTCACGGTCCTTGAAGGAACTCGCCAAGGAACTCAGCATCCCGATCATTGCACTTTCACAGCTCAGCCGTGCCGTGGAAACCCGTGGCGGTGACAAGAAACCTATGCTGAGCGACCTGAGGGAGTCTGGCTCCATCGAGCAGGATGCCGACATGGTGATGTTCCTTTACCGGCCAGAATACTATGGCCTTACCACCTATGAAGATGGCGGCTCCACCTCCAATGTCTGCGAGGTCATCATCGCCAAGCAACGGAGCGGCCCGGTGGGGGATGTCAAACTTCAATTCCTTAAGAAGTATGGTAAGTTTAGCGACTTGGACGACCACAGTCTCGAGCAAAGCCTTGCACAGCAGGGATACGGGAATGGGGGAACCAT
>JBJOPY010000035.1:0-60274 GCA_046050405.1 Bacteroidota bacterium | reverse complement strand
GCATCAAGTCACTGGTTTGGAAGTTTTCACTGGAAAAGGGCTCCAAGAAGGATGTCGACTTTTCCTACGACGCCCTCATCCCCGCCAACGAAAAATGAAACGCTACACCGGCATAGGTCTCATGTCTGGCACTTCGCTGGATGGAATCGACATCGCTTACTGTGAATTCACGGAGGAGGATGGACGATGGAAGTATGAACTCTTGGCCGCCGAGACCATCCCCTACGATGAGCAGTGGTACGCACGCCTCAGGCACCTGGACGAGCAGGATGCCATCGCTTACGCTCGGACAAATGTGTATTACGGGCACCTGCTCGGTCGCACGCTGCGCAACTTCATCGACCGCAACGAACTCCTCCCGCAGTTTGCGGCGTGCCATGGTCAGACAATCTTCCATCAACCGGAAAAAAATTTCACTGCACAGATCGGGGACGGTGAAACCATCGCCTCCTACCTTCCCTGCCTGCTGGTCACGAGCCTTCGCAACAAGGATGTGGCCCTCGGCGGCCAAGGCGCACCCCTCGTCCCCTTCGGCGAACGCCACCTGTTCCCGGATCATTCCCTGTTTTTAAACCTTGGCGGCATTGCCAACCTGAGCCACGGGGACAGGGCTTTCGATGTGGTGCCCTGCAACATGGCCCTCAACTGGCTGGCAAACTTGCTGGATCCCGCCCAGCCTTATGACCAGAACGGGGATGCTGCAAGGTCGGGCCAGATGGATTACGACCTCTACGATGCGCTGGAGGATTTGGAGTGGTACCAACAAAAGGGACCGAAGAGCCTGGGCTCCGAATGGTTCACCACCCACAGCCTCCCCTTGATCATGGCGACCGACTCCCCCATCCCCGATCGCCTGAAAACCTACGTGCTGCATGTGGTCAGCCGCATCACTGTCGCCCTGCGCCATCTGCAGGTGCACGACCTGCCCCTCATGGTCACCGGAGGGGGTGCGTACAATGCCTATCTGATGGAGGAGATCCAAAAGTCCGTGGCAGGGCTGGGCATCCGGATCGAGCGCTTGCCGGCTGCCCTGGTGGATTACAAGGAAGCCATGGTCTTCGCATTCCTGGGCCTGCAAACCTTGCTTGGACATCCCAATGCATTGTCCTCCGTCACGGGTGCCAGGATGGATGTCTGCGGAGGGAGCATCCACTTGCCCCCCGGCGGATGGGGAAGGATGGCACTGATCTGACCGCAAGGGGTGGGCGGGCAGGCACATCGTCTGCTTTTCCGGCCATGCCGGCCCGGCCCGGGAATTTGTAACAGCCCTTACAGCGAAAAACACCCTGCCTTGGTGGCTCAAGACCGATTAGCATGATACAGTTCATCCGGCTCGGCGAACACCCCTTCTGGAGCATCGCCCTCATCGCCATCTATTTCCTGATCCTCGGCATCTTCTCTTATATCACCTCCCGCAAGGCAGATGAACAATCGTTTTTCCGGGCCAATCGCTCGGTGCCCTGGTATGTGGTGGCCTTCGGGATGATCGGCGCCTCCATCTCCGGGGTGACCTTCATCTCCGTGCCGGGGTGGGTGGGCACGCAGGGCTTTGCCTACATGGTGATGGTGGTCGGCTATCTGATGGGTTATTTCGTGATCGCCCTCGTACTGATGCCGCTCTATTACCGGCTGAACCTGACCTCGATCTACAAATACCTGGAGCAGCGCTTCGGCTTCTGGAGCTACAAGACAGGCTCGGCCTACTTCCTGCTGTCGCGCATCCTGGGCTCATCCATCCGCCTGTTCCTGGTGGTCCTGGTCCTGCATGAATTCGTCCTGGGGCAGCTGGACATTCCCTTTTTTGCATCTGTGGCACTGGCGATCCTGATGATCTGGATCTTCACCTTCAGGGGCGGGATGAAGACGGTGATCTGGACAGATCTGCTGCAAACAACCTTCCTGCTCGCAGCGGCCGGATTCAGCGTCTGGTTTGTGGCCAGGGATATGGGCATCCACGGCCTGGATGGCCTCTGGGACAGCGTGGCTGGCAGCAAATATGCCAATGTCATCATCTCTGACGTCCAACATCCCAAGCATTGGCTCAAGCAACTGCTGGGCGGAATGTTCATCTCCATGACCATGACTGGGCTCGACCAGGACATGATGCAAAAGAACCTGACCTGCAAGACCTTGAAGGATGCTCAGAAGAACATGTTGTCCTTCAGTTTCGTGCTGGTGCTCGTCAATCTCCTCTTCTTGGTGCTCGGCGCTTTGCTGTTCATGTATGGTGGAAAGTATGGCCTGGTGGTGGAACAGTTTGCCACCCAGGGGGCGCCGCTGACATTCCTGGATCCAGCCAATAATGCAATGGTTCCCGGATCCACGGATCGCCTGTTTCCCTTCCTGGTGTTCAACTATTTGCCGCTAGGCATCGGGATTGTTTTCATCCTGGGCCTGTTTGCCGCTGCCTATGCCAGTGCCGACTCCGCGATGACTGCACTCACGACCTCCTTCTGCATCGACTTCTTGGATTTCGAGCAGCGGACTGACCAGAAGGCCAAAAACAGGACCCGGCAAATGGTGCACATGGGAATGTCGGTGGTCACGTTCCTCGTGATCATCGTGGTCCGCTTGCTGAACGACATGGCGGTGATCGATGCCATCTTCCAGGTGGCGACCTACACCTACGGGCCACTGCTCGGCGCGTTTGCCTTTGGCCTCTTTACCCCGCTGGAGGTGCGCGACCGGCTTGTCCCATTGGTGGGGCTCGCCGCACCCATGATCTGCTTCCTTATCAACAGTTCTACAGGAAATTGGCTGGGTTTTGCGACCCTGCCTGTCAATGGGGCGATCATGTTCATCGGGATGCTGGCCATCTCGAAGGGGCGAAATCGTGCCTCGCAAGAAAATTGAGGTAAAAGCCCCGATGATTCATTATTTTTGGCTGCGGCAGGTTTCGCTGTCAAAGTCTGGCCAAACAGTGTTTGAATTGGTAATGTGGCAATGATTGGGTTTCAACATTTTCGAATCACATCCGGGACAACGGATGGCCCTGCCTGGTATATGATGGCTGGGACTCCTGCCCATGGTTCGGCTTTCCCGCCAATGTTTGAAATGAGGACCGCAAGTCAAGGCAATCCTATTCGGTCATGGCAGGTTGATTTTTTCGTGTCCAATGGTTCTAGAACGGAGGTTTCCCAATGATTGAAGAAGGAGAATTGCTCGCCAAAGTCCACTATCCCGAAGACCTCCGGAACCTGAAGCCGGAAGAGCTGTACCAATTCTGCCATGAGTTGCGGGATTATCTCATCGAGCATGGTTCCCAATATGGCGGGCATTTCGGCGCGAGCCTCGGCGTGGTGGAGCTGACCACGGCGATTCACTATGTCTTCCATACACCCTATGATCAGCTGATCTGGGATGTGGGCCATCAGGCCTATGGACACAAGATCATCACGGGCCGCCGCGATGATTTCCACAGCAACCGGAAGTACAAGGGCATCTCGGGTTTCCCGAAACGGTCGGAATCCGAATATGACACCTTCGGGGTGGGCCATAGCTCCACCTCCATCTCCGCAGGCGTGGGCATGGGCATCGCCAGCAGGTACAAGGGCGAAACCGACCGCAACGTGATCGCAGTCATCGGGGACGGAGCCATGACGGGCGGAATGGCATTCGAGGCACTGAACCATGCAGGCTGGGAAAAAGTCAACCTGCTGGTGATCCTGAACGACAACTGCATGAGCATCGACCAAAACGTCGGTGCCTTGAAGGAGTACCTGACGGACGTGACCACAAGCCGCACCTATAACAAGATCCGTGACGAAGTCTGGAAACTCCTGGGCAAGATGAGCAAGTTCGGCCCCAGTGCCCAGAAGGTAGCCTCCAAGATGGAGGATCTCTTCACGGCGCAGTTTGGTCGCAAGGGCGAACTGTTCGAGTCCTTCAACTTCCGCTACTTCGGCCCGATCGATGGCCACGACGTGAATCACCTGGTGCGCATCCTGGACGACCTGAAGAAGATTCCCGGCCCGAAGATTCTGCATTGCGTGACCGTGAAGGGCAAGGGTTTCGAACTGGCAGAACTGGATCAGACCAAGTGGCATGCTCAGGCAGGGCCATTTGATCGCCATACCGGTGCCTCCTTGGTTCCCAAGGTGCCAAGTCCGCAGCCGCCCAAGTACCAGGATGTTTTCGGCCATACCATGGTGGAGCTGGCGAAGATGAACCCGAAGGTGATGGGCATCACACCTGCCATGCCATCAGGTTGCAGCCTGAAGTTCATGCTGGACCAGATGCCCGACAGGGCTTTCGATGTCGGCATCGCCGAGCAACACGCCGTGACCTTTTCTGCGGGATTGGCGACACAGGGGCTCCGCCCATTTTGCAACATCTATTCGACCTTCATGCAGCGTGCATACGACCAGGTCGTGCACGATGTCGCACTTCAGAAGCTGCCTGTCGTGTTTTGCCTGGACCGCGGCGGTCTCGTGGGGGCAGACGGGCCCACCCACCATGGCGCATTCGATATCGCCTACCTACGCTGCATCCCCAATCTGGTCGTCGCCTCCCCGCTCAATGAGCGGGAGCTGCGCAACATGATGTACACGGCACAGCTCGACGAGCAGACGCTGCCATTCAGCATTCGCTACCCACGGGGAGAGGGTGTCATGGTCGAGTGGCGCACCCCGTTTGAGAAAATTGAGATCGGGAAAGGCCGAATGGTCAATGATGGCGAGGGACTCGCCGTCCTCAGCCTCGGCCCCCTTGGCAACTATGTGCAGGAGGCGTTGAAAAGGCTGAATGAACAGGGGCTCTACCCCGCCCATTTCGACATGCGGTTTGTGAAGCCCCTTGACAATGAGTTGCTCCATGATGTCTTCGGACGATTTGACCGGGTCGTCACCATCGAAGACGGATGCCTGCAGGGCGGGTTCGGATCGGCAGTGATTGAGTTCATGGTGGACCATGGCTACACGGCACATGTCAAACGATTGGGCATTCCAGACCGGTTCATTGAGCACGGCACCCCGGACCAGCTGTTCGACGAATGCGGATACGGGAAAGCAGCCATTTTTCAAACCTTAATGGAAATGCTCACCGAACGCGTGAATTCGATGTGAGGAAGGCAGCAGGGCTGCCGAAAATCCCCGGGCGGGAGGACTCTAATCAAAGGCCACCTTCACCATCGAGAATAACTTCTCCCGGTCCTGAAAATAGACGATCAGAGCGGTGCTGTTGCTGATCTGTTCGGAGTACTGGGGATAGAAGGTTTCATCATGCCCCGCTCCGGGAAGGAGTGCCTTGCGGTCGGCAACCTTTCCATCAAAGTCCACATTGTTCACGTACACTGTTTGGGGGGTCTTCCCGATCTGATGGCCGTAGACCAGGTAGAGGTTGGTGCCGCTGACCACTTCCACATAGCTCAGGTGGCCACGCTGGCTGGATTGCTGCTGCTTGGGCACCACGGCACTCCATTCCAGGTCGCCCGTCGCAGCGACCGAATTCACAATGATCTCGTCATAGTGGAAAATCTTCTGGTCCACCCAGTAGCCGTAGATGTCCACATAAGAATTGAAAGTCGTGTAAAATTTCTCAGCGATGAGCAAGACGCCCCCGTCGGAGCGCAGGATGATGTTGTCGAGGTAGAAATTCTGTAATTCATGCCCTTTTTCGATCTGCCTGTCCCGCAGAAAGTTGGCCAGGAAATCCTCCGAGAAGTGCTGGGAACTGCGCACCTCTTCTTTGAGGTCGCCGTTGAACTTGAAAAAGCAGGTTCCGATGATCTGGTTTGCGCTTTGGTGTGAGTAGAACCCGGCGAGGAAAAGATTCTCATCCCTGTCGATCTTGAGGGTCAGGTCGGTGATGTACAGCTCGCCAAGGTCGATCGATGCCTCATGGGCTTCGGGACTGCCGGGTTCGTATTGGTAGATCTTGAATCCGAAATCATCCGGAGTCTTTACCCTGTTGACCTTGAAGTACTTGCCAAGGACGTAGATTTTTCCGGCATTGCTCACCATGATCTTGCGAACCTGGAACTTGTCGTCCAGGTAGGGAATCTGGATCTTGCCAGTGACCATTTCGCTGGTGTTGGCATCGAAGAGGTAGTAGAGGATGGTCTCGAACTTGCCGTCTTCCTCCAGGTTTTTGTAGCAGAGCAGTTTCTTCTTGTTGATCGAGTGCACATACTTCAGGTCCACGCGGTGCTTCTCTTCGTTGGGGAGGTTCGCGATTTCCTTTCGCGGCACGACCACATTACCGCCCAGGTCGAAGCGGGTATAGCTGGTCCGGATGGTGCGATCACGCGGGAAATACTCCGAGTCGAATACGTAGATGTTTTCCCCGAGCACAGTCATCATGTCGATGCCGTTCTGCCCGTTTTGCTGGAGCACTTGCCTCGTCCATGATTTCGAGAATTGATCGTCGTACTTGTTGATGCAGAGGTATCGGCTGGATTTGCTGGTTTGATTCCCCAAGGTGACGATCCCTCCGTCAGCGGCGACATACTCGACGAGGGAAGGCTGTGGGCTGCGCCGGTCCAGGTCAAGCCGGGCGACCACTGTTTGGGAAAAAAGGGCTTGCCATTGAAGCAATGCAGCCATTGCAAGGCAGAGCCCTGTGCCGGGTCGCTGAGGGTCGAGTGGGCATAGGCGCATCGGCGACCTCAGTAATTGAAGGTGTCGCTCTTGCCCCGCAGCATCCTGATGGCCAGGTAGAGGCGAAACAGGCCATACAGCAAAACGGGTATCGCGAACAGCCACCTGTTGTCTGGACGGATGTAGTCATTGTCGGCAATCCCGGCCAGGATGCCCATGGCTCCCGCGATGAAGAATGTACTCATGACCAGCCTGAAGTAGGCAGTGAACCCAGGCTTAGATTGATTATCCATGGGTGCAAATATCGCTTATTTTCCATCTTCTCACATCTTCCCCGAGATTGCCGGGCCCCGGTAGCCCAATTGCATGAACTTCCGGATTCCGGTGGCCGCACGTTCCATTGGCTTTGAAAAATCCCATTGTGCGGCTTCGACCGGGTCGATCCAGAATTTGCCTTTTGCAGGTGGCGGGACGGATATTTTACGTAGGCTGGTGCGGGAATTTTCTGGGCATCCAGGGCATTCCAAGGAACGAAACGCATCCCTCTGCGCTCACAATCAATCCTTGGATCCTTGGGTTCCCCCTTGGAGGGATTCCGAAGACACCCTGACGCAGCTCCGGCCACCCAGCAGGGTAGCCCAGGGTGATGGAGCCCGGGTTGCCGGGCCTCATGTAATCATCGATACGTGTTCGTGGCCATCTTTTCGGACAGGCACGGTATTTGCAATGATCCTGACCATCACCAATGCTTGAATGAAAATATGAACCAGTTTTTGCTTGCAATCTTGCTCCTCCTGTCCGCCAGCACTGCATTCGCACAGCCAGAGCACACGTCCAAGGGCAACACCAACGAAGGCATCGGAACCTTGATCCCGGACTTCAAGTTCTACGATATGGAGGGCAAGCCCGTGACACGGCTTTCGCTTGTAGCAAACGCTCCCACGATCTTCTTCTACTTCGATCCAGACTGTGACCACTGCCAGTACATCGCCAAGAAAATCACCGAGAAAAAAGACCTTTTCAAGGGAATCACCCTGGTGTTGGTCTCCTGGGCCGATGTCGAAGCCATCAAGGCATTTCCCGGTAAGCACCTTCCCGGGTTTCCGGGGAAGCTGATCGTGACCAAGGACAACGAATACAAGATCGACAAGTGGTTTGGCTTCAGTGCGACACCCAGCCTATACGTGTACAGCGACCAATACAAAAGGACGGCATCCTTCAAGGACGAGGTGGCAGCCGAAATTTTGGTTAAGTTTGCGAAACAACAATAGTGGATTCGCATGGACTTCAAAGAAAAAATCAACGCAGACATCGTAACGGCCATGAAGGCCAAGGATCAGGCTGCGCTGCGGGCACTGCGGGCGATCAAGTCGGCCATTCTCCTGCTGGAAACCTCGGAAGGCCGTGCTCCAGGGCCGGTATCGGACGATGAAGGGATGAAACTGCTGATCAAGCAAAGCAAGCAGCGCAAGGACTCGATCGAACAATACAGGAATGCCGGCAGGCACGACCTCATCGCAACCGAGGAGGAGGAGCTGGCGATCATCGAGCGCTACCTGCCCAAGGCCCTCACGCCTGCGGAACTGAGAGCCGAGGTACAGAAGATCATCGCAGAAGTCGGAGCGACATCTGCCAAAGACATGGGAAAGGTCATGGGGTCGGCCAACAAGTTGCTCGCGGGGCGTGCAGATGGCAAGGACATTTCCGTGGTCGTCAAGGAATTGCTGGCTTGAACTTCTGGTGAATTTCCTCGACATACTGGCGTTGGTCGTACTTGCTTACGGAGCCTACAAAGGCTTCCGCAACGGTGTGGTCATCGAGGTGGCCGGCCTGATCGGACTCATCATCGGATTCTGGGCTGGAATGCGGCTGGCATTCCTCTTTGCGGGATATTACCGGGACAATTTCCAGTTTCCGGAAAAGTGGGTGCCTGCCATCGCATTTTTCACCGCCTTTGCCATCGGACTGGGAGCCGTGTACCTTGCAGGCTGGGCAGCGACCAAATTACTGAACGCCGCACAGCTCGATCTCCCCAATCGGCTCGCAGGCCTTGGATTTGGCGTTTTGAAGTGGGG
Organism: Bacteroidota bacterium; assembly: GCA_046050405.1. Classification (GTDB taxonomy): domain Bacteria; phylum Bacteroidota; class Bacteroidia; order J057; family JADKCL01; genus JADKCL01. Next base: position 51,663 of record JBJOPY010000035.1, on the reverse strand, counting down.
GTTCCTACTCGGTGCATTCTTCAGCATCATCGGCAATGCGCAAATCCTTCCCAAGGAAACAGTGGAAGGCTCCGCCGCCTACCCCGTGGCAACCGGGTACAGCAAGATCGTGCAGGGCTACACCATTGGCCTTATCCCCCAGGCCAGCAATGTTCTCCGTGACATGGAGCATTACTTCGTATCCCTCGACTCCACCCGTAAGTCCCACGGCGGCCCGGAGGCCGATTCCACGCCAGTGGCCGTTCCCTCCCGATGATCGCCGTGATCGACAATTACGATTCCTTCACGTGGAATCTGGTGGATTTTCTAAGGCGCGGCAATCAAGTCGTCTCTGTCTTTCGAAACGACGAGGTGACAGCGGAGGAGGTCGTCGCCTTGTCCCCCAAGGGCATATTGATCTCCCCGGGCCCCGGCAGGCCTGAAGACAGCGGCGTATCGCTCGAATTGATGCCCCGGGTCGCCGGAAGGATTCCCGTTCTGGGTGTCTGCCTCGGCCATCAGCTCATCGGACAGTATTTCGGGATGTCCCTCGGGCACGGCTCGGAACCCGTGCATGGCAAGACCAGCCTGGTATTCCACAGAGGCACAGGCCTTTTCCACGGCCTCCCCAGTCCATTCGCCGCCATGCGCTACCATTCCCTGGTGCTATCGGGCCATCCGCTGCCGGCCCAATTGGAAGTGACGGCATGGACCGGCGCGGGAGAGGTGATGGCCATCAGGCATGTGAACGGCTGGCTGGAAGGCATCCAGTTCCACCCGGAATCGATCCTCACCGAAGGCGGTGAACTGCTGCTCAGAAACTGGATCGAACGGCTCGAATAATGGGTCGAGGGGAAGCCGTCATTGACATGGGAGTCCTCGGTTTCGTCCTGGGGTGACGACCTGGACGGCTCCATTCGGAGGATCAAGATGCGCCATTACGGCAATCCTGATGGGATCTTGTCCAAATTCACCCTCATACTTTCGAGGGTGGTAAATCCGTGTGATTTCTATATTTTTGCCTCGAGGACATTGCCATTTCGCGAATAGGGTGGTGCCTTGGTCACTTCGAATGACCCGATTGGATTTCAACGGTAGAGATCGTGCAGGAATGAATCTCCAGGTAAGACATGACAGTGGCTACGATTTCGTGGAGGAAGGCAGCGGCACACCGCTGCTGTTGCTTCACGGGTTGTTTGGTGCGCTGAGCAACTGGAAAGCCGTCGTGGAGGCCTTCTCGACACGGTTCACGGTGCTGATTCCGCTGATGCCGATCATCTCCAAGACCAGCACCAAGCCCTCGATCCAGGGACTTGCAGAGTTCGTGGACGGATTCGTCCGGTTCAAGAAGATCGACCGTTGCACGATCCTGGGCAACTCGTTGGGGGGACATATTGGCCTGGTGTATTCCATGTCCCACTTGGACAAGGTGGACGCCTTGGTGCTCACAGGGAGCTCAGGCCTTTTTGAATCCGGGATGGGGAGCACCTTTCCCCGCCGCGGGAACATCAAATACATCAAAGAGCGTGTCGAATACACCTTCTACAGCCCCGAAACGGCCACCAAGGAGCTGATCGACGAAGTGTTCGAGATGGTCAACGATAACTACATGACCTTGCGCATCCTCAAGATCGCCCGGGATGCACAACACCAAAACTTGAGCAAAGACCTGGGCAAGGTCAAGGTTCCTGCCCTGCTCGTATGGGGATTGAACGACAACATCACGCCCCCACACGTGGCCCATGAGTTCCATCGATTGCTCCCGGACGCGGAGTTGCGTTTCATCGACCATTGCGGGCACGCTGCCATGATGGAGCAACCCGAGACGTTCAATTCAATTCTGGACCGATTCTTGAAGCGCATCTACACATCCCCCCCAACCCTGTAGCAAAGATGATCCTGGCCAGAGATCTCATCACCGACACTGTTCCTTCGATCAAGACCTCGGATAAGGCCAACCGTGTGCTGGAATGGATGAATGAGTTCAAGGTCGCGCAACTGCCGGTGGTCAACCACGAGCGGTTGCTGGGCATCGTTTCGGAGGAAGACCTGCTGGAGACGGAGATGGACGACGTACCGATTGGTGCAGTCCGGTTGTCGCTGCCAGAGCAGACTTTCGTGCACGAGGACACCCACTTCTACGAGGTGCTGAAAATGGCAAGCATGATGAAACTGGATGTGGTGCCGGTGCTGAGCGTGTCGGACGACACCTTCGTGGGAACGATTACGAGGGCGGATATGGTCAGGCAGGCGACGGAATGTCTCTGCATAGAGGAACCCGGCGGCATCATCGTCCTGCACCTCGCCAGCAACGACTATTCGATCTCCGAGATTGGACGCATTTGCGAAAGCAATGATGCCAAGATCCTCAGCCTCACGGTCAGCAACAGCAAGGAGGCCGGGAAGATTCTGGTGACCTTGAAACTGAACGTCCGCGAGCTGTCCCGTGTGATCGCGACCTTCGAACGTTTCGAGTATGACATCGCCGGGGTGATTTTTGACGCGGAGCAGCTGAATGACCTCCAGGAGCGGTATGAAAACCTACTGCGCTACCTGAACACCTGAGCACCCACCTTTCCGCATTTCCGCAGTGAAACCGCATTCTCCCGTTCCACGCCTCCACATCATCACTGATACGGCCCGTTCCCGACATTCTCATCTGCAGCTCGCCCGAATGGCTTGGGAGGCGGGGGAGTGTGCCGTCCAGTACCGCAACAAGGCGTGGGACCGTGGCCGTGATCTTCGGGAAGCGAAAGAGATTTCAGCCCTGGCAGAACGGTCAGGCAATTGCCTGATCGTCAATGACCGCATTGCCTTGGCTTTTGAATTGCGGGCGCGAGGAGTGCATCTGGGTAAGGGGGATGGCGGTCCGGTGGAGGCGGCCGAAGTGCTCGGGCCGGACGCCATCATCGGGGTGACGGTGCACTCGATGGCGGAATTGAGGGCACTGGCGGGCGCAAATATCGACTACATCGGCGTGGGTCCGGTCTTTGGGACGACTTCGAAGACGACGGGGCTTCCCGACCTTGGGTTGGATGGCCTTGCTGAGATCGCCCATTCATCGCCTTGGCCCGTGATCGCGATCGGTGGCATCGGATCCGGTCAGGTTCCAGCGGTCATCGCTGCGGGAGCCTACGGTGTCGCGGTTGTCTCTGCCTTTTGCCATTCGCCAGACCCGGTACGGGTTGCAAGTGAGATTCTTGTACAATTGGCCAGGGCTTGAGCGGTTCGGCATCCTGCTGACATGCGCGGCGGTTTTCCTCGGCGGAGCCGTTGCGGGTGGACTCCGGCGTGGTGGCCGGCTCGAGGTCGCACAAGGGAAGAGTGGAAATTTGGAACCGATTCCGGCCTTTTCGCCCGTTTGCAGTGGATCCTGTTTCAAAAATTCCGTGATCTCCCGATGGGATTGTATTTTAATGTTTATTGCGGTACAGTTTATGAGAAAGACTGGATGTTCAACGATCAATGCAATGCCCTCTGGAACCGTCCGCTCTCCCAGGCATGGATGCGGCGGCGTCTTGACCACGATCTCCCCCTGCGTGTGGACCATAGCCTCAACCTCTTTCGGGGCCACCCTCATCCATCCGGTCGAGACGGCATTTACACTGGCACTCTGGTATTGATACAATGAAGCTGGCAATTTTTGGAAGAATCACTGAGCGAACGGATCTGAACTTCCTGTCACGGTTCCTTCGTTTCCTGCATGAGAAGCACGTGGAGTACCTCGTTCACCACAGGTATGCAGATGAGCTGGAGCCAAGCATGCCAGACTGGGCCTCCCTGGTGGAGCCATTCCTTCTATCGGATGAAAAGCAATTGGAGGGATGCGACTTCGCCTACAGTTTCGGGGGGGACGGCACCTTCCTGAACACTGCCATGGTGGTCAAGGGGATCCTTCCCGTATTGGGGGTGAATTTCGGTCGATTGGGCTTTCTGACAACGGTAACGCAGGAGCATTTGCATGCCGCAACCCTGGAGATCATGAAGGACATGTTTCGAATCGACTTGCGATGGGGAATCGAGATTGAGAGTTCTCCCACGGGTCTGTTTGGCGATTACAACTTCGGGCTGAACGACTTCACCGTCCACAAGAGTGAGAGCAATGAGATGATCACCGTGCACACGTATATCAACGGAGAGTTTCTGAACAGCTACTGGGGAGATGGTTTGGTGGTGGCCACACCTACCGGATCCACTGCCTACTCGCTGTCATGCGGTGGCCCGATCATCCATCCCAATGCAAATGTATTTGTCCTGACGCCGGTGGCACCGCATTCCCTGACGGTGCGTCCGATGATCCTTGCCGATGATGGGGTGATCTCGTTCAGCCTCGAGACCCGTAGCGGCCGTGCGATGGTGGCTTTGGATACGCGGACGGTCCCTGTGGATGACTGTGTGGAGATCGCCATCCGCAAGAGCAGCAATCCGGTCAAGATGGTTCGCGTGCAGTCTGGAAACTATCTCGATACGCTGCGGAGCCGACTGATCTGGGGGAGCGACAAACGTAATTGGAAGGAGAGAATGGGATGAGTCTGAGCCCGAGGCGAGAGATGCCCTTTCCCATAGTGTTGGAGAGCCAGGCTCCATTCAGATTTGTATAACTTTGCATATGCTGGGAAGGCTGTGTAAAGTGAAAATTATGTTCGCAATCCTCTTCGCAACAATGGGAGGGGTCATGATGGCCCTTGGCCAGTGCACCGATCCTGGCTATGCCGCCAAGCTCAGATCCCTGTACAAGGGAACTGTGACCACGATCCAGCCTGCCGACCTGGCACGCATGGTGACGGGAAACCGATCACCCCTGATTCTGGACACTCGCAGCCCGAGAGAGTTCGAGGTCAGCCACCTCCCGACAGCGAAACTTGTGGACTACAAGACATTCTCGAGAAATGATGTCGAGAACCAGGCGCTGGATCGAGTGGTCGTCGTCTATTGCACGGTGGGATACCGCAGCGAACGTATCGGGGAGCAACTGGAGGAGCTGGGTTTCCAGCATGTCTTCAATCTCTACGGCGGCATTTTCGAATGGGTGAATCAGGGCCACACAGTGGTAGATGCGAGAGGCAACCCGACGATGAAGGTTCATGCCTATTCCGAGGACTGGGGCAGGTGGCTTCGCAAGGGTGAGAAAATCTACCAGTAACGAAGCACTTCCCCATCGTCCATCAGAATGTGCGGAATCGAAAAAGTTTGGCTGAAAGCAGCGGGTGAGGTCAGGCAGGATGTTCCGCCCAGAAACGAGGCCGACCGTGCACTGATCATCTTCATCAAGAATCCCATCCTGGGCAAGATCAAGACCCGGCTCGCCGCAACCTTGGGTGACCATGCTGCATTGGATGCCTATGGTGAGATGACGGCGCATGTGCGGACGGTCGCCTCGGGGGTCGAATGCCACCGCGCAGTATTTTACTCGGATTTCATTGACAATCAGGACAAATGGTCATCACCGGCCTTTGCGAAATACCTGCAAGTGCCGACAGGACTTGGGGAGAGAATGCTGGCCGCGTTCCAGGCGATGTTTGCCGAGGGGTTCCAGAAAGTGGCGATCGTGGGGAGCGATTTCCTTGATCTCCAGGCGCAGCATCTGGAGCAGGCATTTCGGGCATTGAGTTTCCATGACTTTGTGATCGGGCCTACAGACGACGGGGGATACTATCTACTCGGGATGAAAGTACTGGAGCCGTCTGTTTTTCTGAACAAGAGATGGAGCACATCGTCTGTTTTTATGTCCACCATGGATGATATCCGGGATGCAGGGAAACTGGTTTTTGTCTTGCCTGAGATCAGTGACATTGACGATGCGGCAGCTTGGGATGCTGCGAGAGCACGCAGGGAAAAGCGGTCCGGCAAATGACAATCCTTCCCCGGAACCAAGGGGAGTCTGCTTGCAGAAAGGAGAAAACATATCGCCAAAAAGGAAATTATCTAAAATTTACCACCTAAATTACCGCAATGCTACAGCAGAAAACATTGGATTTCCTTTCGGGACTGGCCTTGAATAACCATCGTGATTGGTTCGAGTCCAACCGCAAAGAATATGAGGCTGCGAAAAGGGATGTTGAGGGCCTTGTCGGTCAATTACTGCCCAGGATGGCGGAGTTCGATGGGAGCTTGAGAGGAATCGAGGCCAAGGCAGCGATCTTCAGGATCTTCAAGGATGTGCGATTCTCAAAGGACAAGAACCCCTATAAGACGAACATGGGGGCTTGGATGGCGGGAGGCGGAAAGCACACCGCAAGTGCCGGCTATTACCTGCATATCGAGCCGGGAGAGAAGTCCTTCCTGGCCGGCGGAAGTTACATGCCACCAGCGAATATCCTCAAGTCCATCAGGGAAGCGATTGATTACGATCATGAAGGGCTGAAGGAAATCCTGGAAGACAAGAATTTCGTGAAGCTATTCGGGAAGTTGGAGGGCGAGACCGTACGCACATCACCCAAGGGGTATGGCAAGAATCATCCTGCCATTGACCTTTTGCGCCACAAAAGCCTGGTCGCAAGCCATAAAATCAGCGACCAGGAGTTGACTTCGGACAGCTTTGTGGAGGATGCAATCATGGTGTTCAGGGGAATGCTTCCTCTCAATGAATTCCTCAACCGGGCCATCAGTGAGGCAAAGCGCGAATAGGCGGCTGTATCCTACTCATGTAACAACATTCAACCATCCCAATGATCAGGACTAGAGCGGCATTTTTGAAGGCGTTTTTTAAAAAGGGAAACAGGAACGGTTCGCTGACGCCGAGCTCGATCTTCCTTTGCCGCAAGATGATCTCCACGATCAACTTCATGACGGCAGAATGCATCGTGGAGCTGGGCCCCGGGGAAGGTGTCATCACAAGGGAGATCATCAAGAGGATCAGGCCGAAAACACAGCTGTTCCTCTTCGAGCCGAACGAAGACTTCGTAGATAAATTCCTGCAATTTGAAGACCCTCGCATCCATGTGATCGCAGACTCCGCAGAGTTTCTCGGAAAATACCTGCACATGCATGGCGTCGAAAAGGTGGACTACATCATCTCCTCCCTTCCGCTTACGCTCTTCCCTGAGGATCTGAGGGAAAATATCTTGGAAGAATCCAGAAAAGTACTGTCCTCCAATGGTGTTTTCATGCAATACCAGTACATCATCACAGCGCTGGAACTGCTGAGAACCAAGTTCAAAAAAGTAAAGGTCGGCTTCGTGCCGCTCAACATTCCCCCCGCATTCGTTTACACCTGCCAAAATTGAGCTTCCGGACAGCCGTGTAGGGAAAATGAGGGTATGTTTTCGGTGCTGCACGGCTCGTCCCCGAACCAATTTCGATTTCCCACCGGTTCAGACCGGGATCCCAGTCAGTTATGGTCCGAATCCCTGATGGGGGTCGGAAGATCACTGGGCGCATTGGGATCCTTGTCTGGAGACCCGTTGGGATTTCTGTAGAGCAGCTTCAGGCTTTCGAGATTTTTGCGTTCCTCGGGATACATTCGCACGAGCCAGAGGTATTTCTGTCGCTTGATCAGCTCGCGAATCATGATTTCTTTCGTCTCCTCTTTGGTGAGCTTGTGCATGACCAGCTTGGCTTCTCCCCTCTCGTTTCGTCCCAACCCCTGTATCGTGGACACGATGAGACGAATCGGGTAGTAGGTTCCCTTCCTGACAATATAGTCTTTGACCACGGCCAGACCCTTCGAGGTTTCTACGATATTTCCCTGGGAGACGCCACTATACCTGCATTCCAGCTTGCAGAAAAGGCGATGCCGTGTGAATTGGAACTTGATCTCCTTGCCGATTCTCTCCATGGCGGTGGAGTGGTCGCGGATGTTGGGGTCACAGGCGATCCTGGCCTTGTTCAAGTCCGCATGGCGAATGCGTATCTCAGTACAGGAGAGGCCTGCCATGTCCTTGTGCTTGATCACCATTGTAGGATAGCATTTCAGGGAAAGGTCCTGGTGTGTGATCCGCACAGCCGGCTTGTAACAAACTGTGTTCAGGCTCTTGTGGGTCACTGCATACCTCGGCAGGCATGCAGAGGAGAGGTTCCTGTGGCGAACATTGGGGGTCGGATAACACTTCGATTGAAGATCCATGTGCTTGACGCGCATTTTCGGATAGCAATTCGAGGAAAGATCCTTGTGATTCACTTGGACCCTCGGGTAGCAGACTTGGGTAAGATCCCTGTGTCGGATCCTGATGCGCGGGTAACAGGCACTGTTCAGTCCTGTGACATTGAGCTTCCTCTGATCGTCGCGTAGCTGCTTCTGTGCCAACCTTCCAAATGGGTCGTACTGGTTCATGCCCTTGTGTCTCACCCCGACCAGGGGAGGATGCCTGTTCAGGTTCCGATGCTGTGCCTGCATCAGCGGAGACCGCTTGAGATTGAGCGACCTGTGGGTGGCGTTTGCCACGTACTGGCGCTTTTGATTGAGATACTGGTGGCGGGTCGCGACATGGGGCAGGTGGAACCTGTTCAGATTTCGGTGGCTGGCGTTGGCGACTTGTTGCCGTTGCCGATGAAGGGGTCGGTGACGAGCGGCAACCGAAGGTGGATGATTGCTGTTCAGGTTCCTGTGCCGCGCATTCACTCCAGGTTGTCGGCTTTGGTTCAGGGATTGGTGCCTGCTGGCAACCGAGGGCGGCCGGTAGCGATTGAGGCTTCCGTGGGACAGGCGAGCCGGTCTCCGCTGGTTGAGGCGGCCCAGGCTTCGGTGCGTGATCCGGCTTGCCTGTGGTGTTGGGGATCGATTGTTCAGGTTCTGATGGCTGCGTCTGCCGTTTCCGGGATTCTTCTGCGTGACTCGGCTGACACTGCGGTGGGAGGGCGAGTCAGCTTGCTGCCGCCTGGATTTCGTGCTTGTGCTTGGATGGTGTGGGCGGTCAGCCGATTGCGGCCTTCGCTTGGTGCTGAGCCTGGCGTGGGATCGGCGACCGGGAGCCTGCCGGATGCTCTTCCGATCCAGGGAGTGCTGGTTCACCGAGCGATGCCGCGTGTAATGCTGCGCTCGGGCACGCTTCTGGTTGAGGTCACGATGCGTACGTGCGAAATTGCGCTGACGGTATTGAAAGAAGCGTTGTTCTTTGTCTCTGAATCTGTTTGCGCGGTGCAGGCGGCTGTTGCGGTTTTGGGGTACGAAGATACGGGGTCTTTGGCGGGTTGATGCGTCGATCCGCTGTGCCGAAGGCTCTTTCGGAACTGCCAGTGCCACTGCGAAAAGGAGGCAAATGAGGGTATATCTTAAAACCGTCTTGATAATTAAATGCGGCAGGCCGCCTACCTAGGTACAAAATAAGGAGTTCTCTCCATCCAAGCAAATTTTCCCGCGTTTCCGGCGGGAGATCGTCGTCAATGATGGGTCAACCCCAGCAGCAAACCCCGAAAAACCTATTGAAATCTGTTTGGAACCAGTTCAGATCCTCCAATGAATATGTCGGGGGAGTCCTTCTACTGGAAAATCATTCGCGAATCACAATGGAGCACGTTTCCTTTCCATCGCAAGTTGAAATGAGAACACCGTCCTTCCAGTATTCAAGCCTTCCCCAGTATTCGTGGCATTCGTCCATTGACGGATAGAATTTGATCTCGAAGGTATCGGCTCCGAACCTGTCCTTGGTGACGACATACACGTAATGGTAGATGGAACCCATCTTAGCGGCCTGGGGTGTTACGGTAAAGGCCCAGGGGCCGATCTTGCCATCGGAGAGGTCTTCGGAAATTGAGTCAAAGGAGCCTTCAAATCCATTGGTGCTCAGCTGGACTGTTACACTATCCGGGTGCCAGATACTGGTATAGTTGGCACCATTGGAATCCACCAAGTATGTTGCCTCGAAAAACTGCGTGGTTTCTGAGAGCGTCAGCGTGCCATGCTCCTTGCATCGGTCACACCCTTGAGCCCAGAAAATCACGGCACAAGCGGAAAACAGGAACAATATCAAAGACTTGGATTTCATAGTCGAATACGTTTTTTGACAGTCAAGAGTCGCATGAATTGAAGATAAGTCGCAAAAGTATCGCTAAAATGCACATTTTATTCAACAAGGCCAAATTTATTCCCTGAATCTGCCTGGGCCCCCATAAACATCTCCCGTCCTCCATCCCAAGACAACTGCATCAAATTCCACACTTCGGGGATATGGGTTTCGTTTTCCGCAGTCAGGTCTGGCCCAGGATATGACCTCCGCCCAAATGATTCATCCTCCTGCACCGTTTGGGATCTTCCTGGGGTCGCCCCTTGATCCGTCATGGACTGTCATCCCGTTTCGGGAAGCGGGAACGATCGTCAAGAAATGGATCGAACATCCGGAGCCATCCATGATTGAATGGGAAAAGAAGATGAATCCCTGAGGCTCCCTGAAGCAGCTGGAAGATCCAAGCGGTCGGCCCTATGCGACTCATTTGCAGGCAAGGGAGAGGGGATGCACGTACAAAGGGGAAACCCAGCCTGAAACTAGACGCAGGCGATGAGATGGCATTTGTAAAATGGATCGCGGAAATTCATGGGAATTGTTGCCGACGCGATGGAAATGCCAACCTTACAGGATTACAAATGATGCTGCCTTCGGTTGTTCATAACCTTGACCTGCGGCATCGGAGGGGATCCTTACCTTTGCAATGTTATTGTTCAATGTGTCTCTGAACCTTCAATTTCTGACAACATGATATTCCTACCGCCTGATCTCACAGCGTATGCAGAGCGTTTCACGAGCAAGGAGTCCGGGGTGCTGGCTGCACTGAACCGCGAAACCCATTCGAAGGTCTTGAATCCGAGGATGCTCTCCGGACATCTTCAAGGGCGATTGCTGGCAATGTTCTCGAAAATGCTGCGCCCGAGGCGCATTTTGGAGATCGGCACCTACACGGGGTACTCTGCGATCTGCCTCGCCGAAGGGCTGTCGGCAGACGGCACGCTCGTCACGGTCGACATCGATCCCGAGCGCGAGGACATGGCGAAGCATTACTTCCAGTTGGCGGGTCTGGCTGACCGGATCCAGATGCGTATCGGTGATGCAAAGCAAATTGTGAAGGAGTACGGGGAGCCCTTCGACCTGGTGTTCATCGATGCTGACAAGGAGAGTTACTGCGAATACCTGGATTTGATCCTTCCCAGGCTGCGATCCGGAGGCCTGGTCCTGGCCGACAATGTACTCTGGAGCGGGCGGGTTCTGGATCCGAACATCACGGACAAGGAAACCCAGAGCCTCCGTGACTTCGTCCAAAAGGTCGTCGAGAGGGATGACTTGGAAAGTGTACTCCTGCCGGTGAGGGATGGCATCATGGCCGCCATGAAAAAGTAGGGCATGAAAAAGACTTGCCTTTGCTTCTGGGTCGTGGCATTGTTCTCCTCTGCCTATGGGGCCGATGAAGTGCCAGAGACGATGCGCTACTGTGGCATCGAGCTCTCCATCGATTCGGACGCCCGGGCCTCGATTTCCGAGACGATCAGGCAGCTCAAGCGATCTCCGGATTATTTCCAGTCCTTGGTGGACCGGGCAAATATCTACCTTCCCTTCGTGGAGGAGGCGTTCGAACTACGCGGTGTCCCCCCGGACCTCCGGTACATCGTGGCCATGGAGAGCGCCTTTGTCCCCGACGCGGTTTCTTCTTCCAATGCGGTCGGCTTCTGGCAGTTCAAGGAACAGAGCGCGAGGGAAGCGGGCTTGGCGATCGATGAATATGTCGATGAACGCAAGCATATCTTCCAGTCGAGCCTGGCTGCAGCCAAGTATTTCTATACGATCGCAAGGTATTTCGACAACTACCTGTACGCGGTGATTGGCTTCAACCGCGGCCCGGTCGGGGCATTGCCGTATATCAACAGCAAGGATCTAGGGAACGACAGGATGAAAATCACCAAGGCCACACATTGGTACGCGCTGAAGGCCATCGCGTACAAACTGGCTTTCGAGGAATCCCTGTACAAGTCCGATCCGCCGACATGGTTGCAGCCGATGAATACCAAAGGCGAGACCTCCGTCCCTCAGCTGGCTGCATCTGCGGGACTCACCCTGGACGACTTCAAGAAGTACAACCTTTGGATCAAGGGCAGTGCGCTTCCCGAAGGCAGGAACTTCATCTATTACTTGCCCCGAAATGGAAAGCGAGAGATGGCTGCGCTCCGCCATGTCGGCGGAGACACCCCGCAGGAAAAGGAGAGACCCAAACCCGACCCTGCGAAATCGCCTGCGCGTGTCACACAGCAATTTCCATGCCTTGAGCCCATGCAAGACCAGGACAATGGAATCGATTACGTTCGTGCCGGGATGGGGGAAAGCCTTGTCGAGATCGCTGTGAAGCATGGGGTCAAGGTCAGAAAGCTCAAGGAAATCAATGGCTTCACCAACGCTTCGCGGCTCTTGGAGGGCGATATCGTTTACCTGAAATCCGCAAAGTCCCGGCATTTTCACATCGTGCAAGAGGGGGAGACCCTTGGCGGGATTGCGAAATCCTATGGCACCACAGCGGAAAAGCTCCGTGAAAAGAACAGAATCTCCGGGGACAATGTCCTTGCTTATCAGAAGCTCAGCCTGAAAAAACGAGTCGCCAAGGGTTCAAAACCAGTCTTGCTCTGCAATTCTGCCAAGGCCGGGGCTGCGTCAGCATCGGATCCCGTCAAAGCGGATGCACCCAAACCGAAGATGCCGCCTCCCGTGCGCACTGAGGATCCCGGCGGCTATCGCCTGACCCCTTTTGAATCCAAGTGGGTGGTGCATACAGCGGTTCAAGGTGAGTCCGTCTGGAAGATCGCCAGGCGATATGGGGCGTTTTCTGAGGTGGTCAAGAAGATCAATGGACTGAACAGCAATGAATTGAAGCCCGGAACGGTTCTCAAGGTGCTGCAAGTGACCGACCAGAAGTGACCCTATCCTCCCGCCCCTAGGGAAGGCGAACTGTAGTCGCGGTACTCATCCAGCACTTCAGGGGATAGGTATCACCCGCCTTCCATCCGTAGAAAGCCGCCTCCTCTTTCGTCGGGCATGCTTTCAGATAGGCATAGTAGCGTTGATTTGCTTCCATGGAACAGCTTTCATCGATCGCACTGAGCTTCAGGCAAAGATCGATCAGCAGCCAATGGAGGGCTTTGCGCTCAAAAGCCGACATTTTGCATGTCTCGCTTCCGGCCAGGTAGAGGTCCATCAGCTGCAGGTACGGTACTCCCCAGCCCGGCTGCCTGTCCATCGCAGCCTGAATGCATGACCGGGCTTCGCGAAAGTCCTTCTCCTGCTGGTAGGTCGCCGCGATCTGCAACTGGTCGCTGGCCTGGAGTGGCAGCGCGACCTCCAGGCTGCAGGCTTTTTGCCAATGCGTCCTGCTGCGTGCAATCTGCCCACGGTTGAACGCTTCGGCTCCTGCCAGACGATGCAGCCAAGGATTTTCGCCTGCTTTCAAGGCACACTGCAGGGCCTCTTCCCATGCCTGGGACTCATCGCAGCCTTGCAGGCTGCAAATCACCAGAAAGGTTTCACAAGCATCGGGCGGAAGATTGCCTTGGCCGATCGCTTCGGAGAAATCCCCCTGAAGCTGTCTGCAATCCGGAAAACATGACCGCATTTCCAGGGTGAGCTGCTCCTGGATCCTTGCCCATTCCGCAGCCCCTTGCGGATCGCTGACCTTGCGTTCCAGGAGTGCCCGGTCCAGCGTGACCCAATCTTTTGCTGCGGCATTCAGGGACAGGTTAATGGACTTGTATTCTCTGGCGAGGAGATGACCAGCCTCAGTGTACAGGAAAGGCGGGGTCTCGCGCGGTGCTAGCGCGATGGCCTCCATCATCAGGCCGAGGGTCTGCCTTGGATGGAGATCGGGCTGGCTGAGGGCCAGCCGTGCGCGCAGCAGCAGCCATTTTCCGGATCCGTGAGGATCATGCTTGCACCCGATTGCGTAAATGCGCATCAAGGTATCGGCTTGGGTTCGGGTGATGCCGCCTCCGGATTCCTCCCAGTGGCGCTGGATGGTCTCCGCCTGAAGGTACGTTTTCGTGCTGTCCAGCAGCCAAAGTTGATTCAGCAGGTTCTGTGCCTGAGAGCGGTCCGTTGCGGACTCGATGCCTGTAAGCAATGCGGAGACATTTGTCTGGGCCATGCCGGCCATGGGAAACGCCAGGCTGCAACAGATGAGCAGCCTGCCCCAGCCTCCCCAAGGAAAATTCATGGCCATGCACAAAAATACAGGGTTGTGGGATCAGTTGCCGCCCCCTGAACGCTCCTAATCGATCCGCCGCTTGATGAACCAGATGTCATTCAGATTCACGCCAAGCCTGAATTGGATGGCCAACTCGCGGAGCAGGTTGTCCTCCAGGGTTCCCTTCCGGCTGAGGTTGACGCCCAGATTGATCCGGGAGTGGCTTTGGCCGACTGGATTGTAAACACCGATCGGCAAACCGATGCCGGCGGTGATGCCGATTTCCTTGATTGGATTCCCGTACAGCGTAAGGAAAGAGGCATTGTAGAAACCGCCGATGCGATAGGCCGTCTTGCGTGCAAACCTGTTCGAGGTGAGTTCGGGAATCCATTCGCCACCGACATTGAACCCGATGGCACTGTGCAAGGTGCTCGTCTGGCCGAAGAGGCTGAACTTGCTCCAATCCTGCAGGCTGACATCCGCACCGAGCATCCATTTGTTGGGCTTGGAAATTGAAAGTCCGAATCCAAGCTTCATGGGAAGCCTCACGAGGCCTGTGTCGGTGGTGAGCGTATCTTGAATTCCAGTGTTGGAATAGCGGAAGAGCTGCGTGCCCCTCAACCCAAATCCGGCATCATAGGTCGTGCCTAGGCGCACCAGATATCGCTGTGTCTTGGTAACGACCGATTCCTTTCTGCCTGCCTCAATCTCTTTCCCCTCCTTTTCCAGCGTGGCGATGCGCTGGGCGACCCGATCCAGTCTGACAGCGGTTTTGGCGATGGCTTCGGTGTTTTCCTTGCGGCGTGCTTTGACTTCCCTGGAGAGCTTGTTTTTCATCTTGTCATGCCGGTAGATCTTGTCCTGGAGATTGCCGATTTCCTTCGCATTTTTGCGCTCGTCGGTCATCAGATCCTTCACCGCTGCTTCCAGGACGCTCCTTTCCTTGTCCAGGGCCTCGATCTTGGCTTGCTTCCCAGCCTCCCAGCCATCCAGCTTGGCTCCCCCTTTATTCAGTTCCTCTGCCTCCGATACCAGGTCTTCCTGCTCGTTTTCCAGCTCTTCGACCTGGCGCCTGATCTCCCTGGACCTTGGAACCTGTGTCTTGATCTCGATAGTGTCTCCGTATTGCAGCCCGAGCTGCGGGGAGGTTCCCTTCAATTGCAGGGTCTTCAGGGATGACCCTGTAGAGATGCTTCCATCGTCGAAGTCGGTATCGTATTGGAATTGGTTGGTCCCGAAGGCATACTGAAGGTTGATGCCTGCCTGCACCCGTTTCAGGAAGCGGACGCCAAATCCCAGGTAAAGCTGATTCAGGCCGCCGCTGGAGGAATAGATGGCGGTATAAGGCTTGTAGGTGGTGTCGGCCAGCACAGAGTCACGCACGCGCACCTCATAACCCAGGGTGGAGTAGGGTGCGATTCCAGCCACGATGGCGAAGCCCTTGCGGTTGCTGAAGCCCAGCTGCACATTGTGGAACCCTGCGGTACCCACTGACTGCTGGTTGCGGCTGCTGTTATGGCTGCCATAGGTTACAAAGCCGTTGAAGTCGAATGTCGTCAATCGCAGGTCCGCGTAAGAAGCGGGGTTCAGCCGATTGATCGATGCCTGATCGTATGCCCCTATGCCGATGCGTCCCATTCCGAAACTGCGCGCACCGCAGGTGCTGAAGATGTCTCCGATGCCGTAATGCGAGTACGGAGAGACGACAATCTGCGAATGGGCTGCCATTGCCATCCAGCAAAGGGAGAATGAGAGCAGCGCAATTCTTCTATGCATGATCAATGATAAGGGTATTGATGCCGTACAGCACCAAATTTGAATCGACAAAGGTGATGTTTTTCACATGATTTCCCAAAAACCCAGCATCGCCCCCGGTCAAGTAAACTTGGAGAGGCTTGCGGGAAAGCCGGGCATAACGGGTGATGAAGCCTTCCATCTCCAGCACCATCCCATGTACCACGCCGGAGCGGATGCAGGTGTCCGTGGAGTCTCCCACCCACTGGAGCCTGCCCTCCAGGGACAGCAGCGGAAGTGCCGCCGTATAGTCGTGCAATGCCCTGAAGCGGGTTTGCAATCCCGGGGATATGGCTCCACCCAGGTAGTCGTTCGCCTCGTCCACATAGTCGAAGGTCAATGCGGTTCCCGCATTGATGACGAGGACGGGGCCTGTCCCGGCACGCTCGAAACCCGCGACCGTGGCGCAAATCCGATCCATGCCCAGGGAGCCCGGCGTTTGATACCGGTTCCCGAAGGGTGTCGGTGTATGCTGGTCAATGGCGCGAAGCTGAAGCCCGGGCTGGATCGACCGCAGGTGGAGGGTGGCCCTGTACAGCGCATCATTCCCCACGTGGGCGAGGCCGAGATATTCTGCACGGGGGGAATAAGCCTGCCATGGGGCGGATTCCAAGACTTCCCGGGGATAATCCTCATGGAGGTGCACCGTGGCATCGACCAACCTCCGCCCCTCAAAATAGCCCACTTTCACGCGGCTGTTGCCGATATCCACGACGACGTTCACGCGAGGCAGAATCTGATTTCCTTCACTCCGTAAAAATACAATTTTCCATCTCTCTGCACGGCCAAGCGACCGTCAGGATCGATGCCGACCACATGCACCGTGAGGCGTTGCCCGGCGATTTCGATCAATGTATCCTCCTGATAGGCGTACAGGCGCTCCAGGTAGGCACGCTCCACGCCTTCATGCCGCCCGGCCCGGATCGCAAGATACCTCGCCTCGATCCGCTCCAGCAAATCCGAAAGCACTGCCTGGGCGTCAAAGGTCTTGCCCGCCTGCAGCGCCATGGAGGTCGCAGCCCCGTGGAGCTGCCCGCTGAATGTCATCTGGTTTACATTCAAGCCGATTCCGATAATGGCAGAACGGATGGAATCCCTGTCCAAGCTCGTCTCGATCAGGATGCCTGCAATCTTGCGGCGGCGGGCGAGGATGTCGTTTGGCCATTTGATTTCCACCCCGCCTTCCGGCAGCATGGCTGCCAAGGTGTCCCACAGCGCGCATGCGATCAGCTTGTTCAGCAGAAAGATCTGCCGGGGTGCCAGGAACCGGGGATAGAGGATCAAAGAAAAGGTCAGGTTCAGGCTGGGCTCAGCAGACCAAGTGCTGCCTTGCTGGCCCTTGCCGGCGGTTTGGTGCTGCGCAATGACCACCGTACCCTCCGCCGGGTTGATTTCCAGAAGCTGGTTCGCGAAGGTGTTGGTGGAGTCCACCATGCCCAGCGATACAAAATTCTTCCCGACGAAAAGCGTATTCAATCCAGAACTTCTTAGTTTTGGGGAAAGTTAACGGATTTGAATGAAGCCTAGTACAGTGGTAACAGCCAAACAACTCGCCGATGCAGTGGTACAGGGGCTGCAAGACAAAAAAGGACTCAGCATCGTGGTGATGGATTTGCGCAAGGTTCGCGGTGCCATCTCCGACTATTTCGTGATCTGCTCGGGAACCTCCGACAAGCATGTACAGGCTCTGGGCGATACCGTCTGGGAAGAGGTGCGCGTAAAATGGAATGACAAGCCGATCAACATCGAGGGCCGCTCGAAGGGGGAGTGGATTTTGATGGACTATGTCAATGTCGTGGTTCATATCTTCCTGGAAGATAAGCGTCGGTTCTATGACATCGAGGGCCTCTGGGGAGATGCCGTTACAGTCAAGGTCCCACAGGCTTGGTAGGCTCCGTGCAGCACCTGCTGCCTTTTGGGCAGATCATCTATCACGACAGATTGTCGCCCAATACGAATCCAGTCCTTTCCCATGACCCTGACGGGCCTATCCGGCCATGCGGTTCACCTTCAATCCTCCATCGCGTACACCTCCCCTGCAAAAGTGCGCTCTGTAGCTACAAAACTGGGATTTCACTTACTTGGAATACTTCTAGCCACCGCTCATTGGGGCGACCTTGCCCTGCTTTCTGCTCGCCGCCAACGACTTCTACTGCCATGCCGTCGAGCGGGGGATCCACACATCCATTTCTTCTTCCTGATGGTGCCCCTCATCCTGCTGACCCAGGTGGTTCCTCAAGGAAGGGTGATCGGCGGGGACATGGGCTTGCTCATGGGGTTATTTTGCGGCCTGTAGGTGCAGCCTAGGTGGATGCGGAGCCCGGAACACCGGGGCGATAGGGTGGATCCGGCCATCGGATCCCGCATACCCACTGTCCATGACGTGATCCATTCATGAAAAGGGAGAGGCCTCGGCCTCTCCCTTTTCGACAGTCCTGGTTGCCCGCACTACTTCGCAAACAGCATCTCCCGGTACTTCGGCAGCGGCCAGTGGTCGTCTGCCACGAGCTCCTCGAGCGCATCCGCACCCAAGCGAATCTCAGCCATCAACGGAACAATCCTGTCCCCATAAAAGATGGCTTGCTCGCGCAGCGGATGGGCTTCTTCGGCCATGAGGAGCAGCTCCTTCAGCCTGGCCACGTTTTGGTGAACCTTCCCCATCTCATCGGCAATGTTGCGGACAATATGCAATTGGGCTTCGTAGGCATGCTGCTCCAGGCCGGCGGCCTTCATCGCATTGATGTTTCCGAGCACCAGGCTTTGGTAGGAGATGCTGGCAGGGATCACATAGCTGGTGATCATCTCGGCTTGGATACGGGCCTCGATGGCGGTTTTCTTGATGTATTGCTCCACGCGAATCTCATGGCGGGCATGCAATTCGTGGTGCTTGAAGATTCCAAGGGTGGTGAACAGCTCCACCGATTGCTTGGAAACATAGGCATCCAGTGCACGGGGCGTCTGCTTGACATTGCTCAAGCCACGCGCTGCTGCCTCCTCTTCCCATTCCTTGCTATAGCCGTTGCCTTCGAACCGGATCGCCTTGCTTTCCCTGATGTAGTCCCGGAGCACTTCGAGGATGGCGGCATCCTTCTTCTTGCCGCGCAGCACCTTGCGATCCACCGTCTTCTTGAACTCGATGAGCTGGTGGGCGACGATGGCATTCAGGACGATCATCGGGCCTGCGCTGTTGGCACTGGACCCGACGGCGCGGAACTCGAACTTGTTGCCAGTAAAGGCAAAGGGCGAGGTGCGGTTGCGGTCGGTATTGTCCAGCAGGATCTCTGGAATCTTCGGTATCCCCAGGCGTACATAGTTTTTCGGGGCATCTGCGTTTTTCCTCCGGTTCGGCTTCTCCATTTCATCCAGAACCTTGGAGAGCTGTGTGCCAATGAATGTGCTGATGATGGCAGGCGGAGCCTCGTTTGCGCCGAGCCGATGGTCGTTCGCGGCACTGGCGACCACGGCGCGCATCAGGTCTGCATGCACGTGGAGTGCCTTGATGATGTTGATGAAAAAGGTCAGGAACTGCAAGTTGTCCTTGGGCGCATTGCCGGGTGAGAGAAGGTTCTTCCCTGCATCCGTGGCAATGGACCAGTTGTTGTGCTTGCCACTGCCATTGATGAAGGCGAATGGTTTTTCGTGGAAGAGTACACGGAAGTCGTGCTTGCGTGCCACCCGGTCGATCAAGTCCATGAGCAAGAGGTTGTGGTCGATGGCCACGTTCAGCTCCTCGAAGATGGGTGCACACTCGAACTGGCTGGGGGCCACTTCATTGTGACGGGTGGTCAGCGGGATGCCCATGCGGAAGGCTTCCAGCTCAAACTCCTTCATGCAGGCAAAGACCCGGTCAGGAATCGACCCGAAATAGTGGTCCTCTAGCTGCTGCCCGCGTGCTGGCGGCGCGCCGATGACGGCACGGCCGCACATCGTCAGGTCTGGACGCAGGTCGGCCCATGTGCGGTCGATGAGGAAATACTCCTGCTCGATGCCCAGGGTCGGTGTGACACGCTTGACACTGCGGTCAAAGAAATGGCAGACATCCACCGCCGCCTTGCTCAGCACCTCGATGGTTTTCAGCAATGGCACCTTGTAGTCCAGGGCTTCCCCAGTATAGGAAACGAAAATCGTCGGAATGCAGAGCGTCTTTCCGTACGGTGTCTCGAAGATGAAGGCCGGCGAACTTGGATCCCAGGCGGTGTAGCCGCGTGCTTCGAAGGTGTTTCGGATCCCTCCGCTGGGAAGTGAGCTGGCATCCGGCTCCTGCTGCACCAGGTTGTCACCCGAGAACGCCTCCACGGCCTTGGTGCCTTCCATTTTCAGGAACGAATCGTGCTTCTCGGCGGTCAGGCCCGTCAATGGTTGGAACCAGTGCGTGTAGTGGGTGGCACCTTTCTCGATCGCCCAGGCTTTCATGCCATTGGCGACGCTCTCCGCAATGTCGCGCCCCACGGTCGCGCCATGGTCAATTGCGGATTGGAGTGCTTTGTAAACTTCCTTGGTGAGGTATTGCTTCATCACCTCTTGGTTGAAAACATTCTCTCCAAATATCTCTGAGATCCGATTCGGATGGCTCGCAGGGGGTGCCGGCAGCCGATCTTGTATCATTTGAAGTGCCTTTGAACGAAGATTCACCATTTTATTAGGGGTAAGAGATCAATAATGGCGGCAAAACTAGACGATTCTCGGGATTCAAGAAATGAATATCGAGAAAAATCGGAAATTTTCAGTGATCCAAGGAATTTTGAACTCCATAAAATTTATTCTTATGATGTAAAAAGTTGTTGGATATTAAGGATAGGGATATAATTCCCCAATATATCAGGTGTTCACCGAAGAAAAATCATGGTTGTTAGACGATATTCCACTTTGTAGAGGGACAATCGAGGGTTCTCCTTTGAAATGATCGGCATTTTTGGGGTATTTCCCCGATAACTAGCACCCTTTTACGACTTTTTGGTTTATTTTTTGGCCGAGGACAGATTTCTTGCGATTGTTTCGACCAGCAGGGGTTCCCGCACCACTGCCTCGGTCAGGATTTCCAGCCGGGTTCGGAACAGGGCTGGTGTTCGGACAGTGCGCAATCCTGGGTCATGCCCAGCATTCATAATTCTTCGTCGCGGTTCGACGTTCCCCTCAATGGCAATCCTGGGATTTCATCGCGGTGCTAAGGAGTTGTTAATCTTGTGCAATCACCTGAAAACGGTGGCAATTCCTGCGATATTGCCCTACTTTTACACCCGATAGACAAGATCACGCCCAGCCCAGGCGGGTGTGGCTTGAGAACAGGAGTCAGATTGTCCGGAATAAGAAATATCGACCTTGTAGTCTTGTCAGACGTTCACCTCGGCACCCATGGGTGCCGGGCGGACGAGCTGCTGAAGTACCTGCGCAGCATCTCCCCGGAACGGGTGATCCTCAACGGGGACTTGATCGACATCTGGCAGTTTAGCAAGCGTTTCTGGCCGAAGAGCCATACCGCGATCCTCCAGCATTTCGTCCAGCTTCTGAAGGCTGGGGTAAGGGTGGACTACATCTGCGGCAACCATGACGAACTCATGCGCCGCTACCTTGGCTTTCAGCTGGGCGGATTCAGTATCCTGAACCATGTCACGCTGGAGCAAAACGGCAAGAAAGTCTGGGTGTTTCACGGTGATGCGTTTGACCAGTCCATGAACCACAAGTGGCTCGCCAAGTGGGGCGGCCGATGGTACGACCGCGCCATCCGACTGAACAAGATGCTCAATTGGATCCTGGCCAGGTTCGGTGGCCGTCCGCGCCATATCTCGAAGGAAATCAAGGGCTGGGTCAAGGGCATCGTCAAAAAAAAGTACCACTGGGAGGAAGTCGCCGCCAATGCGGCTATTGGGAACGGCTACGATGCCGTGGTGGTTGGCCACATTCACAAGCCTGAGATCCGAGACATCACGACGGTCAAGGGCAATGTCTCCTACCTGAACAGCGGGGACTGGGTGGAGAGCCTCACGAGTCTGGAGTATTCGGAGGGCCAATGGTCATTGTTCAGGTACCACGAGGAGGCTTTCGCCGCGTCGCGGGAGGCTGGCGCCCCCGCCATGGAGGAACTGGCCGAGGACGTGAACTTTGCGCTGCTGTTGGGGGAGCTTGGCCTGGCCGCGAGTTGACCACGAGGAAGGTGGGAGGATTCATTGCTCAGGGCCTCCATGCAAAAGGAGACGACCGCAATCCAGGAAGCACATCGCAGGAAAGGCTGATTCCCACGTCAATTGATTCTATTTCTCGGGCTTCTGCACGGCTGGTCGCAATTCCATGCCCCAAGCGCGGCAGCGTCTAAGCGGGGATCGCGACGGGGACTAGCCCCCATCACGAGCGATAGGCTCCGGGAAAGATGGCCTCCCATCCTCACCCTTCACCTTCCGCCGCTTCCCTGGATGCCCATCACGGAAAAAAACACGCTCCAGCAACAGCCCGTTTGCGTCATAGACATTGACCCAGCCACGGCCGTTCCGGAAATCACCGGGATCCAACGGGGCTCCTTCCTTGCTCTGTGTGTATGCGATGTCCACCAGGCGCCCCTGATCATACCGATGTTCCGTCCAGACCCTTCCTGTGCGGTGATAGACCCGGGCGACTCCGTTTCGCAGGTCATGGTCGTAGGGGATCACACTCTCCAGCCTGCCATTTTCATAAAACGTGCTGTCAGGGCCGATCTTCTGATCGCCCTGCCAATGCTCGATGCGCCTGGGCTGGCCATTGGAGTACCAGGTGCGGAAGGTTCCGGAAAGGCTGTCCCGCACGTAGTAGCAGGCAATCTCCCGCGTGCCGTCCGGGTAATAGCTTTCATAGGCACCCTCCAGGCGGCCGTCCCGGGCATGGGCGCGGGCCATTGGCTTGCCATTGCGATGGAAATCCATCGCCTGCCCTTGCAATTGGCCTTCGACAAACCTCCGCTTGCTGAGCAGTTCCCCCGATTCATAATAGTACCGTGCAGGGCCGTGACTGACGAAGCCTCCCTCCTCGTCGAGGTATCCAAATGCAATCTCGGAAACCATTCGATTCGGAAAATAGCGCAGCAAGATGCGTACATGGTCGCCGTACAGCATCCGGTTCCCCGTGATCCTTGTGCCCCTGCCCTTCCAATCCTTTTGCATGTCCCATTCCAATTCACCCACCCGGATGGTGTCTCCGTGCAAGTGGATCGTATCCTGGGCGAGAAGGGTTCCCGCCACCATGACCGACAACACGGCGCATGGGATGATTCTATTCCACAGACGCGCAGGCATCCAGGAAGGAAATCCCGGCTTGCCTTCCTTCGCACCCTGCGTGGGTGGGCTGCGCCTCCACCCGTGCGTGTTCCCCATCGCACTAATCGACTATGATTCCGAGGTGCTCTTCGATGAATTCGCGGACACAGCCTTGTCCGCCTCCGGTCTTGAGAATGATGTCCACGACTTCCCGGTTCCGGGGTGCGGCATCGGCCGGGCAGGCCGTGAAACCCGCCTTGGCAATGGCTCCGAGGTCATTGGAATCGTCCCCGATGTAGGCTACCTGCGCGTAGGTCAGTTTGGAGTCGGCAAGCCAGCCTTCCAGGATGCCTGTCTTCGGGGACTTGCCCACATACCAGCGCTTGACACCCAGCCGCAATGCCCTGGCCTGGATCGCTGTGCTGTGTTGGCCTCCGCTCAAAAAGGCGACTTCGATCCCCCCTTTTTGTGCTGCGAGGATCCCCCGGCCATCCCGTGCATGGAATTTCCTGATCTCGTCCCCCGTCTCGGTGAGGTAGATGCCGCCGTCCGTGAGGACGCCATCCACATCCAGCACGAGCAGCCGGATGTCTTCGGCACGAGCCTGCTGCGTGAGATCACGCTTCATCAAGCCGTCCACGCTCACTTGCAAGGTCTCCGCCAATGTGAGCAATTGCTGCAGATGGGGTTCCGTTTTTCCTTCCATCCACTGGGCCAGCTCGGCGGTGGTGCCTCCCAGGCGTGCTGCGATGGCATGGCGGTCCAATTCCCTTCGATGGAACAGAAAGCTCAGGTTTTGGGCGAATGGCTGCATGGTTCAGATCATCTTGCGACCCACGGCGGCAGCGATCGGGTGCAGGCTCTGGAGAAGCGCCCGGAACTGCGGATGGTCGAGTTGCTGGCTGGCATCGCTCTTGGCGGCCTTGGGGTTCGGATGGGACTCGATCAGAAGGCCATCGACCCCCATTGCAGTGCATGCCCGGGCAAGGTCGGCCACACCGTAGGCATAGCCCATCGCATGGCTCGGATCCAGGACCACCGGCAAGTTCGTGTATTCCTTGAGGTAGGCGACCCCGCAGAGGTCGAGCGTGAACCGCGTCTTGGTCTCAAAGGTGCGTATCCCCCGCTCGCAAAGTATGATGTCGCTGTTTCCGCCCGAGAGCATGAACTCCGCAGCCTGCACAAACTCCTGGAGGGTGGAGCCAAAGCCGCGCTTGAGCAGCACGGGCTTCCCTGCCGAGGCGCAGCTCCGCAGGATTCCCTGGTCGTACATGGCCTTTGCCCCGATTTGAATGACATCGGCAAAGGCGATCACTTCCTGCACATGGGTCGAATCGCGTACCTCGGTGATCACCTTCAGCCCATATTTCTCCCGCATCCGGTCGAGGAGCCTGAGGCCTTCGGCTCCCATCCCCTGAAAGCTGTAGGGGGAGGTGCGGGGCTTGTAGGCCCCGGCCCGCAGCACCTTCACGCCCATTTCCACACACAACTGGGCGCAGACCTCGATCTGCTCCGGGGATTCCACGCTGCAAGGCCCCGTGATCATCAGCGTATGCCCGGTGTCTCCGCCGATGGCGATGGTGTCGCCGACATGGATCGTACGGGTCCCGGGGAGGTATTTGCGGCTGGCCAGCTGCATGTCGCTGTCCATCACCCAGCTGCCCTCAATGAGGCCCAGGTCGATGCCTTCCAGGGAATTGTCCTTGGCTCCGGTGACGAGCACGTAGCGCTGCCCGTCATGGAAATGCAAGGCATGGATCTGGGCTGCCATCCGGAGGGCTTGGTATTCTGTTACGGCAGGATGCAGGTGGACAATCATAATTCTCCCAAGATGAGGTGGTTGAAATTGACAGCGCCGACGAGGCGATGCTCTGCATCGACCACGGGCATGAATTGTACGATGGAGGGATAGCTTTTCACTTTTTGCAGCATTTCACTGATCGTGGCATCGGCATGGATGAATTTGGGATCGTAGTTCACCATGGCTGTAGCATCCAGCGGGACGGCTTCACTGAGGTGTCGGATCAATCCCCGGCGGAGGTCGGCATTGGTGACAAGGCCCGCGAGGCATCCGTCTGCTCCGGTGAGCAGGCAGTAGCCCATGGCATGTTCCTCGATCGTCCGCACCAATTCTTGCATGTCGAGGCCTACGACGGGCAGGACTGGCAACTCGCCGAGGCCAAACATGACGTCGCCCACGCACAGGTGGTTGTGACCCTTCTGCACCAGCAGCTTCAGGTAGGCGACCGGCACGCTTTCCGCATTGACCAGGAAGGAGCCCGAGACCGCACAATAGACCCCGAGGTTGCGCAGGACGAAGGAAATCTCGGCATTCACCCCCCCATCGACATGGACGCGCTTTCCGGGGAAGGATTTACGGAACTGCCGGATCTTTGCAAAGTTGGCGGCATCAAACTGTCCTCCGCTCTGCCCGGGCGTGGTGGTCATGAACAAGATGAAGTCGCAATCCTGCGCGAAGGGCTGGAAGACAGGGATCGGGGTGGGGGTGGTGATGGCCATGCCCCATTCGCAACCCAGCCTGGGAAACCCGAGGGTGCGCCCGGCAATCTGTTCGTATTGGATGGTGACAAGGTCCACCCGATGCCTTTCGATCATCGGGAAGAACCGCTCGGGCTCCTTGCTGATGATGTGCAGGTCGATGGGCAATGCACTCACCCTTCGAACCAGGGCGATGGCTTCTTCCACTTCCGGGTCGTCGTTGCAATCGATGTGCACATAGTCCATCCCGATGGCTTCCAATTCGGTCACCAAGGATTCCAAGACACGTCCCTTGCTGGAGTAGATCGAAGCTGAAATTTTCATGCGCCCGTAAGTCAGGCAAATCTATGGAAATTCCAGGCACTAGGGCGAACCGGGAAGTGCGATTGCCGCCAGGTTCGGGTGCCCCTG
This sequence comes from Bacteroidota bacterium, assembly GCA_046050405.1. GTDB lineage: Bacteria > Bacteroidota > Bacteroidia > J057 > JADKCL01 > JADKCL01. The sequence goes on along the minus strand of JBJOPY010000035.1, from coordinate 25,672 downwards.
GCGTCCGCAGCGATATGCCCGTCCCCGGGACGGAACCCTGGGATCCCTTCCCGGCTTTCAGATCATCCGGCGCGTTCCATGCTCACTTGTGGATCGCCCTTCCCCCGGTGGCATCCATCGCTGCTTCCTTGATGCTTTCCGAAAACGTGGGGTGGGGATGGGAAAAGATCGCGATGTCTTCCGCTGAGGCACGGTATTCCAGACCCATGACACCTTCCATGATCATGTCCGCTGCCCGTGGGCCGATGATGTGCATGCCCAGGAGCTCGTCGGTTTCCTGGTCGGCAAGGATTTTCACCAGTCCATCCATGTCCATGCTGGCGCGGGCGCGGCCAGAGGCCTTGAAGTAAAAGGTTCCTGTCTTGAAGCCACGGCCAGAGGCCTTGAGCTCCTCTTCGGTGAAGCCGACCCCTGCCACCTCGGGCCAGGTATAGACGACCCCCGGAATCGCCCGGTAATTGATATGGGGATGCTGTCCAGCCATCACCTCCGCCACGAACACTCCTTCTTCGGATGCCTTGTGGGCAAGCATCGCGCCCTTGACCACATCGCCGATGGCGTAGATGCCTTCCACGCTGGTCATGAGGTGTTCATCTACTTCCACGCGGCCGCGTGCATCCAGCTTGACGCCGGCGGCTTCCAATCCCAGGCCGTCCGTGTAGGGCTGGCGGCCGGTCGCGACGAGGCAGTAATCGCCTGTGAATTCCACCGTTTGGCCGTTCGGATCCGTCGCCGTGACGGTCGCCCCATCCGCAGTGGCGGTGGCCCCGGTGACCTTGTGGCTGAAGAAGAACTCGAATCCCAGGTCTTTCTTGAGGACCTTGACGATTTCCCGCCCCATGGTTCCATCCATGCCGCCGATGGCGGCGGCGGAGTATTCGATCACCTGCACCTTCGTCCCCAGCCGTGCAAACACGGATCCCATTTCCAGGCCGATGACCCCGGCCCCGATGATCAGCATTGACTTCGGAAGCTCGGCGATGCGCAGGCCTTCTGTGCTGGTGATGATGCGCTGCTTGTCGATCACCACCCCGGGAATCGTCGCTGGCTTGGAGCCTGTGGCGATGATCGCCTTTCCCGTGCCCATCTCGGTGACCTTGCCATCGGATGCCGTGACCAGGATCGTGTTCTTGTCCCTGAATGTCCCGTGGCCGTAATGGACATCGATTTTGTTCTTGTTCATCAGGAAGGCGACGCCTTCGGTCGTGGCCTTGACCACTTCGTTCTTGCGGGCGATCATCTGCTTCATGTCCATGCTGATGCCGTCCATCCTGATGCCATGCGCCGCGAACTTGTGCTGCGCATCATGGTAATGGTGGCTGCTGTCCAGCAGGGCCTTCGATGGAATGCAGCCGACATTCAGGCAGGTGCCGCCGAGCGTGGCATACCGCTCGATGATTGCCGTCTTGAAACCCAATTGTGCGCAACGCACTGCAGCCACATACCCCCCGGGGCCTGAGCCGATCACCGTGACGTCGTATTGCTTTTCGGACATGATCTTCGTTTTGTAGGAATAACCGATTTCGAGGGTGGAAAGTTATGGGGTTGGGGGTTGTCAAGCAAATTGGCGTTGGGCCATCGACGGAAGGACGCACCTCGCGGGCGGTGCGGGATTAGATGTACCGCTGCTCTGGTTCAATCCACTACTAGGTGGCGTTGATCTCAGGCATTCCAAGTCAATTTGTGAGAACTTCCAACCGGTTCCATGAAACACCCGTACCGTCCAAAAAACGTGCCCCGCGCTCCCAAATTGATCGTTATTTCCACCAAGCCCAAGAATTCACCCCCTGATCGGCTGAACTTGACTCCCCTGATCTTCCAAGTTGACGCAATCCCCAGCACCATCCCGAACAATTGCTCCATTTCCGTCCTACAAAGTCTCAACCCAAATCCGTAAACAACATCTTCTGTTGCCCATTGTAGGTGGAAAAGAACTACTCTTTTTGATGCGTTTGCCCTGCATCCTCATTGCTCACCAAAAGCGGGGAAGCGCCACTGTTCCAGATCTTTTTTTGTGCAAAGACCTGATAACCTTGTATATTTGAACAAAAACAGCGTTAATTGCGTTTCCACAAATGTCGACCCTGAACCCAATTGGAGAGATGAGCACAAAAGAGTTTTTGCAGCCCGTTGCCGAACTGTCGACGGTCGCCACCGATACGTTCAGCATCATGCTGTACAATGACGATGTGAATACGTTTGACTGGGTGATCCAAAGCCTGGTGGAAATCTGTGACCATGTGCCCACCCAAGCCGAACAATGCGCCATGCTCGTCCACTACAAAGGCAAGTATGTCGTGAAAAGTGGCGAGAAGCGTGACATGATCAATCGCGGGATGGCACTCTTGGACCGTGGCCTCACGATAGAGGTGATCTGAGGGCGCGGTTGCCGCCGCTGGGCGCAGTGAATTTCTGGAATACAATCCTGTCAGGATCCTGTGCAGGCGGCTCGCTGGCTTAGTCGCAGCATAGTTTGGCGGAATCCGTCGGATCTTCGCACACTGCACCGGTGTCTTCATGATGTCGGATAAGACGGGGCATGGCCGTACATGGCCGTGATCCTCCAGCAGTGCTGCCTGTGCCCCCTCGAGGTCGCGGGGGGTGTCCTCTTGGGTCAACCATGGATGGGAGTTGCGGCACAGCCGCGCTGGCTGAAGCGCTCCCCAGCGGGCTGACAGTCTTCCCAGGCCAGAGACGCCGATGGGCCGGAGGGATCATGGGAATGGCATCATTGGTACAGGGAGAAAGGAGGATTGCCAAGGGGAAATGTTTGCAGAGGCGCGGAGGGAATTTTGCTAACTTCGACCCGTCTTCTGCAACCCAATCGATTCGTCAAATGAATTACCGCCTTTTTTTTGAGAATCCAGAATTGCATTTGATCCGAGTGCAGATGAGCTTGCCGGCACACCATGGCAATCAAGCGGTCCATTTGCCCCGGTGGCGTCCGGGAAGGTACGAGATGGCCCGGTATGCGGAGCGAATCGTGGACGCCCGGGCATGGGCGGAGAATGGCAGGGCACTCGAGGTATCTAAAACGGACACGCACACCTGGCAGATCGTCATGGACGGAGAGCCAGCCGTGTTCGAGTACAAATACCATGCGATCGTGGCAGATGCAGGCGGCAGCTACTTCGACCAGGACCAGGTGTACGTCAACCCCTGCAACCTGCTCATGTACGACGCGACTCGATTGGATGCCGCCTGCGGGATGGCCTTGCACTTGCCGGAGGACTACCGCATCGCCTGCGGATTGCGGCACAGCGGGAACACCTTGCTGGCAGCCAGCTACCACGACCTCGTTGATGCCCCCCTGATTGCCAGCCAGACATTGCAGCACCATGCCTTCGTGGTGCAGGACATTCCGTTCAACATCTGGTTTCAGGGAGACGTCAAACCCAACTGGCATAGGATCGAGGGGGACTACACGGCCATCATAAAGGCACAGCTGAGGATGTTTGGGGGCTTTCCGGCGGAGGACTACCACTTCATGTATCAAATCCACAACAAAAAGATCTACCACGGCGTGGAGCATCGGAACTCCACCATCATTGCATTGGGGCCGGGATACCGGATGGAGGAGGAGGAGAAGCACGAGGAGCTGCTCAGCATCAGTTCCCATGAGCTGTTCCATGCCTGGAACGTCAAGGCGATCCGTCCGGCTGAGATGCGGCCGTACAGCTATGACCGGGCGCAGTACTCCATGCTGCATTACATCACCGAGGGAGTGACGACCTATTACGGGGAATTGATGGTGTTAAAGGCGGGCATCTGGTCGCTGGACGTATTTTTGAAGGTGTTCAACAGGGATTTCCTGCAAAAACACTTCTCGAACAATGGCCGTGACCACGTCAGCCTTGAGCATTCGAGCTTTGAGTCGTGGCTGGTGGGTTATGGTGACAGCGGTGTGCCCAATCGGAAGATATCTTTCTACACGAAAGGAGGACTGGCAGCATTCCTCTTGGATGTACTTATCCGCAAGGGATCGGCGAATGCGCGCTCCTTGGACACCGTGATGCGGGAGATGTTTGAGCGATTCGGCAGAACCGGGATCGGATACACGAAGCAAGACTACAAAACCATCGCCGAGACGCATGCGGGACATTCCCTGGAGGATTACTTCAGGGATTTCATCTCTGGTACCGTCCCCATGGAAACGGCATTGGGTGAGGCGGCGGACTACCTGGGCCTGGCGCTGGTCCCGAAGGACCCGCCCACACTGGCTGAGCAGGTCTATGGCTTCATCGTGTATGAGGAGGGTGGAAGCGCCAGGATCAAGCAGGTGCATGAGGGGAGTCCCGCAGAGGCTGCCGGGCTAGCTGTCGGCGATGTCATCGTCGCGATCCAAGGTCACCGCGCCCCTTTCAGCGATGTCGAGCCCCTCCTCCGTTTCCTGACAGACGACGAGGACGTGCAAGTCCATGTTTTCCGCAACGAGATGCTGGAACACATCGTCCTGGAGTCGCAAGCAGCCGACCACTTCAAGAACTATGTCCTCGTGGAAAACCCCGAGGCGACAGCGGAGCAGCTGCACAACAGATCTCTCTGGTCCCGGCCGGGAAATGGCAATGACTAGTCCCAATGGCTAAGGGCAAACGTCAGAAGGGGCAGCCGGCGGCATCTTCTCCCGCGCATCATGGAACCGTCATACGCTCCACGGGGAGCTGGTACCGCGTACGCCTGGAGGATGGCGCCGTCCATGATTGCAGGCTGCGTGGAAAGATGCGGACTCATGGCATCAAGACCACCAATCCCATCGCAGTGGGCGACCACGTGGAGGTGGTGCAAGACCAGGACCGGGGCTACTCGATCTCTGCAATCTCCGACCGCAGGAACTATGTTTTGCGGAAATCGGTGAACTTGAGCAAGCGGGCCCATATCCTGTGTGCCAACATCGACCAGGCGGTCATCGTTTTCAGCATTGAGCATCCGGTCACCACCCTGGGCTATGTGGACCGCTTGCTTCTCACCTGTGAAGCCTACCATATCAAGCCAGTGATCCTCTTCACGAAGATCGATCTGCTGAGCCAGGATGGCTGGCAGCGTCTCGGCGACTATCAAAAGCTCTACGGAGGGGCAGGTTATGAGCACCATGCCATCTCTGTCAAGGATCCTGGATATGCGCCGGAAATTCAGGAAATGCTGCGGGGAAAGGTCAGCTTCATGGTGGGAAGATCAGGTTCTGGAAAGTCGGCGACGGTCAACCTTGTGGCACCGGAGCTGAAGCTGAAGGTCGGTACGGTGAGCGACTTCTCAGGGCGCGGCATTCACACCACCACGTTCGCGGAGATGTTTGCCCTGCCCTTTGGCGGAGCGATCATCGACAGCCCGGGATTCCGGGAAATGCAGATATTCGACTTTGAGAAAGCGGAGCTAGGCCCCTTGTTCCCCGAGATGCGCCCCTACCTGGATGCGTGCCGCTTCGGCAATTGCCTTCACATGAATGAGCCCGGATGTGCCGTGAAGGCTTCGGTCAAAGGAGGCAGGATACCCGAGTCGCGGTACCACACCTACCTGGGAATGCTTGCCGAGGTGGGGCGCAATGTCTGGGATTGAGGGGTAGGCGGAATCCCGGGTGGTCTGGGATTGGATTTTAGATTAAAGCCAAAAACAGGCAAAGGGTTCTCCGGGGGCGCTTTCATTGGGGAGGGTAGACAAATTCTTCGCAAGATTTTCCAGAATGATCGCCCCATCGGTTGCACCGGCACTTACTTTTCTTAATTTTGCATCCCCTCCATCGGGAAAACTAAGATTGATTAGAAGAAAATGAAGCGGACATTTCAACCTCATCGCCGGAAAAGGAAGAACACCCATGGGTTTCGTGAGCGCATGAAGACCCCCAACGGTCAGCGCGTACTCCGTGCCCGTCGTCGCAAAGGCCGCCACAAGCTCACCGTGAGCGACGAGCGCCGTCACAAATTCTAGTCCGCCACTGGCGGACGGATTCACCTTCCAGAAGGTAAAGCAACTTGCGAAATACATTCTCCAAGCGGGAAAAGCTGTGCTCCAAGCGCAGCTTTGCTGTTTTAATTGCGGGCAAGAAAGCCATCCATGCCGGAAGGCTGCGCGTATCCTACCATTTCGACCTGCCACAGGAACTTGTCTCTGCTCCTTCCATGGTCGCCTTCGTGGCTACGAAGCGGGATTTCAAGCGGGCAGTGGACCGCAACCTTCTCAAGCGCCGGATGCGGGAGGCATATCGCGTGCAAAAGGCCGCCTTCGTGGCGCGGCTTGCCGAAAAAAGCAGGAATGTCTCCCTCCTCTTCAGGTACAATTCAAGGGAAATCCGTAATTTTAATGAGATTGAGCAGGACATGTGCAGGGTATTGCAGCAATTGTCGCGAATGGTTTGAAGTTCCTCGGTTACATCCTGGTCGTCGTGGTGCGGTTCTATCGGCTCGCGCTCTCCAGGTGGTTGCCCCCTGCATGCCGTTACCAACCGACCTGCTCCCGCTATGCCATCGAGGCGCTGGAAAAGCACGGAGCCTTGCGGGGATTCTACCTGGGCGTGCGAAGGGTGATGTCCTGCCATCCATGGGGTGGGCATGGGCATGATCCCGTCCCTTGACCGGGGAAGGGGATCATCGGCGGGAGAATTCGACGATCTTTGCACCCTTGGCCGATGGTATTCGTTCAATGAGAATTGAAAATTACACTCTCAACAGATGATGAACAGGATGACTCAAACGAAGAGATGGTTGCTGCTGGTGGCGCCGGCGGTGATGATGCTTGCGGTGGGTTATGTGGCGCGTCCCGCAGGTGACGACTACTTCGAGATATCGAAGAACTTGGACATTTTCGGAAAGCTCTACCGGGAAGTGCAAACCAACTATGTGGACGACATCGAGCCGTCGGAATTCATGCGGACGGGTATCGAGGCCATGCTGAAGTCTCTGGATCCATACACGAACTACATCAGTGCCGCAGAGATCGAGGATTACCGTTTCATGAGTACCGGCCAGTATGGCGGCATCGGGGCGATGGTCGGACGGAGGGACAGCAAGGTGATCGTCACGGAGCCATACGAGAATAGCCCCGCCGTCAAGGCCGGCTTGCGCGCCGGGGACGTCATCGTGCAAATCGACAATGAGAAGATCACGACCGAAAACGTCAAAAACCTCGATGTGCGCGACCTCCTGCGCGGGCAGCCGAAGAGCAAGGTGAAACTTGTGGTGGAACGCGAGGGCACTCCCGGAACCTTGACCATGGATCTGGAACGGGACGACATCAAAATCCTCAATGTCCCCTACTGGGGAATGATTGACGACCAGATCGGATACATTTCACTCACAGGCTTCACGGCCGATGCTGCAAAGGAGGTCAAGGCTGCATTTGAAGACCTCAAAGCCAAAAACCCCGGAATGAAGTCCCTGGTGCTCGACCTTCGCGGGAACCCGGGAGGGCTGCTCTTCGAGGCGATCGATATCAGCAACCTCTTCTTGCCCAAGGACGAACTCATCGTGGAAACGCGCGGAAAGATGGAAGGCTCATTGAAAAGCTACACGGCACGCAACAATCCCGTGGACATCGGGATACCGCTGGCTGTGCTGGTCAATCGGCGTTCGGCCTCCGCCTCTGAAATCGTCTCCGGCGTGATGCAGGACTTGGACCGGGGGGTGATTGTCGGGCAGAGGAGCTATGGCAAGGGACTGGTGCAGACCACGCGCCCGCTCAGCTACAACAGCCAGCTGAAGATTACCACCGCCAAGTACTACACCCCCAGCGGGCGCTGCATCCAGGCCATCGATTACAGCAACCGCAATGAGGATGGCAGCGTGGGCAAGATTCCCGACAGCCTCCAGAAGGCATTCAAGACGCATAACGGGAGAACGGTCTATGACGGGGGAGGCATCGCCCCCGATGTGGAGGTGGTGCTGGAGGAGCTGCACACCGTCACCCAGGAGCTCATCAGGAAATACATGATTTTCGACTTCGCGACCCGCTTCCGCAATTCGAATGAGACCATCCCGCCTGCCCGGCAGTTCAAGATCACCGATGAGATCTACGACGACTTCGTAGCATTCTGCCGCTCCAAAGCATTCACATTTGAGTCCAAGACGGAGAAGGAGTTCGTGAAATTCAAGGAGCTGGTCAAAGCGGAGCATTATCACGACGAACTGGCTGCGGATTTCAAGGCCATCGAGGCCAAGATCATGAAGGAAAAGGAAGAAGACCTCATCAACTTCAGGGCTGAAATCTCTGAATTGCTGCGGGATGAGATCGTGATGCGCTACTATTACAAGCGTGGTGAGATCGAAGCCTCGTTCGACCTGGATCCCGATGTCCTCGAAGCGATCAAGGTGCTACGGGATCCTGACAGGCTGAGGAAGATTCTTGGCCAGGGCTGATCCTCGGGACTTTCACCCAGCACCCCCATTGCATGAAAGCCTATCGCCTCGTACAGCGGTAGGCTTTCATGTTTTGGAACCAGCACCGCAGCATTGGAAATGCCGGGACAGGGGGCTTCACGGGGGATGTGTGCCGAAATGGCACCCATAAAATCAAAAATGGCGCCATTGTGTCCGACATACTGCCATAATGACATTGCTCGGTTCTGGTTATTGTGTTGGCATGGGGGTTGAAGGGTCATCGGCATCTAACACTTATAAAACTACATTAGGAGGAATTAGATATGACACTCGTTAAATTCAACCATCCGCTTCGCAGACACAATGTCAGCTTTTTCGACCAATTTTTTGCGGACGACTTCTTGCGTCCCGGATTCCAAGACAGGGTATTCGGATTCAACTCCCCCGCAGTGAACGTGGTGGAAGGTGCCGAAGACTATCGCATCGAAATGGCCGCGCCAGGATTGAACAAGGCGGATTTCAAAATGTCGCTTGAGAAGGACGTTCTGACGATCAAGGTTCAAAAGGAAACAACGGACGAGCAATCGGATGACAAGTACCTGCGCCGTGAATACAACTTCCAAGCATTCGAGCGCAGCTTCCAATTGCCAAAGACGATCGATCAGGAGCAGATTGCAGCAAAATATGAAAACGGAGTGCTCTCCGTGAGCCTTCCAAAGCGCAAAGAAGCCTTGGAAAAAGCTGCCCGCGACATCACGGTGGGATAAGGGGCGCCCATGGTGGGCGCCATGCGTCCACCGGATAAGGACTGGGGTTTGGCCGGGACCGACGAGTGGCATTAGCGACTGTCGGTCTCGGCCTTTCCCGTCATGGCCACCCCTCGGTGCCGGGCTCAAGTTTCAAAATTTGGGCGGATCTCCCGAATCCCGCAGGATTGAACTAAATTGGCTCGGTGAACCTCGTGACACGGCTGGGAGAATTTGGTTACTTGTGCCTCCAGGTGCTCATGAACCTCCGCCATGCCTTCCATGACCGCCGCCGGCTGATCGAGCAAATGGATCATGTCGGCGTAAATTCCATTCTGCTCGTGATGCTCGTGGGGTTTTTCGCCGGGGCCATCATTGCCTGGCAGGCCGCCTATCAGTTCACGGGAATGATTTCACTGGATGTGATGGGAGGACAGGTGGCGAGGGTCTCCGTAATGGAAATGGGGCCGGTGCTCACTGCGCTGGTCATCGCCGGCCGTATCGGCGCATCGATGACAGCGGAGATCGGGACGATGGTGGTTACACAACAGGTGGATGCCTTGCGCATGCTGGCCATCGATCCTGTGAGGTATCTCGTGCTTCCGCGGGTGCTGGGACTCATGGTCATGATGCCCGTGCTCACCATGTTCTCGGACATCGTGGCGATGGTCGGAGCGTACCTGGTATCAGGCTATTTTCTGGACATCACCTACCAGGCGTTTCTGGAGTCCATTCACACCTTCTTTCAAGTCAGGGATCTCATCGGGGGACTCATCAAATCCTGTGTGTTCGGCCTGATCATATCGTCGATTGGGTGCTATATGGGGCTTTCCACCACTGGCGGGGCGAAGGGTGTGGGTGGTTCCACCATTTCTTCCTTTGTACTGTCGGCAGTATCCATTTTGGTCGGTGATTTCTTGCTCTGGCTAATTTTGTTCTAAAGATTTTGTTCGTAGTCAGTTAATTTCCTATGTTTGTTCATTAAAATTTGAATTCTAGCACATACTGAGGCGAAAGTTCCCTGACCATGAGATCAAAATTTATGGGTGCGAACCGTATTATTGTAAGCACACTTCTTCTTTCACTTACTTTTTTAATGGTCACCCCGGCTCAGTCGAGTGCGCAGGTATCGACGGAGAAATCAGAATTCAAGGGGAGTCCGGAGAAAATCCTTCAACAGGCAAACGAACTGTTCCGAACCCAGCGATTTGCCAAGGCAAAAGAGGCCTACATAGAAGTCCTCAAAAAGGATCCGGCCAATTATTTCGCCACTGTGCGCGTCGCAAAATGCAGCTACTTCATTCAAGAGTACGATGATGCGGCTCGATTTTTCGAGAGTGCCATCGAGATTGACAAAAAGGGAAACGATACGGTCTATTTCGAGCTGGGCATCACACTTCGCGTACTTGACCGTCACAATGATGCACTGGCGGCCTTCAAGGAATTCATGAATCGCCGGAAAGAGAACGACGAGTACCTCCGTCGATGCAAGCTGGAGGTGGAAGGGTGCAAGTTCGTGGAGGAGCAGCGGAAGCTTGATCCGAAATGGCGCGCCAGTTGCCTCGACATCAATACCTCGATGGGTGACAACTTTCCTGCAGTGCAAGTGCGCGGTGACGGGGACAAGTATATGGTTTTCACCTCCAGCCGCCCGTCATCCAAGAAGCCTGATACCAAGAAGGGCAAGAAGAAAGGGGTCAAGGAAAGCAACATTTTCGAGGCATACAATGAAGGTTATTCCGATATCTGGTCGGTGAAGATGGAAGACGACACCACCTTCGCCAAGGCTGAGAACATGGGCAAGAAGATCAACAAAAAGTACAACGAAGGAAACCCCACCTTCAGTGCTGACGGCATGACGATGTACTACTCCATCTGTAACCAAGGGAAGCTCGGCTATGGATGCTCCATCTATGGAGCCAAGTATGATTCCCTTAGAAACAAATGGGAAAAACCCAGGATCGCGGAAGGTCTCAAAGGAACGAAGGAGGTCGTGATCAATTCTCGCGGCAAAGTGAAGAAAGTAGCCGCCTACGACGTCCATCCGAATCTCTCCGCCGACGGCAACACAATGTTTTTCGTGTCAGACCGCGAAGGCGGCAAAGGTCGTCTGGACATCTGGTATTCAACATTTGGCGGTGATTCATGGTCGGAACCACAGAACTTGGGAGAGCGCGTCAATACGCCTTTGGATGACATAAGCCCTGATATCAGCGACGATGGAAAAACCCTGTACCATGCCTCCAATGGGCGCGTTGGCTTTGGCGGATTTGACCTATACAAGAGCACCGGCGGAATGGGCTCCTGGAGCGAGGCCGAAAACATGGGCTCCCCATTGAACAGTACCTATGACGACTTGGCTGGTGTCTGGAGCAAAGACGATAGTGCGACCTACTTCACCTCGAATCGCCCCGGCTGCACAGGCCGTGACGACATCTACTGGGCGAAGAAAGTCGGCGCACCCCCCTGCGAGTTCGCTGTGCATGGTTTGGTCATTGACAACCGCACCAAGCAACCGGTACCCTTCGGAACAGTCATTGTCTATGAGTTTGACAAGGCAGGTGATCTCATTCCGCTGGATACCTCCAAGGCTGACCAAAGTGCCGCCTACAACTTCCAGCTGGAATGCAACAAGAAGTACAAGGTGGTGGCCAACGCCCGCGAGTATCTGGCCAGTGAGGTCGAGTTCGAGACGAAGACGACCGATCCGAAAAATGACATCGAGGTCAACGTCAGCATCCGGCTGGAACGCATCGAGATTGAGCGCCCGATCGTGCTGAAGAACATTTATTATGACTTCGACAAAGCCGACCTCCGTCCTACGTCGATGCGTGAATTGGACACGCTCGGTTTCCTACTGCAGCGGAATCCCCACATTGCCATTCAGATTGGATCGCACACGGACTCCAACGGCTCTGAAAAATACAACAAGGAGCTTTCGGAGCGCCGCGCCAAATCAGCGGTCGTCTACCTGATGGAGAGGGGAATCGAGGGCGATCGCCTGAAGTGGTACGGATGGGGTGAGTCTCAGCTGGAGGTGTCCCCTGAGATGTCCGACGAGGACATGCAGCGCAACCGCCGCACCGAATTCAGGATCAAGTGCATGGACTATCCCGAAAGCTGCGAGTGATGCGGCGTTTCACCAGATAGCCCATGGGAGGGCAAGGCAGAATGTTTGCCCTCCCTTCATTCAAGAAAAATGAATCCAGAAAGCAACCGCTACATGCAGCGCGGAGTGTCCTCCAGCAAGGAGGATGTCCATGCTGCCATCGCCAAGCTCGACAAAGGGCTTTATCCAAACGCCTTCTGCAAAGTGGTTCCAGATCTTGTGGCTGGTGACAAGGACTGGTGCAACATCATGCACGCAGACGGAGCAGGCACCAAGTCTTCCCTTGCATGGATGTACTGGATGGAGACGGGAGACCTGTCCGTATGGAAGGGAATCGCCCAGGACGCCATCGTGATGAATACGGACGACCTGCTCTGCGTAGGGGCCACCTCCGGAATACTGCTCTCCAGCACAATCGGCCGCAACAAATCCAAGGTGCCGGGAGAGGTCATTGCCGCCTTGATCGACGGCACGGAGGAATTCCTTGCCACGATGCGGGACCATGGCGTGGAAATCCGATCCACCGGGGGGGAAACGGCCGATGTGGGCGATCTTGTACGGTCGGTCATCGTGGACTCCACCGTTTTCTGCCGGATGCCTCGGAAGCTGGTTGTCGAGAATGACATTCAGCCGGGACAGGTCATTGTCGCTTTTTCCAGTACTGGGCAGGCAAGCTATGAATCTGAGTACAATTCCGGCATGGGGAGCAATGGGCTGACCAGTGCGCGGCATGACCTCTTCCATCATGCCTATGCCGAGCGTTACCCGGAGTCCTATGACCCTGCGGTTCCCGATGCACTGGTGTATTCAGGCCCGCATCTGCTTACGGAGATGGATCCGATGGCGAACATGCCGATCGGGAAGATGGTGCTGAGCCCGACGAGAACTTATCTGCCGCTGGCACAGAAAATGTTGCAAGAATACCGAGGGAAGATCAAGGCGATGATCCACTGCACGGGCGGAGGCCAGACCAAGGTGCTGAAGTTTGCCAGGGCCGGCCACATCGTGAAGGATCAGCTATTCGAGACGCCTCGGTTGTTTCAGTTGATCCAGGCAGCTTCCGGCGCAAGCCTGCATGAGATGTACCGTGTGTTCAACATGGGGCATCTTCTGGAGGTCTACACCGATGCCGGCACTGCAAGTGCACTGGTGGAGATGGCGGAGACCTACGGCATTGCGGCCAAGGTGGTCGGGAGGGTAGAGCCTTCTTCGGAACTTCTATTGACGATTGCCTCCGGGAAGGACAAGGTCAGCTACAAGGAATAGGGCGTCTCAGCCAGCCTTGGCGAGCTTGTCAAGCTCATTCTTGGCGGCAGGTTTGTAGGGGCCGAACATTGCGGCTTTGAACGCATTCTTAGCCTTCTCGGTGTCAGACTTGCGGGCGGCCATTCCAATGAGGAAATTGTACTTGGCCTTCTCCAAATTGTCCGTCGTTCCTGCCGTCAGGGACTCCAGGGATTCGATCGCCCCGTTGTACTGGCCTTTATAGTACTGGGAAAGTGCCTTCAGGTAGATGATTGGGGGATTGTTGGGCTCTCTGGCGAGTACGCTATTGGCAGTGCTGATCGCTCCATCATAGTCCTCCGCATCCACTTGCAGGGAAACGAGCATCGATTCGAGCTTGCCCTTCTTGGTCGCATCGGGTTCGAAGTTTGCGGCACGCCTGTAATTGTTGATTGCCGAGTCGTTGTCCCCGAGCTTCTTGTCGATCTTCCCCATCAGTAGATATGCGGCGGAGAAGTTGTTTTGAAGTTCGAGGGCTTTCTTGATCTGCTCCTTGGTCTCTGGATAGGAGCTGGCCATGTAGTAGGACACCGCCATGCGATAAAAATAATCAGGGCTGTTGATGGATTTTTCGCGGTCGATCAGCGGCTTGAAATTGCCGAAATACGCCTTTTCCCACGCTTTCTGAGAATTCTGGTAGTCGCCTAGCTTGTTGTAGGCATAGCCCAGCTCATACCAATACTTGGCTGCGTTCGCAGGGGTCTCAGTGGCCATGGCAGGTGAGGTTGTCGCAGTGACCATGTTGCGCTTGGCATTCTCATAGTCGCCGCTCTGATTCGAGATCTTGGCATCAAAGTAGAGAATGTTCAGATTCTCAGGGGCAAGTGCCTTGACTTCTTGGAGATGCCTCTGCGCTTCGTCGGTTTTGTTCTCCTGAAGGAGAAGCTTGATCGCCTCCATTTTATAACTGACCTTTTGATTGGGATCCTGCTCGTTTTGGAAGGCAAGATCATAGTAGTGGATCGCAGTGGGAAGGTCATCCTTACGCTGGTAGATTTTGGCGATCAGGGTGTAGGCAAAGACGAAATCCTTCTTGTACTTGATGGCTTCCTCCAAGGAAGCGAGCGCGAGGTCATACTCTTTTGTGGCGTAGTAGCACTTGCCACGTGAGAAGTAATAGCGGTAATTCCCCGGCTCAAGCTTGATGGCCTCATCGTACTTGGCGACCGCTTCCGAGTAACGCTTCTCCTTCCTAAGGTTTTCGGCTTGGATGTAGGAGGACTTGCCAGGACTCTGTGCATGGAGCTGTACCCCTAGCAGCGAGAAGATTGCTGACAAGAAGAGAGAATGGATTCTGCGTGCTCTCATAATCTATGGAAATGTAATAGACCTGTATTTTCCCCCGATCGTCCCTTTTTAGTTTTAGGGGAGCCTTGGGCTTTTGAAAGTTTATGACAATATAAATAAAAGAAATGGAATTCCATCACCATCTTCGCACTTCCACTGGAAAATTCTGTGGATGCGAAGCAGATGAAAGCACTTGTTTCGATCTTATCGCTTATTTCAAGGTCGAGTCGTGCCTAACCTGTAGTTTTGCAGAGCGAGTTTGCTGATATATACTGGCAAGATGCAATTGATAGAAGAGTTGAGGTGGAGGGGGATGATACAAGACATCACTCCCGGCACCGAGGAATACCTCCAGCGTCAAAAGGTCCATGGCTATGTGGGATTTGACCCCACGGCGTCCTCCCTTGGGATCGGAAATCTCGTGCCGATCATGCTGCTGCTGCATTTTCAGAGGCATGGCCATCATCCGATCGCATTGGTGGGTGGGGCTACCGGACGTATCGGGGATCCCTCGGGAAAAAGCGACGAGCGGAACATGCTCAGTGAGGAAGTGCTGGAATTCAATGCCCGCAAATTACGGGAGCAGCTCGGCCGATTCCTTGATTTTGATTCCAAGGAGAACCCTGCCCGAATTGTTGACAACTATGACTGGTTCAGGGACTACAGTTTCTTGAATTTCTTGAGGGATGTCGGCAAGCATCTCACTGTCAACTACATGCTGTCCAAGGATTCCGTCAAGAACCGCATCGACTCAGGGTCGGGCATTTCTTTTACCGAGTTCAGCTACCAGCTCATCCAAGGCTATGATTTTCTGCACCTCCTGGAGCATGAGGATTGCCACCTGCAGTTCGGAGGATCCGACCAGTTTGGGAACATCACCGCCGGCATGGAACTGATCCGGAAAATACGCGGCCACCAGGAGGAGGTGTACGCGTTTACATGCCCGTTGATCACCAAGTCAGACGGAAGCAAGTTTGGGAAATCCGAAAAGGGAAACATCTACCTGGATGCGGAATTGACCTCACCCTACGAGTTCTATCAATTCTGGATTAACAGCACTGACGATGACATCATCAAGCTGGCGAAGATCTTCAGCTTGCGTCCGATCGCCGAGATACAATCCCTGATCGATGCCATGCCCATTCGGACGAAAGTGCTGCAGTATGCACTTGCCGAGGAAATGACCGAGCGCATACATGGCCGTGAACAGCTCGCCACGGCCCAGAAGGCCTCAGCCCTTCTGCATGGCAAGGGCGGATTGGAAGATCTGAAGTCACTGGACCTCGGTACGATTCAGCGCATTTTTCAAGGTGTAGACCACGGCTACATTTCACTTTCTGCCATACGGAACGGAGTGCCGATCATTGAATTCCTGGCTGAAACTGGAGCCTGCACCAGCAAGGGAGATGCAAGGCGAAAGCTCGTCGCTGACCGTTGTGTCGCGATCAATACCATCGGAACCGCCGACGAGGGACGCATCATCGCCATGGATGACTTGATCCATGAGCAGCTTGTATTGGTCAACCTTGGAAAGAGAAACCGATTCATAGTGTATGTGAAAGACTAGCATCCGGAAGGTCTCTTCACGTACTGAGAAGACGACGGGAGGGATCGATCATTGACGAAGAGCCTCGGAAGGCAGTTTGGGCGGAGTTGGCCAGAAAGCCTATGATTTTGGAATGAGCGGAGGGGGTATCGGTCAGGTAGCTGCCATCAGCGTCTGGCCCGGATGGCTGATGGAGAAGCAGGGGCAATCGGGAAAGGTGCTTTGCGGATTCCCTGATCAATAGCTACTTTTGCCGCAAATCCCTGTTTCCATGCCCATCATCAAGACCCTCAACGGACATACCCCCAAGCTCGGAGACCTCGCCTTCCTCGCCGAAAACGCAGTCATCATCGGCGATGTCGAGATCGGAGACCAGAGCAGCGTCTGGTATGGGGTGGTCATCCGCGGCGATGTCCACAGAATCCGCATCGGCCATCGCACGAACATCCAGGATCTGGTGATGGTTCATGCCACCTATGAATACAGCCCCACGATCATCGGCCACGATGTCACCATCGGCCACGGGGCAGTGATCCACGGCTGTGAAATCAAGAACCGCTGCCTGATCGGGATGAATGCTGTCGTCCTGGACAAGGCTGTCGTGGGGCCGGATGTGATCGTGGCCGCAGGGGCTGTTGTCCTGGAGGGTTCCGTCTTGGAATCCGGGTATCTGTATGGTGGCATTCCTGCCCGGCAGATCAAGCCGCTGAGTCCGGAGCAGTTGCAGGGGTTGAAGCGGAGTGCGAAGGCATATCTGAAGTATTCGGGATGGTACAAATGAAGCCGTGTAAGCCCAAGGCTGACGGCTGCGGGGGGTGAGTGTGACCTTAGGGTGGGTTCTCAGGCTGTTTAGAGAGGGTTGCACAGCCTACATGGAGGAGGATTCGATACGAGCATGCCCCAGAAAGGGTGGCAATCCCCGTACCGGTTACCGACCCTGGGATGCAAAACGGACAGGTCGCTTTCAAAAAGCGCTAGATTTGTAATGGTGTGGATGCTGCAACGCCAGGGGCGCATTCACCTTCAAGATTGAACCATGAATCTGCTTCACGAAAACATCAAAAGAGACCTTGCAGGCCTTTTGCAGACAGGCTTGAAGGCCCTTGGGGCCGAAGAGTCGGTCGAGAGCCTGTATGGGCTGCTGAGTCCGGCCCCCAGCATTGAGATGGGCCAGATGGCATTCCCGTTGTTTACATTTGCGAGGAGCCTGCGAAGTGCACCTGCAAAACTGGCAGCGGAACTTGCCGCCGCATTGCCTGCAAACGATCTGGTTCACCGTGTTACACCGTCTGGGCCGTACCTGAACTTCGTGCTCCGGACGGAGAGATGGACCGAGGAAGTGATGCAGCCGATCTTGAATGGTGGATTTTTCAAGAGACCCCTCACGAAATCGACACCGAGGACAATGATCGAATATTCGCAGCCGAACACACACAAGGAGATGCACGTGGGACATATGCGGAACCTGGCACTCGGGGATGCCTTGATCCGTATGCATCGGTATGCGGGCTACGACATCGTGGCGGCGACGTTTCCGGGGGATGTCGGGACGCACGTGGCGAAGTGCCTATGGTACATGAAATTTGTGAACAGGGAGCCTGCCCCGGCGGAGGACAAAGGAACCTGGCTGGGGAGGATGTATGTGGAAGCCAACGGCCTGATTCACAGGATCGAGGGTACACCCGATGGCGAGGAGGCGAGGGCCAGGATGACCGAAATCCTGCACCAGCTGGAAGCCGGAAAAGGCGAATACCATGATCTATGGAGAGAAACGCGTTCATGGAGCATCGCCTTGATGGAAGAGGTCTATCGCTGGGCAAACGTCAAGTTTGATGCCTGGTATTGGGAATCGGACGTGGATGCTCCTTCGATGGCCTATGCACGGGAAATGATGGCCAAGGGCGTCCTGACAGAAAGCAAGGGGGCGATCGGGATGGATCTGACCGATGTGGATCCGAATCTGGGCTTTGCAATGTTCATCAAGAGTGACGGGACAGGCCTCTACCTGACAAAGGATGTGGAGCTTGCGCGGAGGAAGTTCGAGGAGAACGGCATAGAGAGCAGCATCTATGTCGTCGATGTGCGGCAGGCGCATCATTTCCGCCAGGTGTTTGCAGTGCTGAAGAGGATGGGCTGGAAGCAGGCCGACAATTGCCACCACCTCCATTACGAGTATGTGGAAGGAAAGGAAGGCATGTTCTCCTCGCGGCTGGGGAACGCCGTGCCGCTCTTCGACTTGATTCATCAGATGGAGGCGGTCGTGTACACCAAGCACCTTGCGGGTCAGGTGAATGGAGGGGTGATGGATGCCCCGGAGGGACACGAGATTGCAACGGTCGTCTCAAGGGGGGCAATCAAATATGGGATGGTGCGCATCGACCCCGGGAAAAAGATCACCTTCGACATGGACGAATGGACCGAAATCCAAGGGGACAGCGGCCCTTATCAGCAGTACACCTACGCACGGATCCAAAGCTTGCTGAAAAAGCAGGGCTATGATCCGGACGGCCCCCTTGACCCTTCAAGGCTGGAGGATCCCAGGGAACTCGAGCTTCTCGTCAAGGCGGGGCAGTTCAACGACCAGGTACTCATCGCCACGCAGCAGTACCGCCCCAATGTGCTCACAAGCTATCTCTATGACATCGCCAAGGTGTACAACAATTGGAACAATACGTCGATCATCCGCGACATTGCCGACCCTGTCGCCAAAAACACCAAGATGCACCTCACA
Organism: Bacteroidota bacterium; assembly: GCA_046050405.1. Taxonomy (GTDB): domain Bacteria; phylum Bacteroidota; class Bacteroidia; order J057; family JADKCL01; genus JADKCL01. The sequence goes on along the minus strand of JBJOPY010000035.1, from coordinate 6,663 downwards.
AGGATGGTTGCCGAAGTGATTCGCGAGGGATTGGGGTTGCTGGGGATCGAAGTGCCTGCGAGGATGTGACGGATTACGGAAGATGGGCGACTGAAGAACTGAAGACATGTGCGACCATCCATGAACCGCGGATCCAGTGTGCCGGGCGTTTGTTTACGGGTTCCGGTTCCAAGACGTGTTGCGCGATAGTTTGAGGTTGGATGCTCAGATCCGGATGTTTGGAAGAGTGCCGGATTGGCAATTGATCCCCAGTTCCCAATTCATGGCTATATTTGCCGCTCGAAATCCACTGAAAATGCAATCAACGAATTCCATCTTGATGGTGCGCCCCGCAGCCTTCGGGTACGACCCCGAGACTGCGTCCAACAACGCTTTCCAGAACAATCCGGGCGACATCGCGGCAGAAGACCTTCAATCCCGGGCGTTGCAGGAGTTCGACAATGTCGCGACAGAGATGCGTGCAAACGGGGTGAACCTGTATGTCGTGGATGACAAGCCCTCCCCTGTGCGTCCGGATGCCATTTTCCCCAACAACTGGATTTCGACACATGAGGACGGGACGGTGATCCTCTACCCCATGATGGCTCAGAATCGCCGGCTGGAAAGGCGCCAGGACGTACTTGACGATCTCGAGAAGTACTTTGAAATCCGGCGGGTGGTGGACTTAAGCCGTCATGAGAACACAGGACGCTACCTTGAGGGCACCGGATCGATGGTTTTCGACAGGACCAATGGTGTCGTATATGCCTGCCGTTCGCCCAGAACGAACGAGACCGTTCTGAAGGAGGTCGCCAAGACCTTGAATTACCGTACGGTGGTCTTCGACGCCGTGGATTCCAGCGGCAAGCCCATCTACCATACGAACGTGATGCTCTCCATCGGGACGAACTATGTGGTACTGGCAGATTACACCATTCCCGATCCTGTCGAGCGGGAGCGCGTCATGGCATATCTTGGCGGAGGAGGTCACCGTATCGTGAAGCTGCGCCCGGAGCAGTTGAAGGAGTTCGCAGGGAATGTCTTGGAGATCAGTGGCAGGGAACGGTTTGTGGCCATGAGCAGCCGTGCCTACAGGTCGCTGAGCGACAGCCAGCTGGATCTCATCGAGCTATGGGCGAAGGTGGTGCATTTCCCCATCCCGACGATCGAGAATGTGGGTGGCGGTAGCATCAGGTGCATGCTGGGGGAGATCTTTCTGCCTCGCCAATAAGGCGCGGATTTCAGAGTTGTGAATCTTGGGGGCTGAGGCGGGATCTTCTTGTCACATTTCTTGATTCGGAGGCAATTCCAGGCTTGTGCAAGGGTCAGGAGCCGATGCTTTTCCGGATTAGGGGTGGAGCCAGTCTTGAAAAGCTCCAACCTGATCGCACCTTCCGCTCTCAAACCCTCCTCCCACGGAGCTCGGTCCTGTCATTGAAAAGCTAAGAATACCTTAGTAATTTCGTAGCGTTGCAAAAATCAACCTATACCGGCATGGCTACTCGCGTGAGAATCAATATGGTTGGACGGACGATCATTCCCTTGGCTTTCATGGTGTTGACGGGCTGTGGCGGGGACAAGTCCGCAGAGGTTCTCCAAAGACCGCAGGAGGGAAAGTTTGAGGTGGTGGTCACGACGACCGGTGAATTGCAGGCACAGAACTCGGTCGACATTCTCGGTCCCTCAGGCGCGCGAAAAGCCGGGATTTTCCAGCTGAAGATCACACGGCTTGCCCCTGAAGGCACAGTGGTGGCTCCCGGGGATGTGGTCGCCGAACTCGACAAGTCTGAGATTGTTGCCAAGCTCAGGGAGGTGGAAATCAACCTTCAGAAATTCCAGTCCATGGTGACGCAGGCAAAACTCGATTGTACCTTGACACTGTCGCAGACGCGTGACGAACTGGTCAATCTGCGGTATGCCAAAGAGCAAAGGAGGCTGGAAAAGGACGAAAGCACGTACGAATCGCCCTCCACCCGGAGGCAGGCAGAAATCGAGTATGAGAAGGCTGTGCGCAACTACAACCAGAGCATGGCCAACTACGAAACAAAGGTGAAGCAGGCCACAGCCAAGATGCGCGAAGCAGAAGCCGACCTCTTCAAGGAGCAGCAGAGGTTTCAAGAGGACCAGGAGATCCTGTCGCAGTTCACGATCCTTGCACCGGAGCCGGGGATGTTGATCTACGCCCGCGAATGGGACGGCAAGAAGCGGGTGGTGGGGTCCACGGTGAGCCCTTGGGACCCGACGGTGGCGACGCTTCCGGATTTGACCAAGATGCAATCGGTCACCTATGTGAATGAGGTGGACATCCAGAAAGTCAAGGCCGGACAATCGGTGCGCGTCAGTCTGGATGCCAATCCGGACAAGCGTCTCACTGGGGAGGTGACGTCAGTCGCAAATGTGGGGGAGCAGCGACCCAATTCGGATTCCAAGGTGTTCGAGGTGAAGATCAAGATCCACGAGAGGGACAGTACGCTGCGACCTGCGATGACGACCAGCAATGAAATCATCATTTCCACCCTTGAGAATGCCCGCTTCATCCCGCTGGAATGCGTCCATGTACTGGATGACTCGATCGCCTATGTCTTCAAGCGAAAAGGCGGATCGACGATTCGCCAGGAGGTGAAGCTCGGCGCGGAAAATGAAAACTACGTCATTGTGGAAAAGGGCGTGGAAATGGAGGATGAACTTTTCCTCTCCAAGCCCGATGATGCGGATGAGCTGGAAATGAAACGCTTGCAATGAGCCCTCTCTGATGCAGAAACTTACATACAACCTTCAAATGGCATTGGAATCGCTTGCCCAGCGGCCGCTGAGGAGTTTCCTGACTTCGCTGGGCATCATTTTCGGGGTGGGCGCGGTGATCGCGATGATGGCCATCGGTCAGGGGGCGCAGGAGAAGATTCTGGAGCAAATGAACATCCTGGGTGCCAACAACCTGATCATCGAGCCAATCTCACAGCAAAAGGAGGAGGAGGTGACTGAGGAAACGGGCAAGGAAAATACAACGCAGAAGTTCTCGCCAGGGTTGACGGTCGCAGACGCGGAGAGTTTCGAGGAGATCATTCCCCCCGTGGTGAAAGTCAGCCCCGAAATCGTGCTGGAAACGACATTTATGAGAAGCGGGCGCAAGCGAAGCGGAAAACTGGTGGGAGTGACGAATGTGTTTTTTCAGCATGTATCCTTCAAAATGGACCACGGCGAGTCCGGGTTCTCTCCCGCCCAGGCTAAGAATGCCGCCACGGTATGCGTGATCGGGGCCGGGGTCAAAAGCAAATTTTTCGCGCAGGAGAGTCCGATCGGCAAGAAAATCAAGGTTGGGAAGAATTGGTTGACGGTCGTGGGTGTCGCAGCTGAGCGCAAGTTTTCAAAGGCAAATCTCATGGACTTGGGTGTAAGGGACTACGATCTTGACATTTACGCGCCCATCGAGACGGTGCTGCTGCGATATCGGAACCGCAACCGCATTTCACCCGTCGACCTCCAGCAGGCACAGATGCCCTCGATGAGGAACGGGGAAGATGAGGGCATGGCCCCATCGCCCGAATCCGACAACTATCATCAAGTTGACCGCATGACAGTGGCAGTGGCCAAGGGATATGACATGGTGAAGGTCGCAGAGATCATTCGGAGGATGCTGGAACGCCGGCACAACGGGGTGATCGACACGAAGGTCAAGATTCCCGAGGAGTTGCTGGAGCAGAAGCAGCAAACGACCGATATGTTCAACCTGGTGCTGATCTCCATCGCGGCGATATCGCTGCTAATCGGGGGCATCGGGATCATGAACATCATGTTTGCGTCCGTGATGGAACGGATCAAGGAGATCGGTGTACGCTTGGCCCTGGGTGCCATGCGGCGGGACATCGTGCTGCAGTTCCTGAGTGAGTCGGTGACCTTGAGCATCATCGGGGGATTGGCAGGAGTGGGATTCGGTATCGGGCTCAGCATCGCGATCCGGGAGCTTTTTGACGTCCCTACACTGCTGTCCTGGTTCCCGGTCATCCTCGCCTTTCTGGTGGCATTCTCGGTCGGCGTGTTCTTCGGTTTTTTCCCTGCCCTCAAGGCGGCGAAGCAAGATCCCGTCATTTCCCTCCGCAGTGAATAAATCCCGGAAAAACAATGCATCCACACTTTCAGTATTTGAAGCCCATGCCTGGCCATGGAACGGCGGATTCCATTCGCCGGCGAATGTTTTTGCACGGAACGGCATCCTATCGGTCGCGGGTCGCGGCGCTGCTATTGTGCTGCTGCCTTGCTGCAATTGCTCCGGGACGCCTCCCTGCGCAGCAGACCCATCCGCTGACACTTGCCGAGGCGATTCACGCGGGCCAAACCCGCAGCCCCGCAGCCAAGATCGCAGGCCAAAACTTGGCGAGTGCACACTGGGACTATCAGGCCTTTCGCACCGGATTGCTGCCACAGTTGCGCGCAGACGTCAATGCACCCGGACTGATAAGAACCATCGGACAAATCATACAACCCGACGGGACGATTGCCTTCCGGCAGCAGAACCGCGCATTCTCATCCGCGAACGTCACCCTTTCCCAGCAAATTGCACCCACGGGTGGCAGCATCTATCTGAGTTCAGGGCTCACGCGGTTGGATGTCTTTGGCACCAATGGGTACCGTTTCTACCAAGCCACGCCGCTACTGGTCGGATTCAGTCAGCCGATATTTGATTTCAATCCCTTGCGGTGGCAGCAGAAGATCAGGCCCGTGCAGTACGAGGTCGCGGAACGGCGATATCTGGAGGCGCTGGAAGATGCGGCAGTGGACATCGCCGACAAATACTTCGAGGTGTACATCTCGCAGATGAGCCTGGAAAACGCCCAGTTCAACCTGAGCATCACGGACAGCATCCATAACATCTCCGAAGGCCGCTACAAGGTGGGGAAGATCGCTGAGAACGACCTTCTCCAGACAGAACTTGCCTTTTTGAACGCCAAGGTACAGGTGCAGCAAGCCGAGGTGAGCATCCAGAAGGCCAGATTGGAGCTTGCCATCGCCCTGGGCATCGAAAACGCGGAGGGCATCGTCGTGGAGCATCCGGAAGCATTGAGGCTCATCGACGTGAATCCCGGGTTTGCCATCGCAGAGGCGTTCCAGAACAGGAGCGCCCCCATGGACTATGAGGCGCGCGGTCTGGAGGCTGAAAGTGCTGTCGCCCAAGCGAGCGCAGGGACCCGGCCCACCGCAAGCCTGACCGCAGCCTACGGACTCAACAATAGCGATGGCACCATCGGCGAGTCCTATCAAAACCTCGCCAAACAGCAAACGGCGAGCATTGGGTTTTCGATTCCGATCCTGCAATGGGGAAGGGGAAAGGCGAGGGTTCAGTCCGCATTGGTTCAAAAAGAACAGGTCAAGACCAAAGTCCAGCTCGAACAGCGCATGCTGGAACGAGACATCCGATTCACCGTGATGGATTTCCTACAGATGCAGCAGCAGTTGGTGCTGGCATCGAAGAGCGACACCATTGCCCAGCGCCGTTTCGAGGTCGCCAAGAACCGCTATCTGATCGGCAAGATCGACATCACAAACCTCCAAATCGCCCAGAATGAAAAAGACAATGCCCGGCTGGGCTATGTACGTGCGCTGCAATCCTACTGGGTGGCCTACTTCCGCCTGCGTCGTGCGGCCTTGTACGACTTCGTGAACGAGGAGAAGCTGAGGTTGCCAGAACTGAGATTCTGAATGGCCAGCCCGTCCGCGCCCCGGAGCTGCAAAGACACGGATGGCGGGGTTTCGCCAGGGAACCCTGCCACCTGGGCATCATGAGCCTGCCCCGTCCCGCGTGTGCCCCCTCCACTCCTCCCAGAGGTAGATGGCCAGGAGTCCGCTGACATTTTTGATGAGGCGCTTGGCTTCCCCGTGCCGAGCGACGTAGGTATGAATGAATTCGCCCTCGCCATAGTGCCCGCCGCGCTTCATGTGGTAGGAGTCGATTTCCGATCGGTCCATTTCGATCTCGCAGCTGAAGAAGAACCCCGCCTCGTCGAGCAATCCCGGGGAAGAATAGAGCCGTTCTGGATTGTGAAGCGTCAACCACTCCCGTTGAATTTCCATCCCGGTCTCTTCGCTCACCTCGACCAGGGCCACGCCATAAGGGTCTGCCTGGTCGTCGCACATGCCCGCTGGATGCTCGTAAAACAAGGCACCGTTGGCGACGCGGCGTTGGCAGACCAGGAGCAGGAACTCCTCGCGCGTGTGCCGGTCGACCAGGCAGGTGAGTACGGAGACGAAGTTGCCGCGCAGCATGACAATCGGGAGGAGCGGGTTGCCTTCGGGGGCCTTTGCCTCCATTTTCACGAGGGAGAAGAGAACCTCCCCATTCTTTTTTCGAACCGTGCTCAGTTCCTCGAGCCCTGCCAGCGTGATGCCATTGGCCTTGAGGTCGGCACTCCAAGTCTGGTATTTGAGGCTGTCTTCTAGTTTCTGCATAGGGAAGAGAATTTCGGGAAAGCTAAGGAATTATCGAGAACCCCGGCCATCTCCGCCAGACCGAGGGGACTTGCACCGCCCTGAACGGCATGGGAGCGCCATCGAAGGTGATACGGGGCCAGTGGTTGAAATGATTCCCTCGCAACGGTCATGGATGCTCGCGCTTCAGCTTCCCGACGACGGGGAATTTTGCAAAGACTGCTTCGCCATGCGGAGCATCCGGCAACTCCTCGGTCAGGTCTT